>JAHRWB010000172.1 GCA_019090385.1 Pseudomonadales bacterium | reverse complement strand
GGAGGCCAAAGGCGGTAAATATAATCAGACTGCCGGTAATTATATTCTTCAGCAGGGCACGATCGTAGTTACTGTAGTCAAGTCCTAGTTCAACATACCCCGCTATAGCACTTCGGGTTATCATATCGTCGATACGGGTTGTTGAGAATAGATCAGATGTTAGAACTGATTCTGTTGTGATGGCCTTGCTGATACGCACTAGAGGCGCGTGTGTTTCATCGATTACATGCTGGGTGCTATCTTCTACTCGTTGTTTGAGATGAGCTACCTGAGTGGCTGATAACTCATTAATAGGAATTTTTTCTGAACGGCTTTCTACATAAATAACGTAGCCTTCTTTATCGTAGTAACGAATGTAGCGAATTTCAGGAAATCTGAGAATATAGTTTTCCAAAGTGAGAAATCGCTCGTCTCCGATGTTTATGTACAGGCCAGAGCCCAGGGCATCTAGCTCGCCAATCCATCGTAGTGACCAATCATCGAGATTGTCCCTGACCACCCGGTTCGCTACCCACCAGACACAGGTAAGTGCAACTATGCCTACAATGGCCGCGAACAGCAGATGTGTCCTCAGAATCTCGCTGGCGAGAGTACGTGATGGCAGCGTTTGATTTGGCTCCTGGGTGCTATCGGCGCACATTTGCGTATCGCGCAGCACCACTGACTTTCACGCGCAGTGCTGTTAGTGGTATATGCTGGGTTGTTTTATCATTAAGTAAGTCAATTATCCGGTCCGCAATATCTGCATTTGAACTGGTAATATGAAGAAAGGTTCCGAGCTGAAAAATCGGAATGTTGTAAGTCAATAGTTGCACGCCATTTGCATTAGCGTGTTGGACCATGCGGGTAAGAGTGTTGGGGCTTAGAATGCTGGCGTCGGGTAGTATAATAAAACCGTCAATATTCGGTACCATCCGGCGAAATTGGTGTAAGGCGGCTTTGTCTGAGTAGGCTTCACCAATGCTCAATTTAATGCCACTTTTTTCGGCTGCGATTACAAGTTCTGCAACTTGGGGTGCGAGTCGCTTGCTGTTAACAATTCCAATATGGTTCAAATTTGGGTTTCTAGAGCGCCAGAAGTCAATTTGCATTTGCATAGGGGGGATAGCTGAAACGCCACGAAAGCCACTTTCGGGAGGGTCAAATACCTGTGAATAAATAATGTCTGAATTCAGATTATGTCTGGATAATAACTGCAGGGCGGGTTCGCCAATAGCTATCAGTGATGCAAAAGTTTCATTTTCCAGAATTTTTATTGTTGATTCAGCATTTGAAGTATTGAGATAGAATAGTCTGTAAGGCCGCGCTAGCCTTTTTGTCAATTCGTCCGCAACATCAACATAACCCGGCAATGCATCACTTAGAATAATACCCAGGGGCTGCATTTTTTCCGGTGTTTCTATGTTTACATTTGTTTCTGAAGTTGTTTCGGGGCGAGCGTCTGCTTGCGCCGGGCTTATTGTCTGATGTGTAGCTTCACCGGAAACTTCTGGAGTGGGTACTTCCATGCGCAGGGATTGGCATCCCGCTGTCAGTAGCCATATGGCGCCAAAAATCAGGCGGAAAATGGACATGTAGTGCCTATTAAATGACCTATTAGCTATCACGTGTCGAAATCCTGTCGAATTGAGACAATGCTACCGTGCTTTATAGGCTTGTATGTGTGCTGTCCATCACAAGTAGAGAGCGGTTAACTCTGCAGAAAACGGCATTGAGGGGAAAATACTTAAATTTTCAGTGTAAACACAGTAGCATCGGCTAGTGTGAAATCGGTGTGCCCTATATTTTTCCAGGTAAATTATCAGTTGAATCGTAGGGAATATGGGTACAGGATTAGGGCTCCATTGATAAAGGGCATATATTTCCAAAAGAGCACTAGTTTAAATCAAAATAATATCTTGGGCAGGAAACTATCTTAACAAGGCAGACGAGCACTAATAATAATTTATAAAACTCAACCTTAATAAGGATAAAACTATGTTTCGTAAATCGGTAAGAACGCGTGATCATATGCTTCGGAAACCCGTAACTGTGCGCCCTGAAACGGATTTGTTTGATGCAATTGCAAAAATACTAGAGCACAAAATATCCGGGGTTACAGTGGTAAATGATGAGCACAAACCCGTGGGCATGCTTTCAGAGCTAGACTGTCTTCAGGCCATTCTTTCAGGTACATATTACGGGGAAGAGCAGGGTGTCACGCCTGTTGTGGAATGTATGACCTCCGCTGTAGAAAGTGTGCTCGAGAGTGAGAGCATAATTGACGTTGCCCAATCTATGCTGGCTCATAAACGTCGGCGTATTCCTGTGGTGGATAGTCAGGGCGTGATGACTGGGCAGGTTACTTGCCGTCAGTTGCTGCGCGCTATTCGGGACATGGATATTCCTGATCACAAACCCACCTAAGCGTAATGCTGGTGCCAGTGAATTATTGAGGCCGCTGTTTTCTTCCACGTGTCTGCTCTTTAATCAGGATATAGAGTATTCAGCTTGGCTCAGAGTAATTTGCCAGTGCTTCAAGAAAGCCGATCATTATTGAAACTGTTGGACCGGCAATTCTTATACCTTGCTCGGAGAAGGAAAAGTGTGCACGCTTTTTGTCATGCCAGGTAAGCGTATAGTTTTCTGGTTCCAGCATTCTCTTGAGAGAAATTTCCACAACAGCCGCTACTTCTTTCGGATTGGCATATACCTGGGTTTCTGCTCCAATAATTCCCACAACAGGTGTTATCTGGTAGCCGGTTTGAGTGTAGTAGTCTCCCAGGCACCCCAGCACTTCAACGTCTTCTTGTTGTAGGTCGATTTCTTCTTGCGCCTCCCTGAGCGCTGTTGCCACTATGGATGGATCGTCAGGGTCTGTGTGGCCTCCCGGAAAACAAATATGGCCTGCAAAGCGGATACCGGCCTGACGCTTTGTTACCAGTACACTTGGCGCTCTATTAGCCTCCAATGGCATTCGAAGCGGGATAAGGATCGCAGATTTTCTCGCTTTCTGGCGAATACGAGAAGACACTCGAGTTTCAATATGCGGATTTCTTAGTTCCGAAAAAGTTTTGGTTTGGCCGAAATATTTTCGGATAAGCTCTAAATCCGGTGCTACGGCCGCACATTTAACACTAGTTTTCGCCATCTCGTTAATGGGTTCGAAAAACCCCTTTGAGATCTATTGTTGCAGGTTTTCCGCAGAATTCAGATTGTGTCATTTCCTGCATTAAATCGCGGTCGTCAGTATAGCCCCAGGTACGTCGTCCGTCTGGCAATAGCAAGGCAGCGTGTCCGCTGGCGGGGCCATCTGATCCGTACATGACAGTGTAGGACTCAATGGTCACCTTGCCCTCATGTTCATCAACCGCATTGCGCGTGGGAGTGGCGTCAACTTCATCCTGGACATTCTGGTGTCTAAAATCGAACTGTGGAGGCGTGGCAGAAAAAATACCGAAAGCATGTTTTGTCAGGTAACCGCCATTGGCTGTAATCATGCCCTTTTTTTCCTGAGATGTGCGTAGCAGCTCTACCATTCGCGCTATGCTGTGCATTACGTAATTATTTAGCGGGCCACCGCCAAAAGTTAAGCCCCCGGTCACGGTGAGTGGTTTGTCATAGTCCAGATTCAATTCGTTGGCCGCTACCTGTACTGCTGAGGGGAAACAACTGTAAACATCGATATGGTCCAGGTCATGTACTTCCAGCTTGGCAAGTTCCAATGCACGAGAGCCGGCAATGCGAATAGCAGGAGAGGAATAAAGGTTGTCACGATTGGAAATGAAGTAAGTATCGTGTGCATCGGTTCCTACCCATGGGTAAACCCATTTGGATTCAGGAATACCTAGCTGTCGGGCTTTTTCTACGGAACACATAATCAGTGCTGCGGACATATCAACCGAGTTATTGGAATTCATTAATTTGGGATAAGGGAAGCTGATCATTCGGTTTTTAGCGGATTCGGTTCTTATGCTTTCCGCACTAACAGGGTCTCTGAGCCAGGCGTTGGGGTTTTGACTGGCGACCTTGCTGAAATTTGCCCACATCTCGGAAATTCTAATCTTATGCTGGGTGATAGTTTCGCCACGCTGATATCTCAAGGCATTTTCAAAAATAGGATAAACCAGTATAGGAGAACGTAAGCCACGCATAGTTTCACCCTTACTGCTCATGGCGACATTTTGGGCCAGCATCCTGGAGTACTCTCCAGGCGTTTCAGTCTGATGCAGGTCTATACCGGCTTTTTTTGCTTTTGCCTGACTATACCCATTTTCGGCGCCGGTGATCACTATGAGAGACTGCTTGCCCTGTTGGATGTCCAGTGCAGATTGATTCACAGCGGACTGCACTGAATTTCCGCCCATAGGCGTACCAACGGTTTCAATATTGCCCAGATTCAGTTGTTCTGCGATATATTGGGCTGGGTTTTTATATTGCCAAATGCCTCGTATTACCCGCATAGACTGCACTTCCTCTAACAACTTGGGGTTGCCAGCGTCTTCTGCGGCTTGACGGACAGCATCGAGCATCATTAACAGGGGCTCTTTTCCCGTTGCGGGATCAGTGATGCGTTGTAGAATTTGCGAAACTCCAATCAAAATGGGGGTATTTGCATTTGGCATAATTTGGCTCTAATTTTTTGAGGAGAACGAATACTATGGTGGTTCGGTATTCTGACACAGAAATTCCCAGGCAACACGCAAATAGCGACTTCGATTGTGTAAATATGTTGAGGGACTGGTCCTGCAGTCGGCTGCTTGGCCGCCCTGTAAAGAACTGTGGAAAGTTATTTGCAAAACCGTACACTACAAATAGGCCGTATTTATTCAGCATTTTTTATTAAACAGCTATTAACCAATTAGTAACCAGTGAGATTAAACGTATGTCTATTCGAATTGACCCAGAAAGTGGATTGAAGATCTTCAATACTCGAGCGTCCATGGCAACGCATAAAATAGCCGGCAAAGGATACTCAATTGTTGAAGATGAGGCGCTCAAGACACTTCCTGAAGAGCAGCCCGGTGCTGTATTTAATGCCGATGAGCAAGCGAAATATCGTGAGTTTAAGGAATCCAGGACCGGAGCGGCAGACTATATAGCTATGGACGGCGAGTTTAGCAAATATCTGGAGGACGTATATTCCGCGGATCCCGTGCCCCGAGAGCCCTTGAATGACGAGTGTGACATATTGGTAGTTGGTGCTGGGTTTGCTGGCTTGTTGTTATGGTACAAGCTGCAGGAAGCGGGATTTACCAATGTACGTTTTTGTGAGAAGGGGGGAGATGTTGGAGGCACCTGGTACTGGAACCGTTATCCTGGTATCGCCTGCGATGTAGAAGCATACAGCTATCTGCCTTTGCTTGAAGAGATGGGTTATGTGCCCACTATGAAATTTGCCGGTGGGTTTGAAATCATGGAGTACTGCCAGAGTATGGCAGAGAAATTCAAGTTTTATGATCATTGTTTGTTTCATACAACGGTAGAAAAAACCGATTGGGATGAAGACAGCGGTCGTTGGACTGTGGTTACAGATCGCGGCGATGCCATCCGCTCCAGGGTTGTTATTCTGGCCAATGGTATTTTGACCACGCCAAAATTGGCAAATATTAAGGGTATGGAAAAATTCCAGGGCGAGGCATTTCATACCTCTCGTTGGAACTACAAGGTTGATTTAGCAGATAAAAGAGTCGGTATAATAGGGACTGGCGCAACAGCGGTGCAGGCTATTCCGGAATTAGCCAAAATCGTCAAAGAGCTCTATGTGTTTCAGCGCACGCCTTCTTCTATCGACGTGCGTGACCAGCGTGCGACGACTGAAGAAGAGAAGAAAACCTGGGCTACTGAACCGGGTTGGGCCAAAGCAAGACGCAAAAGGTTTGCCAGAATATCCGAAGGTCGAACCGCCATGAAGGCGAACGATGATTATCTGGCTGGTAAAGTGGACGATTTCAAAGAACGCAAGAAACACACTACAAAACTGTCCCCGAAGGAACTGGTACAAAAACAACTGAATACCAATTTCCGAATTATGGAGCAGATTCGTGCCAGGGTAGACACTATCGTCAAAGACCCGGAGACGGCGGCAGCCCTAAAGCCCTACTATCCATACGGTTGTAAACGGCCAACATTTCACGATGAGTACCTGCCTGCTTTTAATTTGCCCCATGTGAAACTTGTGGATACGGCACCCCGCGGAGTAAGCGAGATTAATGAGAAAGGCGTTGTATATGATGGTGTGGAATATCCAGTTGATATTTTACTCTATGCCACTGGATTTCAGTGGATGGCGACATCGACCTTCAACATGATTACCGGGCGCAACGGGCAAACCTTGCAGGATAAATGGCAGTCCAAGGGCACCAAGACCTTTTTGGGCTTACACAGCGCGGGTTTTCCAAATTTGTTTATTGTGTCTGGGCCACAAGGTGGTGGCGGTAGTTTTAATTTTACTGATGCTATAGAAGATCATGCCAATTATGTTGTGTGGATGTTAAAAACCATGCAGGAGAAAGGTGCGGATACCGTTGATGTAAAAGAAGAGCCCGAAAATGAGTATGCTGAGCACTGTAAAGTTGCCGATATTAACTCCTTGCCATTGCGGGACTGCAATTCATATTATACCGGACACGGAGAGGCCGAGCCCGGCAGCCTTGCCTATTATGGTGGTCGTCAGTGGCATCGGTATCGCGAGAATGCCCAGGAGACACTTGAGCCCTACATATTTAGTAAAAAACCGGCCTAGGTGGTGTGTTAAACAGTTAAGTAAGTAACACAGTAAATAGTTATGTGGTTAAACCTACATGAGTAAAAATTTGTTCATATTGTAGAGTTTAAAACCAGGTTATTTTGATGACAAGTTATTACCCAAGGTGATAACTTGTTAAGATACTAATCGTAACCCTATGAAATTAAACAATTATTTTAAGCCACAGTTTGTAAATTATTAGGAGTTTTTATGTTTAAGCCAATCATATCTTCCGATTCACATGTCTGCGAACCCCCGGGTGTTTTTATCGACAGGATCGATAAAAAGTACCTTGATGACGCACCCCGAATAGTACATGACCCTGATCGTGGTGATGTATTCCAGATTAAAGGTTTAAAGAAAGCCATTCCTTTGTCGCTGATTTCAGCCGCGGGTCAACCTCCCGAAAAACTCTCTGCCAAAGGTGCAAAATTCGAGAATTTACACAAAGGTGGGTGGAATACAGAGGCCCGTTTGAAAGACCAGGATAAAGACGGGATTGCTGCAGAGATTATTTATCCCTCTGTGGGAATGGAGATATGCAATTTGTCTGACCACGATTATAAAAAAGCCTGTATGGATGCATACAATTTGTGGTTAGCGGAGTTTTGTGATCCTTCGGATGGGAGGCTTATCGGTCTTGGCCAGACGCCATTAAGAAGTATTGATGAGGGTATTAAAGATTTGCAGAAGATTAAGGAATTGGGGCTTAAGGGGGTAATGTTACCCGGTATGCCCGCGATTCCCAATGTGGATTATGACCATCTGATGTTTGATGATTTCTGGCAAGCAGCTATTGATCTGGAGTTGCCCCTGAGTTTTCACATATTGACTTCAGGTGAAATGAAATCCATGCAATTTCGAGGCACCAGCATCAATTCTGGATATGCAATTATTCGGGCAAACCAGGACATCATGAGTATGTTTGTGAACTCGGGTGTTTTTATGCGAAACCCCAAACTGAAAATCGTTTGCGTAGAGGCAGATGCCGGGTGGGTACCGCATTTTGTCTATCGCCTGGATCATACTTACAACCGCCATCGTTTTCGCTTGCGTGGCGCTGAACTGGATAAAATGCCAAGTGAGTATTTTCTGGAGAATATTTATCTGACTTTCCAGGACGATATCGTAGCATTTACTATGATGGATAAAATGAACCCCAAGCGTATCATGTGGGCAAATGACTTTCCTCACAGTGATTCCACCTGGCCTTGGTCCCAGGAGTTACTACAAAAGTACGTTGCTCCACTACCTCAGCAGCAGCAGGATATGTTGTTACATGACAATGTTTCGGAACTTTATAATTTAGACATAAACTAGCACCCGAGGGTACATCTAGCCGGTTAGCTTAGCCAGTGCTGCTATTCAAGAGTGTTCCGTAGTTTGATATGGGAGGCTGTTGAATGGCAAATTTGGCTATCCACCGGGATACATAATCTGATTAAACAGCTGGAACAATCAACGGACTAATACAGCCGAAATAGACAAGGGTAGTTATGGCCTGGTTAACACACCGTCAAATTGGATTAACCTACAGAAGCGAGGGTGTTGAGGGGGGCTATACACTTTTTTCGTCTGTGCGAGGACACCATGCTTCTATTATTGATTATCGGGGGCAGGTCGTTCATCAATGGCACCACCCTGAGGGCATTCAGCACGTAAAATTTCTTTCCAATGGAAATTTGCTAATCCAGACCCTACCCCCGGAGAATGCCGGTGGACGTGAAGATATTGGCGGCTCGTCAGGCGCTTTGATAGAGCTCAGTCCTGATGGGGAATCTGTGTGGGAACACCGCGACGTAACCCAGCATCATGACTACGTGCGACTTAAAAATGGTAATACCGTCTATCTGGCCTGGGAGAAATTGCCAGCGGAAGTTAGTCGGCAAGTTCAAGGCGGCCACCACCATGAGGAAGACCCTGAGCTCATGTGGGGTGATGTGGTTAGGGAAATTAATATCCAGGGGGAGGTGGTCAAAGAATGGCGCTCCTGGGAGCATCTGAGTTATGCGGAAGATGTTATTTGCCCGCTAGAAAGCCACAAAGAATGGACGCATGCTAACTCAATTGAAGTGTTGGATAACGGCGACTGGCTTATCAGTCTGCGCCTTATAGATACTGTTGTTATCGTTGACTATGTCAGTGGTAAGATAAAGTGGAAGTGGGGTGCTGGTCATCTTTCTCATCAACACAATGCGCAGATGCTGAGCAACGGGAATATACTGATTTTTGATAATGGTTGTCATCGAAAACGCAGTCCTAATTTTTCACGAATTCTTGAACTTAATCCAGAATCTCTGAAATACGAATGGATGTACAGTAATGAAACTATACTGGCATTTTACAGCTTTATGGTAAGCGGCTGCGAGCGTCTACCCAATGGCAATACACTGATAACGGAAGGTGCCACCGGTAGATTGTTTGAAGTGACTGCACAAAAAGAAGTTGTATGGGAGTATGTGTCTCCCTGGACTATTCCTAGCAAATTTGGGCCCACTCCGGCAGTATTTCGCGCTTATCGCATTGCTGTGGATGATCCGCGGTTAAATGCTTTTAAGCTGTCTGCAGACGACTACGCTAGTTTGAATGCTGCGATAAATAATGGAGAAGTACAAACCGAGGCAGAATATGGAGACAAGTAGAGATGCCTCCATGCGCATATTTACTTCGCAAAACATATCGAAAATTTGTATAGCAGTAGTCGAGGAAGACGAAATTTAGCAAACAGATGAAGTAAGGAGAACAATTATGAGCAAAATAGAATCAAAGCAAGTTAATCAGCCCTACGTCATCGAAAACAAGGGTAAGTCCCTATTTCAGGTCAACAGGCGGGTTTTCGTAGATGATCAGATCCTGGAGCGGGAAACTAGAAAAATATTTGATACCTGCTGGATCTACCTTGGCCATGAAAGTGAAATACCCAATCCAGGTGACTTTTTGACCAGGCAGGTTGCAGGCAAAGAACTGATATTTGTCAGGAGCAGGGAAGGCGATGTGCATGCTTTTTTCAATACCTGCCCTCACCGAGGAGCGATGGTATGTCGGGAAAAACAAGGCAATGATAAATTATTCGTCTGCATGTATCACGCGTGGTCCTTTGATCTTGCTGGTAAATTGGTTAATCGGCCTGAAGCAAAACGATATCACGCAGATAATTCTGATGGTGTACATAATTTGGTACCGGTTGCTAATCTGGATAATTATCGTGGCTTGTATTTTGTTAATTATGATGTGAATGCTATCGATCTGCCGACATATCTAGGGGGTGCCCGAGAGTATATAGATCTGACAATTGATCAAAGCGAAGTAGGTATGGAAATTGTCGGTGGGACTCAGGAATACGGGTTCGACGCAAACTGGAAACTCTTGGTAGAAAACAGTATTGATGGATATCACGGTATGCCAACGCATACCACCTATTTTGATTACATTCTTGCGGCAGGTGGGCAACTGGGAGATACCGGTACAAAAATTAATAAGCCTCGAGACTTGGGCAATGGGCATGCTGCGATAGAGTACGGGTCGCCCTGGGGGAGGCCTATTGCCAAACCCGTAGCTGCATGGGGCGAGCAAGGGGAGAAAGACTGTGCTGAAATTCGTGCAAAGCTAACGGAGCGTTTTGGTAAAGAGCGGGCTGACCGTATTGCGTACAATAACTTTAATTTGTTGATATTTCCCAATTTGGTTATCAACAACGTTATGGCTATTACTATCCGAACATTTTACCCGCAGGCAGCTAATAAACAGCACGTAAAGGCATGGGCATTAGCACCAATGGATGAAAGTAAGGTAATGCGTGAGCGGCGACTGTATAATTATCTGGAATTTTTAGGGCCAGGTGGATTTGCTACACCAGATGATTGCGAAGCGCTAAAAATGTGCCAGCAAGGGTACATGAATCTAAAAAATGTGGAATGGAACGATATTTCCAAGGGTATGGGAGAGAACAAGCAGGGTAATACTGATGAAAAGCAAATGCGTGTATTTTGGCGAGAATGGGATCGAAGAATGCAGTCGGCGAAATGAGAGATAGGACAATTGTTGGCAGTGGTACTTTCTTAGAGTATCCCGCTCATCTTTTATTGCTCTGCTAGCAAGCTATCCAATACCTGCTTGTCAGTTGGGAATGCCATTTCTTGCGGTATGTTTCCCAATTCAAACCACTCTACCTTATCAATGTCGTCAGCAGGTTGTAAGGTTCCTCCGGATACTTCACTCATAAACCATATGCCTACGGTATGCATGGCCGGATTATGGAAATTAGATTGTACGGTATAAACGGATTGAATATTGACGATTAGCCCGGTTTCTTCCAGGAACTCACGTCGAGCGGCTTCTCTCACATCTTCGTGGTACTCGACATAGCCGCAGGGGATGCACCATTGGCCAGTATATTCTCCTCGGGATCGCCGACCCAGAAGGATACGGGATTCCTCCAAGGCTATTACAGCAACCCCTACAACCGGATTTTGCCAAAATATAAATTTGCAGCCTGGACAAGCCAATCTTTCTAACTCTGAAATAATTCGAATTTCGAAGGCAGTCGCGCATTGTGGGCAATACTTATAGTCTCGGCTCATCTAAACTCACTTGATTATGTAGTTGGCTTATTCTCGCACAAAAAAAGGTGTGGTGTTTGTATGAAGAATCAAGGCAGGGTTAGAATAACTGAATATATAAATTTCCATTCAGAGGTTGAATAATGACCAATAACAAGCCTGTTATTATAGAAGAGCGTATAGACGATATAGTAGTACTGACCATGAATAGGCTTAAGCGCCATAATGCGCTGAATATTGAGCTGAACCATACTTTGGCGCTGGCTGTGCGCGGAGCGGAATCTCAGGGAGTGAAAGTAATAATAATTACCGGGGCTGGGGAGAAGTCATTTTGTGCCGGCGGTGATATGTTGGAAATGAGCGGTGTAGAACACTCCTCGGATAGCCTGCCCGAGCCAGGGGAACAGCTGGATGCCGCGATTGAGATCGCCAAGAGTAAGCTGCCGGTGATCGCCGCCATCAATGGCTATTGTTATGGGGGAGGTGCACGTCTCGCAGTGGAATGTGATATCAGGCTTGCTGTAGAGCAGGCAACCTTTAGATGGCCGGGAGCGGAATATGGTCTGGTAGTAGGCGCCTCTTCTTTACCTCGCCTGGTGGGTGCAGCCAAGGCCAAAGAGTGGATATTTACCGCGCGTAAAATAGACGCGAAGGAGGCACTGGCTGAAAAAATGATAAACAGCATATTGCCTGCACAAGAATTGATGCCTGCCGCATTAGCTATGGCTAAAGCAATTGCCAGGAACTCCACCAGGGCCGTTCGTGAATCAAAGCGTGTTATCGATTTGGCTAGTATATCCAACGAAGCGCGTTCTGCTGAAAATTCAGCCAACAAACAATTGAAGGGTAGTGATGAGCAGAGTAGTCGGTTCCGCTCAGCCACAAAAAAGGTAACTGGTCGATAGAAATAAAATAAGAGAGGAAATTATGCCGATAAAACCGGACGAAGAAGAGATACTTACCTGGTTTGATACCTTGTCGAATTGGGATCGCTGGGGAAAAGATGACCTTCTTGGTACCCTGAATCACCTGACGCCAGAAAAACGCATAGCATCGTCAGCTCTGGTGAAGGAGGGTTTTTCTGTGTCCTGCAGTTGGGATATTAAAACCGGCATGCAGCCTGGTGCCACAGTTGAATCACAACGATATATGCTTTCAACGGGTCTTGGATTGGATGAAGAAGGGCGCAAGGGGCTCTTTGATTCTGGAAGGGCAGGGGCCGCCCAGGAGTATATTGGCATGGTATTTCATGGACTGGATGTCACCCACCTGGATTCATTGGCACATCTATTCTGGGATGGAAAAATGTATGGGGGGGCACCATCTTCTTTAGTGTCTGATCGTCAAGGAGCGCTTAAACACGATGTGCTTTCCCTTAGCGATGGCGTGGTAACACGTGGAGTGTTGCTTGATATTCCTCGTTTGCGGGGTGTTGATGTGCTTGAGGCTGATGATCACGTGTTTCCTGAGGATTTAGAAGCTGCTGAGAAAGCATGTGGCGTAAGGCTTGAACCGGGGGATGTATTGCTTGTCCGTACTGGTGAAGGATTTGCAAAAATTGAACAGAAGAAAAATTACAATGCGAACAAACCCCGCTCTGGATACCAGGCTGCTTGCCTTCCCTGGTTGCATGAACGTGGTATTGCCATGATAGGTTCTGATGTCGCGCAGGATGTCACCCCATCAGGGTATAAAAATGTGAGTATGCCGATACATATGGTGGGGATCGTGGCAATGGGATTGTGGCTTATCGACAACTGCCAGCTAGAAGATTTGGCAACAACCTGCAATCGTCTGGGACGTTGGGAGTTTCAGTTTATGCTATCGCCTATCCGGTTTCAGGGAGTCACCGGTAGTCCAGTTAATCCCCTGGCTATTTTCTAGTTACATGACGAACATAGAGACACCTTTGCTAATAATAGGGGGTGGGCCAGCGGCATTGATAGTCGCGAAGGTGGTCAGTGCTGCCAGTATGGGTAGTCTGGTCATAGGCCACCAGGCGCTAAATGATGGGCAGATAGTAGAGCTCAGTGACGCGTCACTGGAAGTATTGAAACCTCAGGGAGTGATTAATATATTACGCCCCTACGCCAATTGTATTTCCCCCTTTTCGATTGCAGCAGATAAATTTGAACAGGTGCTTAAACATCACTGTGTTGTCAATATGAATATCACAGTGTACGACGGTATGACTATTTCATTGCCTGTTACATCGCCCATTTCATCGCTAAGCCATACTGATCAGGGTGTCGCGGTAAAATTAATGGATGCCCACTCAGAATGGTCCGTCAATGCCGACCGGATGGTAAATACCGCAAACCTGCCCCAGGATCTCAATGGCGCAATTGTTGAGGGCGCTGCAATTGCGGGAAAGATTCTTCACAATCTGCCCTATTCCATCTAATAAAGGGCTAAGCTTGTTGAATAAAAGCAAGCGCAGAAGCACGTGATATTTCTGGCATGGGTTTATTATGAAAATATATGTTGTTCACTAACAAGTTTGCAATTTCCTGGAAACCCTTTAATACATGCCAGATTTGGTAGGTGCGAGCCCTGCCAGATACCGACCATAATTGAGTAGACCTGTTTCATGCTGAATACCGATATGCTGAGCCATGGTATAGAGATCTCGCCACGCGCGCTGCATATCGTCTCCTTCGTACACTGCAAATGCTCCGGAATGCTCAAAAAGCAATTCGCCAACATTGCGTGCTTCGCGGCCAAGATGTACCCGCCAACCGGTTGCGCGCATACGAAATTCTGCGACGTCATAGGGTTCGTTCGCAACGGCTTTTTCTCCAATGATGGTAAGTTCATCGGCATAGCGATAGCAGAGTTGCTCAATGGCGTCCACGCGGACCTTGCATTCAGCGAGTAATACTTGGGATGTGACCATTTCATTCTGTTTTTGGTCAGTAAATAGTGGCACGCGCGTTTGTATGCGTTCTCGAAAACGGCTGATCATTCCGGTAACACCGCCCAGGCTGGGAAGGGCAATGGCCAGTGCCATTACTGCAGAAAACGGTTGGTGATACAACGGTCCCGGATTGTAAGCCAGGCCTGGTGGTGGTTTCGAGCCAGCAAACAGTGTGTCCATACGAATGGTGCGGTAGGTGGGCACCATGGCATTATTTACGCGAATTCCACAGCTACCGGTGCCCCTTAATCCCAGAGTGTACCAGTCATCCATTATTTCGAAGTCACCCTTAGGTAAAAAAAACATCATATTGACAGGGTCTTCACCGGGCTCAAGTTGTGCCATTCCACCCAGGGCAACATAGTCAGACCAATAAACGCCGCTGGCAAACTTCCATTCACCGGAGAGTAAAAAACCTTCGGAAACTTTTTCGACTTTACCAACCGGTGCGAAAACGTCGGCAAACATTCTATGTGGATTGTCGCCCCATAATTCTTCCTGGAATTGAGGTTCTGTCAGCGCACCCCACCAGTGATGGCAGCCAATCAGGCACTGGACCCAGCCCATTGAGACGTTATAGCTGGCAAGTATTTGGGCGACTCGCGTGAACTCGGGCATGCCCAACTCAAGGCCCCCGAAACGCTTGGGCTGTAAAATACTGACCAGCTGTCCGTCCAGCATATCGGCGATCAGTTCATCTGAAACTCGGCGGTTTTCATCTATCTGAACCGCTTGGCAAGCAGCTTTGTCGCCTACTTTGTGGGCAGTTTCTGTCAGTTTTTCTAAAAGAATTGTATCCATATGGAGCTCCGATTAGGTAGTTTGATCTGCCTTTGACAGGCTAATTCTTCAGCGCGAATTAAGACCTGCAAGTTCCGCCATATAGCGAATGGCTTCATCTTGTCCAGTACCCACTGTCAAACCGGTAAAACCGGCCTCGACCCAGGGTCGGTAGCGTTCTTTAATACGTGATTTTGATCCCAATAATGCGGCGTCATCGATATATTCATCTGGAACCTGTGCTGCGGCTTCATCTTTGTGGCCGGCTAGATAGAGTTCCTGGATTTTTTCCGCTTGTTCTTTGTATCCTCTGTTGATCATTTGGTCTTTATGGAAATTCATATTTTTATGTCCCATTCCGCCCACGTAAAGTGCTGTATTGGGTTTTTGGGCTTGGATAGCGGCTTTTACATCCTCCGTGATGGTGACTTGAACCGCTGATTGAATTTCGATATCAGCCAAGGACTTCCTGGCTTTGTTGGCACCTTCTAACAGCCATGCTTTTGCCTTGGGCAAGGTATCTGGTGTCATGCGTAGCGGTAGCCAGCCATCGGCTATTTCTCCGGTAAGGCGAACCATGGTTTCTGTGCCGGTACCCAGCCAGATGGGGATATCCGGATTCATATGCAGGATAGACTTTAGCGGTTTGCCAATACCCAGTGCGCCGGAGCCGGAAAAAGGTAGCTGTATTTCCTTTCCCTCGTGGCTGACAGGCTCTTCGCGATTGAGTACTTTTCGCATTATGGCGACATAGTCTTTCATTCGATAATAAGGTTTGCCCCAAGGTTGTCCGTACCAGCCTTCCACGATCTGTGGGCCAGACATACCAATCCCACAAATAACACGACCACCGCCGGCCAGGGCGTCTATGGTGGCCGCTTGCATAGCGGCAGTGGCCGGGGGCCTGCCTGCCAATTGCTGTATGGCTGTCCCCAAGCGGATATGCTGGGTTTTGGCAGCTATATACGCTAGCGGTGACCATGCATCGGAACCATAGGTCTCAGCAGTCCAAACTGAGTCATATCCCAGCCGCTCGGCCAGCTGAATACGCTCGATGGGTAGTTTCATTTGTCGCCCGGAATAACCCAGTGCCAACCCCAGTTTCATAAATACCTCCTGCCAATTGATATTATGGTGATATCGAAATAAAGGGAAATCCTAGTTGGCAAGACGTTGCCATTCAGCTGTCAGCTGTTGTTGCATATCTTCTGCCGTCTTGCTGTTATCAATTACCAGACTGGCTTTGCTGATACGCTCAGCATTGCTCAATTGTGAATCCAATCTGCTCTCTACTGCCGCTCTATCGAATCCATCCCGGGCAATAGCGCGTTCTATGGCGATCTCTCGATCGATCACCACAACCCAGATTTCGTCACCGATATCTTCCCAGCCCGCTTCAAACAGAACGGCTGCTTCCAATACGACGACGGCACTGGGGTTTTTCGAGGCGTATTCAGAAATTTCGGTCTCCGCTAGCTGCCGAATTTCAGGCCAGACGATATCGGTCAGTTTTTTAAGCTCATCAGGTTTGCCAAAAACTTTGGCGCCCAGGGCCTTACGATCGATTTGCCCATCTGCGGCAACCAGGTCAGCGCCGAAAGTACTAATAACTTTATCAAAGCCGGAGGTTCCCGGGTCATAGACCCTGTGGCCCAGTTTATCGGCATCGATCAATTGGGCACCCTGTGCCTGTAAAAATTTGGAAGCAGTGGACTTACCGGATGCCATACCTCCAGTTAAACAAATTACCTTCAAGAAAACCTCCTGATTAAATGACTGCCCAAGCAATCTGCCATAGTCCGAAGTGAAAAGCACCCCCTATAAATTGCAGATCCACTTCGGTAGACTTTGTTGCAATCCTACTTAGGGAAATTCAAGATGAGCCAAAAAAGAGACGCCGCCATTGTCGGTATTCACGAATATCCGGAAAGAGATGTTGAAGGACTGGTTAGTCCCATGCAGATCAAGGCAGAAAGTGCCGCAAGGGCACTGGAGGATGCCGGTCTAAACTGGTCAGATGTTGATGCAATTTATGATTCTGGTGATGGTGGCGGGATGAGTGGCCTGACTATCTCCGAATACTTTGGGCTTAAACCTTCCGTGATCGATACAACCGCGGTAGGTGGTAGTTCCTTTGAGTATCATGCCGGACATGCCAAGCGCGATATAGCAGCGGGCAAAGCAAATGTTGCATTGCTCACCTATGGTTCAACAGCACACAGTAACGCCCGAGCAATTGGTGTGGGCGGACGAGGATTTGGTGGCACGCACCCGGCGGATAATATGGATGTATTCGCGGGTATGACACTCATTGCGAATTATGCCTTGGTTGCGCAACGCCATATGCATGAATACGGTACTACCAGCGAACAACTGGCTGAAATTTCTATCGCTACTCGCTGCCATGCAATGCGCAATCCAGAGGCCGTCCAGGCAATGCATGATCTGGAATTTTTGGATATCCGAGAAACTACCATTGGCGATGTAGTTAATTCCCGACTCATTGCTGACCCATTACATTTGTTAGAATGTTGCATGATCTCCGATGGTGGGGGGGCGGTGGTCATTGCCTCGCCTGAAGTGGCGAGAGATTGCAAGAAACCGCCCGTATGGATTCTTGGTAGCGGAGAGGCCACCAAATACCCGGAAAACGGTGGAGATATCACAACCAGTGCGGCTATACAGTCTGGTCCTTCTGCATTTGGAGAAGCCGGGGTTAGCGCGTCCGAAATGGATATCGCGATGATCTACGATTCTTTCAGTATCACCGTATTGGCGTTGTTAGAAGACCTGGGTTTTTGTAAAAAAGGCGAGGGGGGTAGTTGGGTAAAAGGTGGTCGCTTGAGGTTTGACCGCCCCAACGATGGGCCCGCGCTGAATACAGATGGTGGTGGTTTGTCATCAAACCATCCTGGTATGCGGGGTATTTTTCTGTTGTTAGAAGCTACCCGGCAACTAAGGGGAGAGTCCCACTCCCAGGTAGAGAACGCGAAACTGGCTGTTGCCCATGGTAATGGTGGTATGTTGGGTAGCCGGCATTGTGCAGGAACTATAATATTGGGGAGCGACTGATATGAAAGAGATAAAACGACCTTTGCCGCGTGTAAACGAACTGGACACAAAAGACTTTTGGACCGCAACAAAACAAAATGAATTTCGCTATCAGCAGTGTGATAGTTGCGCGACTGTTATTTTCTACCCCAGACGACATTGTACGGGCTGTACCAGTGGCAAGCTGCAGTGGAAAGTCTCAGCAGGAAAAGGCACAGTCTATACCTATAGTGTGGTTCGTCAGAGTTATCATCCTTTTTTCAGGACAGTTGCCCCATATACGGTAGCCTGGATAGATTTGGATGAGGGACCGCGTATTCTTTCCAACGTTATCGGTATTTCTGCAGATGAAGTAAGCATCGGTTTAAGGGTACAAATAGAATGGGAGGAGCACGAAGAGCTGCATATCCCACTTTTTAAACCGGCATAATTGTCCTAACGGTCCACCGGTTTCAGCGCTTTTGCGTAATTGGCGTGCAAAGGAAGCTTTTGTGCCGAATAAATGGCGGTTTTGTATATTTTTACTATATTTACTTTAAGAACCTTCAGGGAAATAAAAATAGTGTATGCAGAAAGCAGAGACGCCCGTTTTATCCCTATTCCTGGCTCCCTCAATTTTCGGGATTTTGGCGGTTATTCCACTAACGATGGTGGCCAGGTAAATCTCGGTTCACTTTATCGCTGCGGATCATTGGCTAATATTCCAGATCATGCGCATGCTGAATTTGCTGATCTGGATATTGGTGTGATATGTGATCTCCGGCGCTTTGAAGAGGCCAAGCACGCACCCACACCGACTACTGCCCCTTTTGATTGTCGCGTACATATTCCGATACGCCCGGGTAGTGCTGTTCAGATGCGTGATATATTTGATGACCCAGCATACAGTGCAGATCATCTGATAGAATTTATGCAGGAAATTACAGTAGATATTGCGGAAAATAATCTTGAGGCTTACCGGCAATTATTCACTGAATTACTGGAAGTTGATACTGCTTTCTTGCTCCACTGTTCTGCAGGAAAGGACCGTACGGGTTTTGGCTGTGCAATGATCCTGGCCTCCCTTGGCGTGTCTGAGCAGGATATTATCAACGATTACTTGCTTACAAATGACGCTACTGAGCTGGTAGATCTCATGCTGCCGGCTTACCGAAAACGTTATGGCGGTGCAACTGATGAAAAGAAGCTGCGTGTAATAGCTGGAGTGAAACATGAGTATCTAAGAGCAGCTTTGGATCAGTTACATCTTCTGCATGGTTCGATTGAAGGTTACCTGGAGGCGATAGGCATTGATCAAAATGCCAAAGTAGAACTGAAAGAGCGCCTGGTAAGCTATGCCTAACAATCCATCTAGATTAGCTAGTCATGTCTAAACTAGTTAGGTAGGCGCTGGTCAGTAGTCCAGGCTGGATTTTCCTTGAGTGGTATTGGCATCGATGGGGATTGAATCTTTGGCTTGAAAAGGGGCCTGGATACAGCCCCTGGTTCTATTACTTTCTGTACCTATGGCGTGTCTGGCACATCACTTTTACGGTATTTCGATCATCGCTGTACCAAAGACACGAGTTTCTCCCTTGGAGTTTTTTACCGTGAGATCAATTTCGACTAACTTATCGTCTTCATTAATATCAGTGACAACACCAATGATGGTGTGATCGTCATCGGCAATAACGGGTGCTCTAAATACTGTGTCGATGGATTTAACATTTGCTACCGGTGCCCAGTTGTGAATCATGGCGACCAGATAGCCCTGGCTGAGAATACCGGGAATCATTGCGCCGGGTAAGCCTTCCTTTTTTGCCGCCTCATGATCGTTGAAGCGCGGCGCATTCCAACCCACGAGTTTTGCAAAGGTTGATGCCGAGGAGAGCCTGGTATCGGGTTTAAAAGCGGGTAAATCTACGCCGAACTCAACATCTGAAATCGATTCAATACTCATTAGCCTTTCTCCCGGATAACAATTCGACTGTCCGAATTGGCGAGGTGCTTACCCGCATTGTCATAAAATTCAATTCTGGAAACGACAAAAACCATGCGTCCGGATCTCCCGGTTTTGGTATAAATATCGTGTAAATGCGTTTTGCCATTCAGCGTTTGTCCAGGTCTTATCGGTGCCAAGCACTCGACCCCTTTACCTGCATCCATGCCAATGCCTTTAACTGGAAAATCTTTGGGCATTGTACGTCCACCCATCAGGCTGGCAATGTAAGTGGGAGAAGCCTGGAAATCAGCATCCGCAGGATCCAGAAAACGTGGGGCTGTTTCACCACAAAGCCTTGCATACTCGACGGTTTTTTTCGGATCTATCTCAAAAGGAGTAGTGTCAAAATCCTGGTTGAGATATTTTTCTCTTAAATCAATTATGTCCTGGTCCACGTAATTTTCTCTCTAGAGTTGAATAGGGGCGTGAGGTTTTGTTATATGTACGGCTTCAAATTCACCGGTCTGTAGTGCTGCAACCAAGTCGTCGATGGTTGCTATATCCTGGGTAAATCGGGTGGCGCAATGTGCCACGTGACTTACGATATGGGAATCACTGCCGCCAATGCCTTTATATCCGAGCTTTATAGCGTTGTCGATGGCTATTTGATCTTCTTGATCCCGGCTTCCACCATTAAAAATTTCGATGATCTTGACGCCTTTGGGTATGCCAAGTTCTTCGGTATGGGCAAACATACCCACTTTTGGTCTGCCTGGGTGACAGGGCACAGCGACAGCACCATGCGCTTCGCTGGCTTCGATGACCATTTCCAGGGGGTTTTTTGTATAAGCAAAATCAAACTCTTTTTGCAGTGCTTTTGTTACGCCATAAACCAGTACATGTCCGTATTCGGTTTCAACTTCACTGGCTTTAAGTATGACCAGGCCAAATTTTTTGGCTAATGCGGAATAATCCGAATCATTGTCAAACTGGCGGTGCTCGGTTAATACAAAGCCATCAAGTTCAAGGTTTTTAGTACGAATCCATTGGCAATAGTTTTCTACCTTGGCTCGACCATCATCGGATTTAATGGAATGGGTATGTAAATCTAGTAACACTGCTTACCTCAAAAACTTGTTTTTTTGGAATTGTTGCCGGTACAAATGCATTTGCAATCGCGCAAACCTGCCACACTCGCTTAAGATGTGCAAGTTTCCCGGTTCAGGCTCATGGGTGTGATATCGGCATGAGGTATCAAACCGCTATCAGTAATTTGGTGGATAGATGCCGAAAGACAGCTGCCATCAATGTCCAGGTAGCCAATAGAACCCATTCTGAGAGATTTATTCCGCGGTAATGTTGGAGACCCCGGGTTGACGCACAGCATATCACCTACCTGGTACAGTCCCTCAAGATGGGTATGGCCGAAGACGATTACATCTGGGATAAGCTCAAAATGGCGCTCAACATAAGCGTGAATTTGCGCCGGGGATTTGCGCTCTGGTGACGGCAAGCGGTGAATCATGCCAATTTTGAAGCCGGCCAGTTCCAGCAGCCAGGAATCCTTGAGACGTGAATCTATAATATCCAGATCTCCATTGCCCTTTGCGACACAGATAGGTGCTAGCGCGTGAAGCTCATCGACAATATCCAATGTGTGTAGGTCGCCAGCGTGCAGTATATGGTCGACATTGCTAAAGCCGTCCAGCGCCTGGGGCCACAATTCTTCCAGGCATCCTGGCATGTGAGTGTCTGCAATAAGTCCGATTCGCATAGCGAGATTAATTTACCTTGTTTGAGATTCAATTTTAGTGAAGCAGATTAAGATTTTTTTTTGTTATGTTAGAATAAGACAAATCGGCGTTATTCACCATCTACAGATTAGATCTCGAAATTGGCCGTGCTAGCCCTGATGAGTTTTCTGAACAGGGTATAGTATCTGTCCGGGTTACCTTGCTGTTCTGAACCTGTCCGTTTTAGGGAGTCAGTGTCGCCGGAATAGTCGTTATTTTTATTAGGAGAAGACTCAGTATGTCTGAAGCAGGAAAAACAGATTCACCAGAACAAGCGGAGTTTCGCGCTCATTGTCGAGACTGGTTAAGCAAAAACCACCCGGGAACGCCCCCAGTGTCGCTGCCGCAAAGTGCATTGGCCCTGACCGATGATGATGCCTTGGTCTGGCTGCAAAAATGGCAAAAATCGGCCTACGATGCCGGCTTGATTGGCTGTGACTACAGTAAAGATTGTGGTGGCCAGGGCCTCACTAATTGTCAGGCCATCGCGAATGAGGAAATGACACGAGCGAAAACCCCTTTTCTGCCTAATATCATTGGCTTAGGTATGGGTGCGCCCACAGTTTATTTTCATGCGCAAGACGAAGTAAAACAAAAATTGTTGCCCAGGCTACTTTCCGGCGAAGATATTTGGTGCCAGGGTTTCAGCGAGCCTGGTGCAGGCTCTGATCTGGCTAACCAGCAAACCTTCGCAGAAAAGAAAGGTGACTCATGGGTTATCAACGGTCACAAGGTATGGACGTCCCTTGCGCATTACGCCAGTTGGATGATCATGTTGTGCCGCACCAGCAAAGAAGATAAATACAATGGACTGTCTTATTTTGTTGTACCGATAAAAAGTGCCCTGGGTAAAGGCGTGACCGTTCGTCCGTTAATAAAGCTGACGGGTGAAACCGGGTTTAATGAGGTTATTTTCGAAGATCTAGTGGTTGAAGATAAATACCGGCTGGACGAAGTGGGTGCAGGATGGGCTGTAGCTATGACAACGCTGGCTCACGAACGCGGAGCAGGTAAGTTGGTTACCCCGGCTTCCGGTGGATTGGCGAGTGCAGAAGATAAAAGTTCGTCCATAGGTAGCGCTAATGCTCTGATACGTTTGGCTAAAGCTTCTTCCCGGAATGGTAAAACTGCAGCTGATGATCCGGTTCTCCGTGATCAGCTCATGCAACTCATGATCCGACAGGAAGGCTTTCGGCACAATCGGCGCCGTATTGGAGTGCCTGAATTGAATGACCATCCCATGCGACTACCCTTGCAATTCAAGTTGGTGTCATCCGAGCTTGGGCAGGACATTTCTCACATGGCTTATAAAATACAGGGTGCTGCCAGTAGTTTGTATGTTAATGATCCCAATGCTCCGGCAGGTGGACAATGGCCGATGGCTTATATGAGTAGTTTTGGTATCACCATTGCAGCAGGTGCCAATGAGGTGCAGAGAAATATTCTCGGCGAAAGAGTTCTCAACATGGCGAAGTCCAAATAAGGAGTAATGATCAGTGGAACAATCAAAAAATTTCGGCTTTGGTGAAGACGAAGTCATGCTTAGAGATACTGCAAGAAAGTTATTTGCAGACAATTGCAGTGCAGACAAAATTCATGGCCAGTTGGCGCAAAACTATGATCCACATCGGGAAATAGAGTGTTTGTGGGATAAAGATCTTTGGAAACAAATTGGGGAACTGGGTTGGACCGCAGTGTGTGTACCTGAATCTGCTGGTGGTTTGGGCATGCCTTTGGTGGCAGCGGCCGCTCTGGTAGAGGAAGCAGGCAAAGCCGCATTTCCTTCTCCCTTGGTCTCAACGTTTAATGCGTCGTTTGTTTTGCAAGCCTGTGGAAGTGACGCTGCTAACAAGCAGTTGGAGAAAATTGCTGGCGGGCAGGCGAGTACACTCGCTATAACTAACCAGAAGGGTTCGTGGGAGAGTAGCGATACCGATGTTACGGTTGATGATGGGACGCTTAACGGCACCGCCTGGTTTGTTCAGGATGCAAAAAAAGCTGAGACTTTGGTTGTGGCAGCTAAAGGTGAAAAGGGCCTTGGCCTGTATTGCATAGCGGCCGACGATGCTAATGTTCTCATCCAGGCTGACGGCATTATAGATTTGACCCGGGACCAGGCGCACATCGAATTTAAAGGTGCTAAAGCGATTGAAGTGGCTGCACCGGGTGACGGGAAGGTCGCGCTGGATAAAGCCATGCCTGCAATACTGAGCATTGTTTCAGCTGATATGGTGGGCACTAGCGAGTGGTTATTGCAGACTACAGTTGAGTATGCCAACACGCGGGTTCAGTTTGATCGGCAATTGGGCTTTTTTCAGGCGGTAAAACATCCGCTGGTTAATGTGATGCTTGATCTTGACCGTGCCAAATCTTTGACCTATCACGCGGCGTGTACATTTGATGAAGAGCCAGACGGTGCTGAACTAGCTGCCCGAATGGCTAAATCCGCTGCCAGTGACGTGGCTGCATTTTCAGCCAGTCGCGCGATACAGTTTCATGGTGGCATCGGTTTTACCTGGGAATGTTATGTACATATATTCTTTAAGAGAAATATGCATAACCATATTTTGTATGGTGATGGTAATTATCAGCGAATGAAGTTGGCGGACATACTCATTGGGCAAGCTGCCTGAGTAATTATTTTAATCGTCAAGAGCTTGTACCCCTCAGGAGCTGGGCAACCGGCTTCCTGAATTTAACGATAAGGACAGAATAATATGTTTGCTTACGCCACGCTTGGTACTAATGACTTTGAAAAATCTAAAGCTTATTACACAGAGTTGCTGGAGCCCCTAGGGGCTAAACTGGTTATGGATAACGGACGTATGGCTATGTTTAGCTGTGGCAGAGGGCAGCCGATGCTGGGTATCTGTACACCCTTTGATGAACAGGTAGCTAAACCTGGCAATGGCACCATGTTGGCACTTGTTGCCGCTTCGCGTGAACAGGTAGATGCTTTGTATGCCAGGGCTCTGTCATTGGGTGGTACCGATGAAGGCGCGCCAGGCGAGCGGACAGCTAGCTTTTACGGTGGTTACTTTCGTGATCTCGATGGCAACAAAGCTGTTTTTTGCCATATGGGCTAGGTGGGGTAAAGGGTTTAAAGGTAAAAACCGCGCCAACTTTACTGGACATGATTCTGCGCAGTCGCTTTAACTTTGAAGTATTTGGAGTGTAGTCCGGCCTGATTTAATGTCAGGCCGGACGCGTTCAGGCCGCAAATTCCATTTTCACTGGCAGGGACTTAATACCGCCAATAAGTGAAGATTTGAGTCTGTTCGGATTTGCACTCAGTTCTACATGTTTTACACGTTGTAGAATTCCTTTGAATATTGCACGTAACTCTACTCGTGCAAGATGTGCTCCTAAACAAAGGTGCTCCCCAATACCATAGCCAAGATGCTGGTTAGGTGAGCGTAAAATGTCAAATCGGTAGGGGTCGTCAAAAACAGTCTCGTCACGATTTGCCGAAGGGTAGAACATGGCAATATGCTCGCCTGCCTGTATGTTAACACCGTGCAGAGTCACATCTTTGTTTGGGGTTCTGCAAAAATGAATAATGGGGGAGGTCCAGCGGACAATTTCTTCCACCATACTGTCAACGACCTCGGGGTGTTTAACGGCATATTCAAGTTGTTCAGGATGTTGGATTAATGCCAGCATCCCGCCTGAGGTGGCATTTCGAGTGGTTTCATTCCCGGCAATAATCAGTATGAAGATATAGCTCAGTAATTCCAGCGGTGGCAAATACTCGCCATTGATTTTTGCGTTGGCCAGCACCGATGTAAGGTCATCAGTGGGTGTTTTTCTTCTATCCTCAACAAACGCCGTGCAATATTCAAATACCTCCTGGATTGCTTTAATCGCAAGCTCGGTGCCTACCGTACCGTCGTCGCGGGCAAAGTCGGGATCAAGGGAGCCAACCACCTCATTGGTCCATTTAAAGAACTGATCACGATCCGCTTCCGGTAAACCGAGAAGCTCAGCAATTACTGCCAGTGGCAGTATTTTTGACACTTCATCGACAAAGTCGACATCTTCACCTTTTGCAGCCACAGCATCCAAAATTTGCTTCGCCACTTTGTCCATTTGAGGCTGGCTTTCGTTGAGGCGTCTTTTGGTAAAATACTTGCTCATAACCTGACGATAAACGCGATGGTCGGGTGGATCCATATTAATAATCGAGCGGATCTGCTGTTCCATCATCTGCTGGGGCTGAACCACCAGCAATGGCGCACTTTCGAAAAGCATAGGTTGTCTGGAAATATCAATGATATCGTCATACCGGGATATGGCGTAGAAGGGCAGCAGATTAGGGTGCTCACAATAGGCTACGGGAGAATCTTTTCGTAGCTTGTCCCACATATGAAAGGGGTAGCCATTGTCCTGATAATAGCCGGCATCGATGATTTCTATCGGTGCAGAGGGTGTCGCCATTGAAACGCTCCTTTTGTTAGAAATTCTATTTTTAAAAAATGTATTGTCTCTTAGTATCAGTCAAAAATCATCATCTTGCCACTACAAAAAAAGGTGAATAAACCCAGTACTAAAATCAGCGGGAAATCCTGGCAAATAAACCCGGCGCGGATGCATCGAGGTTACTTAATCGCTGCGTTTAAACCGCCCTAGCGCGACGGCCTGTACTCCCGGAGAATTGGTGGGTTGGTGGCCTACTTCGTTTATCGGGGCGGCGATTTCAGCAACGCTATTTGACAGTCTGCCGACGCCTTCCACGGCAACTTCAACTATGGTGCCAGGTTGCATTGGCCGGGAGTTGGCAGGTGTGCCGGTCAGAATGATGTCGCCGGGCAGCAAGGTAATGTGTCTGCACAGATCAGCCAGTTGATAATCAATGCCAAAGACCATTTCACTAACCGGGCCATTCTGCACTTCCTCGCCGTCGATAAAAGTTTGTACTCGAGATTCACGAATATCTACGCCAGACACAATGCCGGGACCGATGGGACAAAAGCCATCCATACCCTTGACCCGCAACATGGAACCGGCATCCGTATCGCGAAAATCCTGACAACCTACATCGTTGGCTGGTGCGAATCCAGCTAGATAATCCCAGACATCATCCCGGGCTACATTGCGCATGGGTTTGCCAACAATTGCTGCGATTTCACCTTCATAGTTCAAATACTGGCAGTTATCAGGTCGATGTAACACGCCCCGGTGAGAATTCAGCGCCGTTGTGGGTTTTTGAAAATATGTGGGTGTTACCAATGGCGGTGCATTAAATTCAACTCGCCGAGACTCATAGTTCAAATGTATACATAGAATCTTAGTGGGGTCACAAGGGGGCAGATAGGTCGCCTCCTGCTCCGCAACCTCTCGGCCATCAGCGAGATGTAACATCTCGCCATCAAGACGAACCCACTGCGGCTGTCCCTCGTGCAGTATCCGACGTGTTTCAATGCGATCACCTGTTAATACGCTCATGGTACTTTCCTTAGGTTTGATTTTTCCATCCAGTGCGGATGTGAACTGTTGCGATGTAACTCTTTTATGATATTCGTCTGTTGTATCTGATGGCTTTGTGCGACTGGCTTATTCATCTCCAGACAAAGATCCTTTTGCGATAGCGATATTTTTTACATCACAGAAGAAATCAAAGCTCCACATACCGCCTTCACGACCGATGCCAGATTGTTTGCAACCGCCAAAAGGTGCGGCTAATTCACGCACAAAAAAGCAATTCACCCATAAGGTGCCGGCCACTAACGTACGCTCCAGCCGAGCGACACGTTCCTGGCTTTGAGTGAATAGCATTGCTGCCAAACCATAGCGTGTATTGTTTGCCAGTTTGAGCGCTTCTTCTTCGGTGGCAAAGGTTTGCCAGGTAAGTACCGGGCCAAAGACTTCCTTTTGGGATATTTCCCACTCGGGGTCTACACCGCTTAGCAAGGTCGGTTCAAAATACAGGCCACCACGTTCTGCAGACTTACCACCCCAGACTATTTGGGCTCCGTCAGCAATAGCACGATCGACAAAACCTTTAACCCGGTCAAAGTGGGCCTGTGTAATCAGGGGCCCAAGACGGGTTGTTTTTTCTCGGGGATCTCCAATAGTCAGCTTAGAGACAGCGGTCTTCATTTTATTTTGTAATTCGTCGGCAATACTTTCTGCAACCAGAATGCGCGTGCCTGCCAGGCAAACCTGACCCGCATTCATGTATTGCATAGCCAGGGTTTGGGCAGCTTTATCCAGATCGGCATCCTCGAATACCAGAAAGGGAGACTTTCCGCCCAACTCCATGCTGGTCGGGGTTAGGGTTTCTGCAGCGGCTTTACCAATGATTCGTGCCGTGTCCGTTGAGCCGGTAAAGCTGATACGGTCAAGATCGTCATTGCTGACCAGGGCGGCCCCGGCTTCTTCGCCAATGCCCTGAACGACATTAAATACACCTGCGGGAATGCCAGCTTCCTGGGCCAGATCTGCCATGAGAGAACAGGATAGGGGTGCCCACTCCGGGGGTTTTACTACGACAGTGTTTCCTGCTGCAAGGGCCGGACCTACTTTCCAGGTGGTAAGCATAAATGGCCCATTCCAGGGGGATATCAGGGCTGCTACACCAGCGGGGTCATGTCGGACAAAATTGTTTACCGTGGGAGAATCAATTTCCTGCACGTTCAATTTCATGGCGCTCTCAGCAAAAAACTGAATATTGTGTGCTGCGCGTGGCATGCCTCCCATAATATTGCCGGCCAGGATGGAGCCGTTATCGGCAGTTTCAACCGCAGCAAGTTTTTCTACATTGTCTAGAATGTTTTTTGAGAAGCGTTTCAAAATAGGCAGACGGCCTTCGGGGCCCAGTGCAGCCCAGGCAGGAAACGCGTTTCTAGCAGCGGCTACTGCGGCATCTGTTTCTACTTTGCCGCCTGCGCTGATTTCTGCTAGTTTGCTGCCATCGATGGGTGAGATGCTAGTGAACTTGCGCTCGCTTGCTACTCTTTTGCCGTTGATAAAATGTTCTGTTGAAACCTCAATACCAGCGATTTGGACTGTACTGCTCATAATTTCTCCGCTTACTTCTATTCCAGAAATGTGTATGGATTGTGTATGGATTGCGTTTGGATTGGTAGGTAAAAAACTCCTGCCTAGTCGAAACTATAAACCACCAGGGCAAGGCTTTGAACTGGGTTTTCAGGGCAGGGGAATTACCCCGTTACGTTGGACATAATCATCCCAGGCTGATTCGAGTAATTTTACCTTGGCGGGATATTTGGCGTACAAATCAGTACTTTCTGTAGGGTCCTGGGCAATATTGAAGAGTTCCCATCGGCCGGGTCGCTTGCTAGTTGACCGGATCCAGACAAGTTTCCAGTCACCTAATCGAATAGCCCGTCCACCAAATAATTCCCAGCCAAGATATTCTTCGTGAATGGGGCCGGTTTGCCCGCCGAGAAAGGCAGACAGTGATTTACCCTGGATAGCAGGCATTTTTATACCGTTTACTTCTTTTGGTGGAACAATATGTGCTGCTTCATAGAAAGTGGGGGCGATATCCATAATGTGTGCAACGGTTTGTAAATCGACACTTCCAGGTTTGCTGACACCTGGTCCAGAGACTATCATCGGAGAGCGAATGCCTCCCTCAGTGGTAAAAAACTTTAGCAATCGAAATGGTG
>JAHRWB010000171.1 GCA_019090385.1 Pseudomonadales bacterium | reverse complement strand
TTAGGAATACCAAGAGCGCACCAGACAAGAGCTCCGGTGTCCATTTTAGAAACCCAGGAAATTGATATCTGGAAATAAAATATTCAAAAGAGAATATTACAGTAAATAAGACGTACGGTATTATTTTCATAATGCGATCGAAAATTTACAAAGCAAGGCACATTTTATTGCTCCAATGCTCCAATATCCATTGGGTTCCCGCGCACAATCTTGGAATATCCTTCCAATAGCCCGGGTAAAGAATTTGGTCCTTTATCTATTGCATCACTTGAACTTCTCAATGCGAAATCGATTATAGAAAATACATGCTGAGCGCTACCATTCGTCCAGTTAATGTTGTTTAGACGCGATTTGGCATTGGTTAAAGAATTGGCACCGCTAGCACAATCAGAATCATCTAAATCGTCTTCATAAAGATTGTAGTTTTCAACCACATATTTATTGGCAATAGACGAATTTTCCTTACAGTTTGTAAATACTGAGTCAGGATTATTTGGACCAAAAATATTGTTAATAATTTTGATAGACCCGTGAAAGCCCAAAGCCCCTGACTGAGTACTTGGACCTTCAGCCGTGCTCCAATAACCATCATTGTAAACACATGTGTTGCCAATAAATTCCCCACTAATATACCATTCTGGGTTCGCTTCAATTCTCGTATCAGCACCAAAGGTGATGCATTTTTTTGCACCCGTTACAAAATTATTTCGAAAAATATTGCCCGTCGCAGCGATCCCTGCGATTATGGAAGAGTTTTCATAGGATAGCGCCATTGCTGTTCCAGTGGTGTCACCACCTCGATTAAACGTTTTGGCAGCAACTTGATGCGCGCCCCCAATAACCATATTGCGCTCCCAAATACTATCTTGACAGCCATTGCAGTATAAATTCGCCGATCGAACCCAAATTACTTTGTTATCATAAACATGTAGGCCCTTAGCCTCTGAAAAGGCCGCGATACCTTCACCCCAACACTCCCGAACGATGTTATGGTGAAAACTATTATCGTTACTAGTAACAAACGCCGTACAGCTGGACCACTGCCCAGGTGTATTGCACCCTTCCAATTGGTCATCCCAGCATTTTGCACCCTGTGAAAATTCAGAGTTTTTAATCTCATTCCCACCGATATCCCGATTGCTTTGAAACGATGCCGTTGCAGATATGTGCGTCATGACATTATCGATAAGTGCAGCACCGCCTGAATACCTATCGACCTGTATACATTTGCCACTTGATTTCCAACAGTTTAGGTTTTCTAAAGTAACATATGCCGATTGGATATTGATTTGAGGTGTATGTCGACCAGCTTTCGTAAATCCAGAAGGGTAGTTACCTTGTACTGTAAATCCTTCCCAAGTGGATTGGGCAGTATCTGGCGAACCCGGGTTTTTGTCATTGGGCAAGCCTCGTTGCTCGAGCCCATTACGCATGTGGTATGTTCCGACAATACAACGATTATTCGCTGAGCACTCCCAAACGATGCTAAGGCGCCCAGCAATCTCCGTTCCACTTTTAAACCAGACATCAGATCCAGAAGGAATGTTTGACTTAGTTAGATTCGTGAAATCAGACCAACTTTCAGCATCTGAAGTGCCCTTATTAGCATTACTCCCATTTACTGGATCAATGAAAAAACCAGTTGCTACTTCAGCATTGGGTTCTGGATTGTAGGGTATGGCGGGCCCCTGACCACAATAATCAGAATCAATGCAAAGTGGAGGTGCTACAGGTGCTACGACGTCAGCTGACGTAAAATTGGCAGTTATTCCGAAAAGGGCAAAACCTAAAGTAAAAAACAGCGACCGTCGAGCCCGTAATTTACTATACATAGCGAGGTTAGCATTCAATATATACGTAATTTGCATTCGACGCACTCTTGGGTTGACTGAATGAATTTCATCAGGAAAGTTGTGTACAATCTGTTATTTACATCACAGAGTATGCTGGTAAGTCCGAAAATAACCCACCTTACTATGCATGCATATAGACGCAAGCGAAGTGTACAGGCAGCCTACCATTGGGGCAACATATCGAAATCTCTAAACCCTACTCGAAACGAGTAACCGGATTATCACTAATTCTCCGCCAAATCCATCAGGATACCTCTTGCCTCCAAGCGATCGCTTATTTCACGGTAATTGGTAAAACTCTCTTCCGTGGATTGACTGGACTGTACCTTTGCTTTGGCCGTCTTTTTAGGTGATGAAATAGAATCAGAGCCAAACCCCAAAAACTCGCATACACTATTGGCAATGTCCTCATTATTTGTCCGAAACTTTTCATATTCTATCTTCAAATAGGGGTTACTCTCCTTCAAGGTAGAAAGTCGCTCTGTAACCCAGTGCTTTGCGAGCACTCTTTTTTCCGCAGTAAGCGGATTCCAGTAAGTATCAATATTTTCTGGATAGCTTTGCCCAAAAAAAGACCCTGACACCGATGAAACTCGCATAGACTTCAACCAAGCCATGTTGTCCGCACGAACGATATGAATTACATAAACGTCTGGGCGGGTAACTCGAAGCCATTCCAAATATTTCTCCAGACAATCTAAATACAAAGCGGGGGAGTATTTCGGGTGCACCAACCATTTATTGGATGATCTAAAAAGTCGCCGAAAACCAAGCGCTTTTTTCCCACTGTCATGAATTTCAGCTAGAAATTGTCTTTCCTTTGGCAAAAGATTTACAAAATTACCAGAGAATAATTCTTCAGAAACGGATATTTTTTTAAACCAATTAATATGATTGGTGGATTCCCAAGCGCAAGTAATATCCGGGTGTAAACCAACCAGCTCCGCCAAAGCACTACTACCAGTGCGCTGTGTACCCACTACGAGAAAGTTTTTCATAGGACATATTGTTTTTGGTGAAAGCAGCTCATTCAGGACTTTTACGTGAATAAACCTACCTGAGTACCAAATATTAAATTATATTTGATGCTACTATTAAGCTCAGCTCAATATTAAGGGCCTTTGATTTTCATATTGATGACTGTCATTATGAGCCGATGAGCTATAGTTGTGAAGCAGAGAATAGCGGCAATATTTCGACACCGCTACATTTTTTGGTGCTCAGCTCAGATGCATACCCGCCGTTTCGAGTGGATACCTCTGTTTTATTTGGGGAACATATAGCTAAACAAGGGCACAAAGTAGACTGGATTCTGCAATCTGAAGCCCCCTGTTCAAACAGTTATGAAGATATATGGCAAAGTTGGACAGTTTACGTCGGCGCTACTGATCACGGGAATTCTCGCTTATCCCGCATTAAGAAACATTTTCTAGGCCTCAAAAATGATTTGAAAGTCTTCAAACTTGCCAAAACAAACGCTTACAATTTCATTCAAGTAAAGGACAAATATTTATCCGCTTTAATCGCACTTGTCGCAGCAAAACACAACAGATGCGGGTTTGTGTACTGGTTATCATACCCATTTCCAGAAGCTTCTATCTACGAAGCTAAATCAGGAAGCGCACGATACCGAATGTTGTACCTAATTCGTGGATACCTTTTCAAATTTATTTTTTACCAAATCATTGCACCACATGCAGACCTTATATTTGTACAAAGCGAGCAAATGAAGCGGGATTTAGAAGCGGAAGGAATCAACAAGACAAAAATGCAGGCTGTCCCAATGGGATACTCTCCGGAGATAATCGAAAATATCACGACTGACCCAATTGCGGATATATCCCCTGTTAGCTTTGTATATATTGGGACATTGCTCCAGACTCGGCATCTTGATTTTTTAGTGCGAGTCCTAGCAATCGTTGTGAAAGAAATACCGGCAGCGGTCTTGTATATGGTTGGGCCGGAGGAATTACCTGGCGATAAACAAATTTTGCAAAATGAAGCTAATCGCTTAGGAATGTCGGACAGGCTTGTATTAACAGGGCGATTAGAACGAAGCAAGGCATTGTCCTATGTAGCCCACGCTGGCGTGTGTGTTTCTCCTTTCTTTCCAACCCCTATACTAAACTCTACATCACCAACCAAATTAATTGAATATATGGCGATGAAAAAGCCGGTTGTTGCTAACGACCACCCTGAGCAGTTACAGGTAATAACTGATAGCCAGGGGGGCATTTGTGTAGAGTACTCTGAGATACCATTTGCTCAGGCAATTATTGCTTTGCTCAAAGAGCCAAATAAAGCCAAGTCCATGGGAGAAAAAGGGTATCAGTATGTTTCTAAAAATAGATCGTACTCACAAATTGCCAATCAGGTGCAAATGCAGTATTTCAAAATGCGTGAAGAAATGGGTGGATCCAGGAAAAGGTAAGAAAAGATGAAGAACCTTCAAAAACACAAAATCTGCATTCTCGTCCCTACCCATTGGGAACACACTATGGGAGGTGCTCAATACCAAGCCAAGCTGTTAGTAGAGCACCTCCTCAAATTGGGCCGATTTGAGGTACATTACTTAGCAAGCAGAATCCACCCAACCTTTATTCCTGAAGCATATGAACTACACAAAATCGGAAATTCGGAAGGAAGCGGCTCCTTAATGGACACCGTTGGTCTCTTAAGAACGCTAAATCAAATAAAACCAGCCACTATTTACCAACATGTTGGCTGCGCTAACACAGGAGTAGCTGCATATTACTGCAAGAAGAACCAATGTAAGTTGGTATGGCATATCGCAAGTGATTGGGATGTAGAGCCATGGGATCCGCCATTATCAAAATACTTTTCTTCGGACTTTCTCAATAGAAAAACATTTGAATATGGACTTAAGAACGCAGACTGCATAGTAGGACAAACTAAACTTCAAGGCAGATTGCTTTATAAAAATTATGGAAGAAACCTGACTAAATTGGTAAGAAATTTCCACCCAATTCCTCGCGAATCAATCAATAAAAGCGGTCAGATCCAAATCCTTTGGATCGCCAATATTAAGAAAGTAAAACAACCTGAGCTTTTT
>JAHRWB010000170.1 GCA_019090385.1 Pseudomonadales bacterium | reverse complement strand
TCCTATTTCCGAATGGATAACAAGCTCCGATTGGTTATGGCATCTCCTTCCCTGGTTGATTTATTAGACTATCCACTAGATGAGTTGATAGGTATGTCCATTTATAAATTTGGCGTGGATGTTAGTGAAAGAGACCACATGCTTGAAATCCTGAAAGTAAAGGGCAGTGTAAAAAGTTTTCCGTTTACCATAAAGCGCGGTGATGAGGTTGAGTTTCCGGCTGAACTCAGCGCACATTTCGTATTTGATTCAGCCGGAGAAATCCAGGGGATAGAGGGTGTTGTTCGGAACATTTCTGAGCGTTTGCGCTCCGAAGAAAGTGCCCTGCGCTTTACCCAAATTTTCGAAGATTCTTTGAATGAAATCTATATGTTTGATTTCACGACTTTGCTTTTTACTGACGTAAATGCAGCAGCTCAGCAGAATATGGGATATACCCTTGAAGAACTTATGGCCAAGAGCCCAATGGATTTGAATCCTGCGTATTCGATTGAACTGTTTAACAATTTAGTGGAACCTCTAAAAAGGGGTGAGAAGCAGATCGAATTTTTTGAAACAGTTTATTATCGAAAAGACGGCTCATCCTACGATGTCGAAACCCATATTCAGCTGATGGAAAATGCCTCGGAAACCATTTTTGTGGCGATTAGTCTGGATATTTCTGAACGCAAAAGAACAAAAATAGAAAAGACTGAATTGCTGGCTCGGGTTCAGAGATTACAGAAGCTGGAAACCATTGGTACGCTTGCTGGCGGAATTGCCCACGACTTTAACAATGTACTGTCTCCGATTATGGGTTATGTGGAGCTGGCCATGGCAAGAGTGCCTGCCAGTGAACCTTTGTATGATGACCTTACGCAGGTGATGAATGCTGCCGTTCGGGCAGCAGACCTGGTAGATCAAATTCTGCTGTTTGGCAAGCAAATGGAAAAAGCGCGCAAGCCGCTATTTGTCCATTCGATTATTTATGAGGCCTTAAAGCTGGTTCGCCCGGCTATTCCATCGACAGTAGATATACGTCAGAAAATAGAAACATCTTGTGATCAAGTGTTGGCCGATGGTACCCAGCTGCATCAGGTGATTGTAAATTTGTGCACCAATGCATGGCAAGCAATGGAACAAAAAGGCGGGTTGCTCGAAATCGAGCTAGTCCAGCAGGAAATCGACGAATTGCAGGCCAGCAAGTATCCGCGTCTACATACTGGCCAGTATGTATGCCTAAGTGTTAGTGATACCGGTATAGGCATGAGCAAGGAGACCTTACAACAGATATATGAGCCGTTTTTTACTACAAAACCAGTGGATAAAGGCACTGGCATGGGCTTGTCTGTTGTTTACGGGATAGTGCAGAGTCATGATGGCGATATTATTGTTAAAAGCTTGCCCGGTATCGGCACACGCTTTGATGTGTATTTGCCGGTATTTGAAAATGAAATTGAAAGTCAAGAAGTGTCATCTGCAGAGGATGAATTTATTCAAGGGGGTACGGAATCAATTTTGATTGTTGATGACGAAAAGACCATTACGCTGATGTTGCATCAAATGCTCTCGGAGCTTGGGTACCGTATACATCAATACAATTCCTCCCTGGAGGCACTTGCAGCCTTTCAAAATGAGCCAGAAGCTTTTGATTTGTTGATATCGGATCTGACTATGCCGCAGATGTCCGGTATTGAATTGTTACAGGAAGTACATAAGCTGAAGCCGGATTTTCCAACGATTCTCATGACGGGTTATGCTGGTGCAAGTGACCAAGGTCTGGCGAATGGTCAATCCATGCTTCATAAACCCCTGCGGCAAAGGACTGTTGCTATGGCTATACGCGCACAAATTGATAATTAGTCGTAGCCAGTCAAAAAGGGATTTCATGGAACATGCTCTACTTCGCATTTTGCTGTACTTCGGGTTTCCACTGGTCGCGATAGTAATGTTTTGGTGCTATCCTCAAAAGGGCTCCCAGGTTCGCAAGCTGGATGTGTAAACCGAAGTGGCATAAAGTAATTCAGATGAATAGAAGAGCGACTGGCTAATTGAAATATCGACCTACATCAATGTATGTGCTGGTATTTATGCTAATGCAAATTGTTAGTAACTTCAGCATGGCCTTGGATATGCGGCAAAGTGCTGGGCAACCCAAATCTATGTCGGTTGTATCCGTTGCTTCATTCGCAGCTTCGCGTAGTACAACCATTTCAACCGTAGCAAATCAGGCTCAACCTGGAATGGATGCAGCAGCGCATCATGCGATGAAAAAGGACTGCGCGAAATGTATTGAAGGTAACTGTTGCCTGTTTGCCAGCTGCCCGACCTTGCCAATGAAAATGAAAACCTCTGGTGTAAATTTGGGCGTACAGCTGTTTCGGCCAATAATAGCCGGGCTTATCCAGTCGCAATTTAGCGATAATCTTTATCGACCCCCGATTTCCTGATTAACAGGATAGATGTGTCTGTCTGAAATGCCAGTTGGTATTCCGCAGGCCGTTAACCTGTAATCCAATGATCTTTCCCAGAGGCGGCACTTTAATAAATGCCGCTAAATACTCGTTTTGTGAAATTTATTGGTGAACGAAGCCATTAGCTGGTGGACTAAGCCATTAGCCGGTGAACTAAGCCATTAGCCGGATATCAGGAGAGCGTACTATGTGCTCGTACAACAGAAATAACCTCATTGATGTATTGCTCATATTGTTGATTATTGCTCAATTTTCATTTGGGGTTAATGCCGAATCTCACCCTGGTACCAGAGCAGGAACTAGCAAGGTGCTGAGTTTGGATGCTGCTGTTGATATGGCTCTGGAAAATAATCCAGATCTGGCCCAGGCGCAATGGCATTTCAGAGCGAAGGCAGCCATTCCATCCCAGGTAGGTTCGTTACCGGATCCAACGCTAAGTTTGAACGCGCTCAATTTCCCGGCAGATACATACAATACTGGGCAGGAAGCTATGACCCAATTGCAGTTGGGTATCAGCCAGCACTTTTTATTTCCAGGTAAGTTGGCGCTGAAAGCATCGGCCTCGTCTTTTGAAGCGGATGCGGCGTTAAACAACGTGGGTGAAATACGGCTGCTGTTAATGCGGGATGTGCGTTCGAGCTGGTGGACATTACATTATATGGATCAGGCCCTGGCAATACTTGGTCGTAATCAGGTGTTGCTACGACAGTTTATTGAAATTGCCACAATCAAATATAAAGTGGGCAATGGCATGCAGCAGGACGTACTGCTTGCTCAACTGGAACTGTCAAAGTTGCTGGATCAAAAGATTCAATTGAGCGGTATGCGAAGGGTTGAAGTAGCGGATCTTAATCGTTTGCTAAATAGACCTGCCAATAGCGCTATTGTATTGTCAAAAAATGTAAGCATGGTACTTCCTGAATTGAGCGCTGAATCCACTCTGTATAGCCGGGCAATAGTGTCTCGGCCTAAATTGGCTGCAGTACGGAATAACATTCAGGCTGCCGAGTCACGCCTTGCATTGGCCAAAAAAGACTATTATCCAGATTTTACCCTGGGTGCTTTTTACGGGTTTCGTCAGGGTGATAATCCACCTGCGGTGGGAGGGGGGCGGGCAGACTTATTGTCTGTTAAATTTAGTGTAAATATCCCCTTGTACCCGAAAAGTAAACGAGCTAAAGCGGTAGGGCAACATGCCAGTGACGTACAAGGTAAGCAATATGCTTTGCAGGGTGCCAACAATGTTGTGCAGGCAGAAATATCCCGCTCAGTGGCTGAATATATCCAGGCGCGTGAAAAATATTCATTGTTTGAAAGTGGAATTATTCCCCAGGCCCGTCAGACAGTGCAGTCAATGTTGGCGGCGTATCAGGTAAGCGAGGTAGATTTTCTTAACCTGGTGCGTAGTCAGATCACATTATTCAATTATGAAACACAGTATTGGCTCTCACTAAGTTCAGCCAATCAAGCATTGGCCAGGCTTATTGCAGCTGTTGGGGTGGAGAATGTTCATGAATAAAAAACTGCTAGCAAGTATTGTCATCACCGCTGTGGTGCTTGCCATTGGTGTTGCCGGTGGGTACTGGTTTGGTAAAGCCAGTGTTAACTCTTCGTCTATGGAAGAGGTGTTTGAGCAAGCACCGGCAAAGCCTCTGTATTACAGAAGCCCCATGGACCCGTCAATTACCTCGCCTAAGCCTGCTAAAGGACCCATGGGAATGGACTATATTCCGGTATTTGAGCAGGCAGTAACGGATCAGGTAGAAGAAAATTCCCATGCCGGAATGGTGCGCATTGATGCGGTAGTTCAACAGAATATCGGGGTGCGTACTGCGACAGTCGAATTTTCTACTCTGAGTCATATAGTTCGGGCGGTGGGTCGTATCAGTTACGATGAGCGGCGCATAGTACAATTACATCCTAAAAGTGAGGGCTGGATTGGCGATATTTTTGTCGATACCACCGGTGAGCAAGTTCAGGAAGATACCATCCTGCTAAATTTGTATTCACCCAAACTGGTGTCTAGCCAACAGGAATATGTGTTGGCTCTGAAAAACCAGGAAATGCTCAAGAACAGCCCGGTTGCGGACATTCGCACAGGGGCGCAGGCGCTGGTGCGTAGTTCTCGTGCACGCCTGGAGTTAATGGACGTGCCCGAACATCAGATACACGAGCTGGAGCGTAGCCTTACACCACAGACAAATCTGCATATCCATTCACCTGCAGCGGGTATTGTCACTCACATAGGTGTTCGAAAGGGGCAGCATGTTTCTCCTGCTACGGCGTTATATACCATTGCAGATTTGTCTGTGGTGTGGGCTTTTGCGGATATTTTTGAGAATGAAATTGCATGGGTACAAGTTGATGACAGAGTGGAGGTAATTGTTTCGGCGTTGCCGGGCAAGACCTTCCCTGGCCGGGTCGCCTACATTTATCCTTACGCAGAATCAAAAACCCGCACGGTAAAGATTCGCATAGAGCTTGAAAACCCAGGTCTTTTGCTTAAACCCGAAACTTTTGCAGAAATCCTGGTGCATGTATCTGAGCAGGAGGATGTAACCGTTATTCCATCTGAGGCGGTAATTCGCTCGGGCACCGTGGAACAGGTATTTATTGTACGGGGGGCTGGAAAATTCGAGCCACGTAAGGTCCAACTGGGCCTGGAATCAAACGGACGCGTTGTAGTTATCAAAGGTGTATCACCCGGTGAAGAGGTCGTTACCTCTGCACAGTTTTTGATCGATTCAGAGTCTAAGCTGATAGAGGCAACGGCCAAAATGATTGAGGCGAGTCGCTCGGGTGTAAAATCTTCCGGTGATAAGGGAGAACTAATTCCATGATCACATGGCTAATAGATTTCTCGCTAAGGGATCGCTTTCTTGTCCTGTTGAGTGCGCTGCTACTTGCATCTGCCGGCATCTGGGCCTATTTGAGTGTGCCCCTGGATGCCATACCAGATTTGTCGGATGTGCAGGTTATTGTCTTTACAGAGTACCCCGGTCAGTCTCCCCAGGTGGTTGAAGATCAGGTAACTTATCCGCTTACCACGGCCATGCTGGCTGTCCCTAAATCCAAGGTGGTGCGGGCATACTCCTTTTTCGGCATTTCCTTTGTTTATATCGTTTTTGAAGACGGTACAGATATGTACTGGGCGCGTTCTCGCGTATTGGAATCTCTTAACTATGTAAGTGGCAGGCTACCTCCGGGCATAAGCCCAGTGTTGGGGCCGGACGCCACTGGCGTTGGCTGGATCTTCGAATATGCATTAGTTGACAAAACTGGCCGCTATGATTTGGCCGAACTGCGCTCTATTCAGGATTGGTATTTACGCTTCCCATTACAAACAGTGCCTGGTGTTTCCGAGGTTGCTTCTGTGGGTGGTTTTGTTAAGCAATATCAGGTTGAGGTAGACCCCAATGCGCTAATGGCTTTTAACATTCTTCTGGCAGATCTAAAACGGGCTATTCAGCGATCCAACAGTGATGTTGGTGGTCGCATGATCGAAATGTCAGAAACAGAGTACATGGTTCGAGGCCTGGGTTATATTCGCTCCATTGATGATCTAAAAGCCATTGCGGTGGGTGTTGATACTTCGGGTACACCTATTCGTTTACAGGATGTCGCCCGGGTGCATATTGGCCCGGAATTACGGCGCGGTGTGGTAGATCTGGATGGAAAGGGCGAGGTTGCAGCGGGCGTGATTATTATGCGCTCTGGTGAAAATGCGCTAGCTACCATTGAAGGTGTGAGAAAAAAGCTCGATGAGCTATCTGCGGGATTGCCGGAGGGGGTAGAAATAGTCACAGTGTATGATCGTGGCGATCTTATTGAGCGGGCGGTATCGAGCCTCACTACCTCGCTATTTTATGAAATGGCCATTGTCAGCCTGGTGATTGTTGCCTTTCTCCTCCATGTACGTTCCGCCATGGTAGCTGTTCTAACGCTACCCCTGGGAATTTTGTTGGCTTTTATCGTCATGAGCTGGCAGGGCCTCAACGCTAACATCATGTCCTTGGGAGGTATCGCAATAACCATTGGGGCCATGGTGGATGGTGCCATCGTTATGATAGAAAACGCCCATAGACGCTTGGCCGAGGCCCGTGAAGACAAAGGCAAAACCTTAAGCCGTCAGGAGCACTGGCATATTATCGGAGTTTCTTCTCGTGAAGTCGGCCCGGCTTTGTTTTTTTCACTGCTGGTCATCACCGTGGCATTTATACCGGTTTTTTCCATGCAGGCCCAAGAAGGACGCATGTTCTCTCCTCTGGCTTTTACCGCCAGTTATGCCATGGCAGCCGCTGCGATTTTGTCCATTACTCTGGTACCGGTACTACTGGGTTATTTTGTCAAAGGTAATATAACCGGTGAACATGCTAACCCCTTGAGCCGGGTGTTACATGCTATCCATAAACCGTCTCTGGGCATAGCCATGAAATGGCCTTCCCTGACATTGCTTATTGCAGCTGCGGTGGTTGCGGCTACTTATGTACCTTTTTCTAATCTGGGCAATGAGTTTATGCCACCACTTGATGAGGGAGATATTTTGTATATGCCTTCCACGCTTCCCGGTATCTCAATCACCAAGTCCAAGGAACTATTACAGCAGACCGATCGTATTCTTTACAGTTTTCCCGAGGTGTTGCGCGTATTCGGAAAAGTAGGCCGGGTTGAATCGGCTACAGATTCTGCACCGATATCCATGTTGGAAACTACTCTGCGCTTAAAACCGAAAAGAGAATGGCCTGATCCACAAAAAACTACCCGAGAACTGATGAGAGAAATGGATAAGGCGCTTGTCTTTCCCGGGGTGTCTAACGCATGGACTATGCCGATAAAAACTCGCATTGATATGCTTTCTACCGGCATAAAAACACCGGTGGGCATTAAAATATCCGGGCCGGACTTAAACATACTTCAGGGTTTGTCGGTTAAAATTGAGGGTGCCATAAAAAGCATACCGGAGACACTCTCCGCCTTTGGTGATAGAGCAGTAGGTGGTTATTATCTGGATTTTGATATTGATCGCGATAAAGCTGCGCGGTATGGTCTGAGTGTTGGCGATATCCAAGATGTCATTCAGAGTGCTATTGGTGGCATGAATGTTACGCATACCGTAGAAGGACGTGAACGGTATCCAATAAATGTGCGCTATCCACGAGATTTACGTGACAGTCCTGAAACCCTCAAACGGGTACTTGTTGCAACGCCGGACGGTTTGCAAATTCCTCTGGAAGCTGTGGCGGACTTGAGTTTTCGGCGTGGCCCGCCGGTTATCAAGAGTGAAAATGCCCGGCCTAATGCCTGGGTGTATGTAGATCTAAAGACGGATGATATTGGTGGGTTTGTGGCCAAGGCTAAAAAGGTGCTGGCAGAACAGGTAGAAATACCGGCGGGCTATAACTTACTGTGGTCGGGTCAGTTTGAGTATATGCAGCGGGCAGAAGCACGCCTGCGCATTCTGGTGCCAGTAACGCTATTGATCATATTTCTTCTGCTGCATTTCAATTTTCGTAATGTCATCGAGCCGGTGATTGTAATGCTATCAATTCCTTTTGGACTGATTGGTGGTATTTGGCTGGTGTATCTGCTGGGCTACAATATGTCTGTGGCCGTTGCTGTGGGTTTTATCGCACTGGCGGGTATGGCAGCGGAGATTGGTGTGTTGGTATTGAGTTTTATTGATACAGAAATAGCCAATTTGCGTGCTCTGGGTAATGGCGTTAGTAATAGCGTACTTAGCAAAAGCCAGATTCGCAATGCGGTTCAGGCTGCAACCGGGCGGCGGGTTCGGCCTGTGGCGATGACAGGTATTTCCACCATGGCAGGTCTGATTCCCATCATGCTGAGTACTTCCACCGGCTCAGATGTGACCCATCGAATAGCTGCACCTATGCTGGGAGGCATGCTCACAGTTTTGATACTTAACCTTTTGGTCTTACCGGTAATTTATAGCCTGGTACTGGAATTTAAAGAATCACGTGCAGTGGCTGAGCAGCAGTAGCCCCGTGGTCGATGAATAACTGAACAGTTGCGGCCAGCCTATATTGCCCATGGCTACAAAATGGATTTTTCTATTTCATGGGCCAGTTTAAAATCCCTTGTGCTTAAACCCTTAACTTCATGGGTGATCAGGTGGATGTCTACTTTGTTATACACATTAAACCATTCCGGGTGGTGGTCCGCTCTTTCTGCATACAGCGCCACCTGGCTCATAAAACCAAAAGCCGCGATAAAATCGGCAAAAACGAATTTTTTGTAAAGTTTGCCATCGGCAATTTGCCAGGGTATTTCACTAGACTGGTTGAGCTGGGCCAAATTTTCCTCAGCTTCTGCCTGGGTGAATTTCTTGATCATTTGCTCCGGCCTTTAGTTTGCTGAGTCTTTATCCTAGCTTTTTCTTAACTAGGTTTCGTTGCTATCTATCCATTTATTGACTACAGGCGGTTTGTAATCTGCCATTTTATCCAGCAACCTGGCTGGATCTTCTTCCACCAAAAGCATTTCTCGGTGGGTGAGCTTAACAAATTGCTCATTCACGGCATGGTCTAAAAATGTAGATAAACCATCGTAGTACTGGTTTACATTAAGCAGTGCACAGGGCTTGGTGTGGAAACCTAACTGAGACCAGGTTAATACTTCAAACAATTCTTCTAAGGTACCTAATCCACCTGGCAAGGCTATAAACCCATCTGACCTTTCTACCATAACTGATTTTCGCTCATGCATGGATTCTACAACTATTAATTCAGTCAGACCGTAATGAGAGACTTCTTTATCGGACAGGGATTTCGGTATTACTCCCAGCACCCTGCCGCCATGGCCAAGCACTGCATTGGCCATGGTCCCCATTAACCCTACATTGGCGCCGCCATAAACTAAACCAATGTCTCTTTCGACAAGTTCTTTGGCCAGACTTTTAGCATGCTCTGTATATTCCGCGCGTTTTCCTGAGCTGGACCCGCAATAAACACAAATGTTTTTCATTTAATTCCCTGGTTTGTCTTGCTGGATTCCGTGGTGAGTTTTGTTTGACTCTCTTCTGCTTTTTCTGCAGTGAAATACAGCCAAAGAAAACCAACAACTCCTGCGATAGCGGAAGCCAAAAGAATGCCGGTTTTAGCCATAAGTAAATCGTCGGGGGAGTGAGCGAAGCCCAGCTCCGCAATAAATATAGACATGGTAAAGCCTATACCACCCATAAATGCAACGCCAACAATATGATAGAAATTCAGCCCAGGGGGTAAGGATACCAAACCGAGTTTAACTGCAACCCAGGAGAACCCAGCGATACCTATTAGTTTTCCAGCAACCAGGCCTGCCACAATACCCAGTGAAACCGGGTGCATGATAATACTACCTAAAGAGGCCCAATCGATGGGAATGCCCGAGTTAGCCATAGAGAATATTGGAATTATAAGATAGGCAGATGGCAGGTGCATGCTGCGCTCCATGATTTGTGCGGGGGCTTGGACAAGCTGGACACCTTTTCCCAGCGCGTGAACACGGGTGCGCAGCACTTCATTTGTAACAATATTTTTGTCATTCTGGTAGGCAAGTTTTATTTGTCGAACCATATCATTAATTTGGGAGAGCAGGCGGTCAGGATTATATTTGGGTCGCATGGGGATGGTGAAGGCCAAAAATATACCTGCAAGTGTTGCGTGCACACCACTGAGAAGCATAGCTATCCAAAGCACAATTCCGAGCAAAATATAGGGCATGGGATGGCGAATGCCACCGAGATTTAGGGCGACTAACAGTCCAAGCATAGTTGCAGCAGTAGCCAAGGCCTGCATGCTTATGGTTTCGGTATAGAATAAGGCAATTACCGTAACTGCACCAAGGTCATCGACAATTGCCAGTGCGACCAGAAATGTCAGCAGATTTTTGGGTATGCGCTTGCCCAGCAGGGCGAGTGTGCCCAGAGCAAAAGCGATATCCGTTGCCATTGGTATACCCCAACCGTCAAAGGTATGGCCTTGGGGGTTGAAGCCGATATAAATAGCCACTGGTACCACCATGCCACCTATGGCGGCAATAATGGGCAGAATTGCCTGCTTTGGATCAGAGAGTTCGCCCACCAGAATTTCACGCTTGAGTTCCAGGCCAATAACGAAAAAAAATAGTGCCATCAAACCATCATTAATCCAGTGATGTATCGATTTGGACAGTTCAAACCCCGGCACCCCTATAGTAAATTTCACTTCTAGCAGATGGTGGTAGGCATCGTTCCATGAACTGTTGGCGATAAAAAGGGCGGCCGTGGCACAAAGCATCAGCAAAATACCACTGGTGGTTTGGCGATGAATAAACTCTTCCACCGGCGTCAGTACTTTGTCAAAGGCCTTTTCCCAAGGCGCGATATACTCTTGTCCATTTTGTTTTTTCATAAATTGTTTCGCCGTTTGAAAGTATCTGGGTTAAAAACATTCTTTAGTTGGAACGAGGCCAGGAATTTATCAGTACATAACCTGGCTTTCAACATGCTCGGCAAAGCCTGCTCCGGCTTCGGTATAAACATTAAACACCGCTGTTGCCCCAGCTTCTTTCAATAAACTGACTTCATCGGGAAACCTTGCTATTGCGGAAATTCGGCCTGAGAATGAAATAGCACGCAGTTGCTCCAGCGCATTTAGATTAGTTTGCAAGTTGGGTAATGCCAGCATGACCAGTTCAATATTGTGATCCTGCTCCATTTTGTCCCAAAAATCGGCATCACTGGGATCTCCGTAGAGAACATTTTGTTGCATGGATTGATAATACTCAACCCGCTCAATATCAAAATCAATGCCCACTACCGTTTCGCCGTGAAGCTCGCGCATCTTGCTGTATGCACCGCTGCCTATTCTGCCCATGCCGAAGATGGCGGTGGTTGCACCGAGTGTACTTAGCACGACATCGTCAGGTAGACGCTCTGCGCGTTGAAACTTTATCCAGATATTTCTGAAGCGCCGGTAGAGCCGGTCATCAACCTTAGTGAGCGGGGCGGCAATGAGAAAGGACAGCGATAGTGCGATGGCAAGCGCCACTAGCCACTGGGCATCTAGCCAGCCATTGGATACGCTGATTGCGGCAACAATGAGGCCAAATTCACTATAGTTAGTCAGGCTCAGACTGGCCAGCAACGAAGTTCTTGCACGCAGTTGAAAGGCAGTCATGAGTGTAAAAAACAGAGCTGATTTAGCAAAAATAAATGGAACGAATAACAAACCGATGAGCAGCGCTTCCAGAGAAAGCTGGCCAGATAAGCCTATGGAAAGAAAGAACCCTATCAGGAACAGATCTTTAAACCCCAGCATTGATTTAGCCAATTCCCTGGACTTGGGGTGGGTGGAAATCAATACACCCATGACCAGAGCGCCCAGGTCATCTTTTACACCGCCTAATTCAAACAGCTCCGCTCCGCCCAGAGCCAGCACTAAGCCATATAGAATCAAGAGTTCACCATGACCGGTCTTTTGCAACAGATGGTTGAGCAGAGGGCGTAGCGGAAAAAGTAATAGCAGCAATAGTGCCCAGGGAGAAGGTAGTTTGCTGGTGGAAGCGGCAAGAAAAACCACCGCAACCAAGTCCTGCATGATTAAAATACCAATCGCAATACGTCCGTGTAGAGAGTTTATTTCCCCTTTCTCTTCCAGGCTTTTGACGACAAATACCGTACTGGAAAAGCTCAAGGCGAAGGCAAGTATTAGTGAATGGTGGAAGGTAAGCTTAGAGAACAGTGATAGGTTTAGTAGTGCCAAGGCAAATATAAGCATGCCGAAGGTGGCTATAGTAATAAGGATATGCAGAGCGGTCACAGACCAGACCTGTGGTCTTATGAGTACTTTCAGGTTTAGCTTCAGTCCTACGGTGAAGAGCAGCAGAGTAATGCCCAAATCGGCGAGTTTTTGTAAAGCTTCGCCACTGGTAACCCCGAGATAATTCAGTAAAAAACCGGTGGCCAGAAAGCCAACCAGAGGAGGCAGGCCAACCCGAGTTGAGAGGAAGCCGAGAAAAAAGGCCAATGATACCCAGGTAACATCGCCGAGAGCGATTGCAACCCATTCAAAGTCCATGGATGTTTATTCCTTTGCCCTGTGGATAATCAAAATTGCTTAAACCTAAGCCTGT
>JAHRWB010000169.1 GCA_019090385.1 Pseudomonadales bacterium | reverse complement strand
GAGCGCTTATAAAGAAGCCATGCTACCGAGGATTATCACTATGGGCCAGATCAAGCGCAACCCTGTTTTTCGATATGCGCTTACGTAATTCCAACCTATTGTTTAGTATGGAGCCTATTGATAACTTTTCTTAGAGCTCTAAGAAAAGTTTCTAATGGAGAAAGTGACCTATAAATCTGCATGCGAAGTTTATCTGTGCCCTTTGGAACAAATACTTTGCTATCGATAAGGTGTTGAGCGGCATTTTTCCATACGGAATTCCAGTAAAGAGGGTGTACTTTTCTACCACACATGCCGTCGAAAACATTCGCGATGAGAATACTCTGCCGAGAATTTCCAAATGTAGGGTGTTTGTAATCTAGACCCGTTTCGCGCCAACCTAGTTTATTATAGAAGGGAATGAGTGCGTCCGTTGAGCTTATGATAACCCATTCTCTCCCAGATTGGACACATGTAGCAGCTATAAACCCAAACAAGTTTGCTAACAGGTCATTTTTTCTGAAAGAGCTATGGGTTGCTGCTCTAGACATTTCTAGAATTTGGTCTTTTCTTGGTAGGTGGGAAGGCCATTTTACATATTGTTCTTGTTCTAGTTGATCGTCAATCTGATTGTATAATATGCGCGCTGTAGCGATTACCTTACCTTTAAATTTACCTACTACTATACGCGCTCTAGAGTCATACGAGTCTGCCATATCTTCGACAGAAATCCCCGTTGAGATATTGCCAATATCTTGGTTTGCTTTTAGCCTCAGATCTAGAACTTGCTTATAGTCTTCCTTCTCTTTTAGGAAGTAAAAATCTACAGCTGTTGATATAGATTTAGGAATGAATTGTGCTTTTCTCAGCTGATCTAACGTGGCAAAATCTCCAAATTGAATGAGATATTGGCCTAGAGCATTTTTAGTGTATTGTGAAAGTTCGTGGTACTCTGCACCTAATATTAGGTAGTCTTTCCCAGATTCTGATTGTATATTTATCCGTTTTACAACCACACTGAATGCTACGTTTGCAATGAGCGGTAAGCTCACTTGTATGTTTAATTTCATCCCCGTGATTAAGAATTTGTTGCGAAGGCTACACGCAAGTTGAATACCCGATTCGGAGATGTTGCGCATTTGGAAATAAATAAAATCGTTAAATCGGCCTGGGTTAGCACAAATGCAGCTCGGTAAAAATTGTTCACTACACAGCCAACGGTCAGTACCTCTACGATCTCTACCATCTATAGATCGAACAGATTTGTTATATAGCCTAATATACAATAGTGAGTTTTCATTTAATTTTTCAATGTGCTCGACAACCAAACCTTCAAAATGTGAGCGGTTTCCATTGAGGGTAATTTCCAAATCTACTGAGTCTGATTTTGCATATTCCGGTGAAGGGGTTAGCGGTATTAGTTCAACGCCCAAAGGGCTCATGCGCCAAATGCGAATTTCATTGAACTGAGGACTATTAGAATTTCTAATTCTAATACGGGCTAGAATATTGTCGCCTATCCGAATGTCTGCGGGCACGACAGTGGAGTGAATGCCATCCAATTGTGTATTCATTTGGCTAGAATGAGCTGGCAAGTTGAACGTTTTTTAAGCGCTGCGAAGAGAGATAAAATTTGCTAAGTGCCTGATTGAGGGATTCATGATTGAAGTCAGTGGGTTTCATTCTGTAAATAGTAGTTACACCTGGGAAATCGCGAATAGTTAAACCTAATTGTGCAATCATGACAGGAGTCATTTCAAGTGGTACGTCTAAATTTATTAGTCGATTGACTGAGCTTTCACTTAAAAGTAAATCGCCTGTCTCTAACTGGGTAGAAAGACTCGGATTCTTAGTGAGGTCGTCTAGTCTGCTCAAGAAATTCACTGGCGGTCCAAGAGCAGTTATTTCCACGGAACTATCTAGACCACCCAAGTTTCCGACTATTGCCTCACCAATCGAAATGAGAATGTACCTGCGAATTTTATGGCTCGATGATGTGCTGTTAAGGTCTTGGTTGCAGCGAGAGATTTCTAAACCTGCTAATAATGCTCTCAGCAAATTAGCATCAGGTTCTTTTTCATCAAAGTATGCAAACAGCAGGTCGCCTACCTTACGCGGAATCCCTCCCTGTTCTTCGACGGCATCCGAACAAACCTTAACATCTGGAAGTACGCTTTCGGTCACATAAGATTTTAGCTCTTTGGAACCGGATGTGTATCCTCTAATATCGCTGAAAAGGCAAGCTACTTCCACTACACGAGGTTCCAAGACTTCGATGGAGGCTTGTAGGACAGACATATGGTCGTCGGTTATGTGCTGTTCAAGTCGCTCAGCAATAACTCGTGGGATGAAGGTTCTAAGTCGATCAGAAAATTCGACATTTAGTTCGATGATTTTTTTCTGAGCCTCTATGTTTTTCTGAGCGAGAAGAAAGTTCCGGATTTCCGAAATATAGGACGAGCGAATAATGACTACTATAGCGATCGTTGCAAATATACCACTAGTAATGTCAGGTGTTGTAAGTCCAAACTCGATTAAAGAAGGGACTTGGGTTGTAATTATACAACCAGCAATAATAGTGCTATTGAGAGCTGTTGCCCGCAGCATCCAAACCGCACTTATCGTGAATGCAAAAACCCAGATCCAATCGGCCTCTGGATACCATATCAATACTCGAGCCTGCAGGTAACACATTGTCCACCATGTAATAAGTAAAGGGAGTTTGTAGTACCATCTCTGACTTAAGGGAGAGAGATAAAAAAGGAAACAAACAAAGGCCAAAGCTGCAACGGAAAAACGAAATTTAAACCATAAATCAAGGGGTTCCAGGCCGAGGGCGCGATCAAAAAAGAAATAGTGTGCTATATAGCCGACAATAGCTATAGGGAGAAAAATACGCGCGTTTTTACAAAATATGGCATTTGAATCTTCTTGCCACATATGCAGCCACGGCGTTTGCTCCAATATTAATTTGGGAAACAGCCACTCTATGGTGTTGTCCAGTTTGCTCATAATTTAGAGCGCTGTTGGACGAGTAATTTGTGGAATGCGTAGCTGCGCACTATAGATCAACCTCGTGTTGAACAAAAAATAACCCTTCCACATCCTTGTGGATAATCCATGCTTAGATCGAGCTACAAATCAGGTAATAGTCGTTACGTAATGTAACTAACGGAACCGGTGGTTATTTTCCTCAACTCGTTTCGAAAAAGGTACGACATTCGTCACAGTTTCTATGCCATTTATCCGAAAAAGGCGCTTTCATAGCCAAATGGTGATGCCGTACCATCAATATAGGCGAAAATAGAGTTAATGGGCGTTCTGAGATTTCGGTCTCAAATTTAACCCAATGGTCAGTTTTGGAGCAAAGGATACAAGAGATAGTTCAGAGGATGGGCGTTTTGTTGGTCGAAGGCCGGGAGCGTTAAGTCTGCTTGGCGCTCTCATTTTGCTGATGTATGGTAATTATTCTTGTGAATTAAGGGAGTCTGTTAAGGTGAAATTGGCTTATCGCCCAAAAACTGCAGTGAGTGAGAGTGAGTTGACAAAATACAAAGCTTTCGCGCTTGAGCTTGCTGAGCTGGGTGGTGCAGCAGCATTACCATATTTTAGAAACAAGTATGAAGTTGAGAATAAACTCGGAGAGGCTGACTTTGATCCGGTCACAATAGCGGATAAGTCGGCAGAACTAAGCATGCGCAAGGCCATAGAGTTTCGCTATCCTTCACATGCGATCTATGGGGAAGAGCATGGACTCACACCGGGTAGTGACCTCACTTGGGTGCTCGATCCGATAGACGGTACCCGCGCTTTCATCACTGGTATGTTGCATTGGGGGGTATTGGTCGCGCTTTTTGATGGCGAAGAGCCCATCATCGGTGTCATGCATCAACCTTTCACCAATGAGTTTTTTGTTGGTGATAATTATTCTGCAGAGTACATTAAAGGCGTACAGCACCGAACTTTGCAGGTTAGGTCCTGTGGATCAATTAGAGAAGCTGTATTGGCTTCTACCGGACCTCAGTTTTTTAGTAAGGAAGAAGAGTTGGGTGCTTTTCTCGAATTGGAGCAATCCGTACGTTTATTAAGATATGGGGGGGATTGTTACATCTATTGTATGCTGGCGATGGGTCAACTGGATTTGGTGGCTGAAGCAGGGCTGAGTCCTTATGATATTCAGGCATTAATCCCGATCATCAGGGGTGCGGGTGGACATATTGCTACCTGGGATGATAAAAATCCAAGTATGGGTGGGCGAATTCTGGCTGCAGGAGATAAACAGGTATTCAGTCAAGCAATGCAGACACTGGGTTTTTCGGAGAAGTAGCTAAAGGATCAAAAAAATAATTGATATATGCGCACCTGTTCCCATAAGCTGGCGGGGTGCCAGGGAGAGCTTGCAATGCGAAGAACAGACAAAGAAGAAAAAACATATTTTCGTTCTGAGGAGCGTTTTTTCCAGATCAATGGTGCTTGGTTCTTTGCAGTTCGCAAGGACGAACACGGTCCTTTTGCAACACGCAAAGCAGCCGTTGATGCCCTGACGCAGTTCGTGCTTGGCGTGCGTGGGAATATAGATCTGAATGAGATTAGTCGTTTGGACAAGTCAGCTAAAGCACTCAGTGGGTGGGATATATCTGACTACTAGCCAATCGTCAGATATTTCAGCCGAAATACCGAATACGTTCTGCCCTTGGTGTAGCTATGCATGAGTTGGCGCGACGGGTGGTTTTGCGTAATCACATGAGAAATTGGCGATGAAAATTCTGATAACCGGAGGGACAGGCTTTTTGGGCAGGCGCCTTGTGCATTTGCTCAAGGCAGATGCAGAATACGAATTGTTTGGCCTGGCAAGGAGCGCATCCGCCGCGAGTAACCTGGAAGCGATGGGTGTGCAGCCAGTTCATGCGAATCTCACCGATATAGATTCTCTTCGGGCTGCTCTGTCTGGAATGGAGTTGGATGTTGTCTTCCACCTGGCAGCGGAGATTGCCTCGCAGCGAAGCCGCAAACGGCTTCGAGAGGTTAATGTTCTTGGTACACAGAATCTGTTTGAGGTACTAAAAGATACCCCCTCACTGCATAAATTTATATTTGTTAGTACTGTTGTGACCGGAGAAGCGCACGGAGAAATTCTGGAAGAGAGCAAACCTTTGCAAGTAGATACAGAGTACGGTCGCTCTAAGCAGGAAAGCGAGAAGATGTTGCTGGCAGCCTTCAGTGCATCTGGTTTCCCTGTACTGATTTCTCGTCCGGGACATATTTATGGGAATGGAGGCTGGGTTAAGGGCATTGCGGTCCAGATAAGGCAGGGCCGGGCACGTATTCCGGGTACTGGTGAAAACCTGTGGGATGTTGCCCATGTGGATGATGTAGCCAGCTCCTTACTTATCTTGATGAAAAAAGGTGTGCCGGGTGAGATTTATCATGTAGCGGATGATTGTTCCGTCACAATGCGTGACTTTTTCGATGAGTTATCTCGTATTCTGGGTGTTCGTCCCGTTGGCCAGATGCCTCGATTTATTGCCAATTGGCTGATTGGAAAAGACACTATTAACAGTGTTGTGCGTTCTGCAAGAACATCTAACAAAAAACTAAAGGCTTTGGGCTGGCAGCCTGCGTATCCAGATTTCAAAACTGGACTGGCTGAGGCATTCTCAACAAAAAAATAACTGTGAGAGAAAACAGGGCTGGTGTATTGGTGGGTTTCAGTGACAGCTTGCTGAATTTAATTTGCTGCGGGGGTGTCGCGTCGTTCCTTATTCCATGCAGCTAAATTTTTTAGGGGGTGTTTCACATACTTGCTACCCTTCAATAGTCGTATTATTACGCCATTAACGAAGGACCCCCAACGGTCCATTGGACGGTCAAAATCTAAAAAAAGGACTACCCGCCTTTCATCGGTTTCATTGTGTACTTCATGCTCATAAGAGTCGTCAAAAACCAGGCATTTGCCTGCTTCCCAGGTTGCGAATTGGTCTTCAACACGTAGCCAGCATTTATCACGCTCAGTCGGGATGATCAGCCCCAAGTGTACTCGGATAATCGCGCGAGTAGGGCCCTTATGGGCGGGGATGTGGTAGTGTGGCGCCAAAATGGAAAAAAAGGCATTTTGCAGATTTTCGATTTTGTCCAGGGCCTGGGCAGTATCAGGGCAAAGTTGGCAGTTTTCTTCAATTCGTTCTCCAAACACGTAGAATGCGAAAACTTTCCAGTTATCCCCTTTTGATATTCGTTTCTGGTCTTCAGACATTTGGTGGAAGGCCGGAATTTGTTCTGGGTGCTTCAAAACAAAGTCAGCGTCACTTCGTATGGTTTCCCAACAGGATTCCAGGTCTCCGGTCCACGCAAAAGTTTCTTTTGCAATAAATGGTTCAGTACTGACCAGAGAATGCCGAGATTGAAACTCACCAAAATTGCGCAGGAGTTGTTTGCCTGCGCGTTTTATCCATCTATATTGATATTCTGAAAAACGATTAATGAGCGATGGAGGCATTTAGATAGTTGCCTTGGTATGCTGCTGAGTGAGTACTGCTTCTAGTACATCAAGTAGTTCTTGCTTGTCGTAGGGTTTTGGCAGGCGAGCTTTAAAACCGTATTGAGTATAGTCAGACACAATACGGTCGTTAGTATAGCCGCTGGATACTATGCATGTAGCAGAGCTGTCAATAGTGTTTATTTTTTTTGCAGTTTCTTGCCCGCTCATATTTGGCATGCTGAGGTCCAGAATGACAGCGTCAAATCTGTTGTTTGCGTTAAATCTCTCTCGATACAACTTGATAGCAGCCAGGCCATTTTCGGCCGTGTCGACGGAGTATCCCTGGCTTTCCAGAAGTCCTTTTGCAACATCGCGAATCATGGGTTC
>JAHRWB010000168.1 GCA_019090385.1 Pseudomonadales bacterium | reverse complement strand
TGATTAGAGAATCTTTCTTATGATGTCAATAGTCAATAATCAAACAATCCTGACTCTCTGCGTCACAAGAGCTACAACATCAGACTAGTTTAGATACCCGCAAGTGCCACTTCGATCTGCAGAAAAAGTGATTTGGCATCGGTGAACCTATCAACTGACACCTGCTTACCCCCTGATTTACCCTCCTGCCTGCTCGCCCAAACGTATATTCAGCTCACCCCGGCATATTCAGAAAGACCCTAACCCTGCATTTCCCAAAATTAACTGCTAGGCTGGTCAAATAGATTTCGGAACCTCGCCAGGTATATGCGTCAATTTATAATTTGCTTTCTCGCCTTTACCAGTGGCTTTGTCATCATGTCCGTTGAATTGCTCGGAGGCCGCATTTTATCGCCCTATTTTGGCAGCAGCGTTTACGTCTGGGGAAGCATCATCACCGTCTTTATGTTATCGCTCTCGGCAGGTTATCTTCTGGGGGGCAAGTTATCTCTGAATAAACCCAGAATTCTTCGCTTTACGAGCCTTTTTTATATCGCCGGAGCGTTGATTTTCCCGCTGATATATTTCGGTGATCTTGTCATGCTTTCCGTATTTGAACGCATCGAAGACCCGAGGTACGGCTCTTTAACAGCGGCGCTTATCTTATTCCTGCCACCCACACTAGTATTGGGCATGATTTCACCCTACTCCGTAGCCTTACTGGTAACTGATGCAAAGCAATCGGGCAGCATTGCCGGTTTTCTTTATTTTATCTCCACACTGGGTAGTGCGATTGGCACCCTGCTTACATCCTTCTATCTGGTTCTATGGTTTGATATAAACGATGTGCTCATTGGCCTCAGCGTGGCTCTGTGGCTGGCCGCCAGCATTACTACCGTGATATACCGGCGAGAATTCCGGCAAGCAAACCAGAACGAAAAGTCACCCGAATAAAATGACTAAAGGGGTAAAAAAGTTGTACCTAGTGAAGCTGAATAAAACCCAACTCAGTATATATTTTCTTTTATTTTTCATGCTTTTGAGTAACATATCTATATTAGCAGCAAACAAAATTATTCACTCTGAACGCTCTCTCTACAGAAATATTCTTGTTACAGAAAATTACTGGCAACGGTGCCTACAATTTACTATAAAAAAAGACCAGCGCAGCCAGTCATGCACAAACCGACATCACCCCAAAGAAATGGTATTCCCGTACACGAAAATGATGATGGCCAGCCTATTGGTTACCCCAAAGCCAAAGCGGATTTTGATCATTGGCCTGGGAGGCGGAACACTTCCAATGGCCTTAGCAGACTTACTTCCCGAAAGTGATATCACTGTAGTTGAAATTGATGCCGCGGTGGTGAAAGTAGCGTCAGATTATTTTTCTTTTAACCCCTCAGAGCAAATTTCCGTGGTAGTCCAGGATGCCCGTGTTTTTGGCAGACGCGCCCTTATCAGGCAGGAAAAGTATGATCTGATTATGCTCGATGCGTATAATGGAGACTATATTCCTGAGCATCTACTCAGCCAGGAATACCTTCAGGAATGCAGGATGCTATTATCTGAAAGCGGTGTGCTCACTGCAAACACATTCTCTATAAGCAAGCTTTATCATTCAGAATCAACTACTTACAAGTCAGTCTTTAACAACTTATTAAACTTTAAGAGTAATAAGAGCGCTAACAGAATATTAATCGCCAGCATAGAAGCGCTGCCCTCCCGGCAACAAATGAAGCACAATGCCAAAGCTCTGGCACCACTACTAAAGCCCTATGGCATCCCAATCCAAAAATACCCCTATAAACTTGACCCCGATTCAGACTGGAACACCAATGCCAGAGTGCTTACAGATCAGCACTCACCGGCCAATCTGTTGAATGCAGACTAAAGCATTACGTATTAGGATTCGTTCTGAGCCGCTTCATAGTCAGCCCAGTATTTATCCTTAAGTAAACGTTTGTACAACTTGCCCGTCGGATGCCGCGGTAATTCCTCGATAAAATCCACCGAGCGGGGACACTTGCTTGCTGACAATTGTTCCCGACACCAGGCCATTAATTTTTGTTCCAACTCAGCGCCCGCATCAGCCATATTCACGGGTTGTGCTACAGCTTTTACCTCTTCACCAAAATCCGGGTTCGGCACCCCAAACACTGCAACATCGACAATATCCGGGTGAGTGATCAAAGCATTCTCTGCTTCCTGGGGATAGATATTCACCCCTCCAGAAATAATCATAAAGTGCTTGCGATCAGTGAGATAAAGATAGCCCTCGTCATCCAGATAACCCAAATCCCCAAGCGTAGTCCAACCTTGAGAGTGACGTGACTCAGCTGTTTTTTTATCATCGCGATGATATTCGAACTTACCCCCACCTGCCAGGTAAATGGTGCCTGACTCTCCGGTCGGTAACTTCTCACCATCTTCATTACAGATAAAAACTTCGCAGCCCAGTGCCCGTCCCACAGTGCCTTTGTGCGTCAACCAATCTTTTGAGTTGCATTGCACAAAGCCATTGCCCTCGGTTCCAGCATAATATTCATAGATAACAGGTCCCCACCATTCAATCATCTGTTCCTTGATGGGCACAGGGCAAGGGGCCGCCGCATGGATAGCACATTCAAGGCTGGAAACATCATAAGCCAGTCGAACGTCCTCAGGTAATTTCAACATGCGAACAAACATAGTGGGCACCCACTGACTATGAGTGATGTGATACTTCTGTATGTATTTCAGTGCCAACTCTGCGTCAAAGTGCTCCATCACCACCACGGTGGTGCCGTGTCTCAAACACCCCATGGTAAAGCCCAGAGGTGCAGCATGATAAAGCGGTGCAGGTGAAAGATATATTGAGTCCTGGGAAGCACCATAGAGCGATTCAAGCAGATTTGGTGCAGATCCTGCGCCAAAGGCCAGTCCGGAAAGGCGTTTTTTAACCCCTTTTGGGTAGCCCGTAGTGCCCGAGGAATAAAGCATTACACTGCCTTCTATTTCATCCTCTATAGGCTCTGCAGGCATCGCATCAGCAGCGCTTTCCCAGGATATGAAACCCGGCATGGCGCCATCTAGAACATACTTTTGTTCGACTTTCGGCATTTTGTCGAGCAAGGGCATAACTACATCTCGCCGCTCTATCGAAGTTATGAATACTTTCGCATCACAATTATTCACAATGTATTCGACTTCAGCACTCTGTAATCGCCAGCTAATAGCGGTGTAATAAAGACCTGAACGCTGTGCCGCCCAGCATATCTGAAAAAAACGCTCATGATTCTCCAGCAAAATCGCAATATGGTCCCCTGGCACCAGGCCCAGACTTTTAAATAGCTGTGCACCCTGGTTCGAGGTATTTTCTAGCGCTTTGTAGGTAATTTCTTTGCCATTATCCGCCATTATATAGGCTAATTTATCTGGCTGAGTCTCGGCAATTTGGCCTGGATGCATGGAATTTCCTTTTGTAAATTCACTCGGTAAGTGCGAGTACGCTAATTGGATTGAAGGCATGAAGCAAGGGCGGAAATAGAATCAACTTAAGACCTGTAACAAACTGAAACAGTGGGTTACATAATTTTGGTTGCGTATGCACTCAGTATGTATACCATTTGCGCATATTTTTCCACCGGGTAGTTATAAACCGCATGGCAAACACGGGGCAGTTCAATGTTTGCTGCAGTGGCGACTTAAATGTAGATATTCATCGACCCGGTTTACTCGGACTATTTCGAAAAGCTATTACCGCCGGTTGCCTGCAGTTTTCCATTAAAGGTATTCAAATCGAAACATCAGCGAAATTGTACGTTGGTGAAAAGCTAATTCTAGACTTGGAAGTCCACGATATGCGCGTCGAGGAACTTCGGGGTACTGTCCGCAGCGTTTCTGCGGTAGATGAGAAGCACTACTACGACATCGATTTTAGTATTGGCTATCGAAAAAAAGGTGCTGCAAATACCATTCACTGCTTACGCCACCTGGAAAACCACCTTCGAAAGCAAATGGTAGCAATCTGAATACAATCCAGTGGTCTTTGCCCTATGCATCCAGTAGATCACCGATTCTCGCCCGCAATATTGTTGCAACATCACAACCACTAGCCGCTCAATCAGGGTTAGCAATTCTTCAGGCTGGTGGAAATGCTGTGGACGCAGCCATAGCATGCGCTATCACACTCACAGTAGTAGAACCCAATAACAACGGCCTCGGCAGCGATGCATTTGCCATCGTCTGGGATGGGAAAACCGCCTGGGGCTTAAATGGATCTGGCAAATCACCTGCAACCTGGCACCACGAGAAATTTTCCCATTTGCGCTATATGCCGGGACTGGGCTGGGATTCAGTTACTGTGCCCGGCGCCGTTAGCACTTGGGTTGCCCTATCGCAAAAATTTGGCAACTTACCGTTTGAGAAGCTCTTCGACAGTGCCATCCACTATGCAAAGAATGGTTTTCCGGTAGGCCCGATAACCGCCAGTCATTGGCAGGATTGTCCAAAGCGTTTTCGCAAATATCCCGAGTTTCTTGCACATTTTTGTCCGGCCGGGCGTCCTCCGCAGGCGGGAGAGAACTTTACCCGCCCGGATATGGTCACAAGCCTTGAGCAAATTGCAGCAACCCACGGTGAAAGCTTTTATCGAGGTAAACTCGCTGATTCAATTATTCAACATGCAAGGGCTGGTCATGGCTCCCTTAGCCATGAAGATCTGGGGACACACACGCCGATCTGGACCAAACCTCTTTCGCAAGCCTATAGGGGACGTTGCGAACTATTGGAAATCCCACCGAATGGACAGGGCCTGGCTGCTCAAATAGCCCTGGCACTGCTAGCCTGCTTCGATCTATCAGAACTACAAGCAGACAGCCCTGATACTATCCATTTGCAGGTAGAGTGCATGAAAATTGCCATAGGCGCCGCCTTTGAGCATTTCGCTGACCCAGATGCCATGCGCGTTTCACCGGAAGCGCTGCTGGGTGAGAATGTCATTAAATCCGCAGCGGCAACTATATCCAAAAAGGCCCAGGACAAACCGCCAGTTTTATTACCTGCAAGCCAAGATACAGTCTATCTCACCACAGCCGATGCCAGCGGCATGATGGTCTCATTCATCCAGTCTAATTATCATGGCTTTGGTTCAGGCATTGTTGTGCCTGGTACAGGCATTAGCTTACAAAATCGTGGACAAGGTTTTTCAACACAAAAGACACACCCAAACGTTGTTGCGGGTAGCAAACGCCCTTTTCACACTATCATCCCCGGATTTGTCCAGGAACAGGGCCATGCGCGCATGAGTTTTGGCGTGATGGGCGGACATATGCAACACCAGGGTCACCTGCAAATGGTTTCCCGAATCTTCGATTTTGGGCAAAACCCACAAGCTGCAGTCGATGCACCTCGGTGGTATCTGGACCTGGATTACTCCCTCAAACTCGAGCTAGGGTTTTCTCAATCCTGTGCCACAGAATTAGCCAGCCGTGGACACCGGGTCAGCATGGTTGACAAGCCGTCGCTATTCGGTGGCGCTCAAATTATCTACAAACTGAATAACAATACCTATTGCGCCGCATCCGACCCTCGCAAGGAAGGTCAGGCGGTAGGTTATTGATCATTAAGCCCTGACGAGATTATTCTTCGCTTGCAACAAGATTCAGCGACGCAGAGTTCATGCAGAATCTCAAGCCTGTCGGTTGTGGACCATCTGGAAACACATGCCCCAAATGTGCGTCACAGGTGGCACAAAGCACCTCCGTGCGCTGCATACCTCTTGTCCCATCAGTCTTGGTGGCAAGTACTTCCTGTTTTATTGGCGCATAAAAGCTCGGCCAACCACTGCCAGAATCATACTTCGTATCTGATTCAAATAATTCGGCCGCGCAACAAACACATTGATAAATACCAGGCGTTTTGGTGTCCCAGTACTTTCCGGTAAAAGCCGCTTCCGTCCCAGCTTTGCGAGTAATTTCGTAGGCCTCATCGGATAACTCATTACGCCATTTATCATCATTTTGATTTTCACTAAGGCCTTCTTTTCCTTCTGACTTACTCATTTACCTGTCTCCTGCTAACATTGTCTGATACGCACAACTAAGCTAATTTAATTTTGAGAGCCCTCAAATGCAAGAACAGAAAGGCACGAGTTCAAAAATTACAGCAGTATCGGACTTAAAACCCGAGAAAAGCCCCATGCCTATTATTAAAGCCGACGCCCTCGCCAATGTCTTTTACGATATTCGAGGTCCGGTTCTGGCGGAGGCAAACCGGCTGGAAGAAGAAGGACATCGTGTACTCAAACTCAATATCGGCAACCCTGCCCCCTTCGGATTTGAAGCACCTGAAGAAATATTAAGGGACGTTATTCATAACTTACCCATTGCTCAGGGCTATTGTGATTCCAAAGGACTCTACTCGGCACGCAAAGCCGTGATGCAATACTGCCAGCAAATTGGAATAGATCATGTAGATATCAACGACATATACATCGGCAATGGTGCCAGTGAACTGATCGTTATGGCACTGCAGGGATTGCTGAACAGCGGAGATGAAATATTGATACCCGCTCCGGACTTTCCACTCTGGACAGGCGCTACAAATTTATGTCGAGGTAAAGCGGTGCATTATCTTTGTGATGAGTCCCAGGGTTGGTTCCCCGACATGGCAGATCTTGAGAAGAAAATAAGTTCGCGCACCCGAGCATTGGTTATTATTAACCCCAACAACCCTACCGGTGCAGTTTATTCAAGAGATATTCTTGAGCAAATGGTGGAATTTGCTCGCCGACATAATCTCATTTTACTCTCTGATGAGATTTACGATAAAATTTTATACGATGACGCAAAGCATATTCCCACAGCATCTCTCGCTCCCGATCTTTTAACCATCACTTTTAATGGTCTGTCCAAGGCATACAGGGTAGCCGGATTTCGAACCGGCTGGATGGTTATAAGCGGAGCCAAACATCTTGCCAGTGATTATATTGAAGGCCTGAATATTCTCTCATCCATGCGCCTCTGTTCGAACGTGCCAACTCAGCATGCCATTCAAACAGCATTAGGCGGTTTTCAAAGCATAAATTTATTAACCCAGCCAGGTGGTCGATTATACCAACAGCTAAATACAGCACATAAATTACTCAATCAAATAGAGGGAATTAGTTGCGTCAAACCCAAAGGTGCAATGTACTTGTTCCCCAAACTGGATACCAAAAAATTTAACATTACTGATGATGAAAAATTCGTATTTGATTTACTGCAACATGAGAAAATTCTGCTCGTGCACGGTACTGCGTTTAACTGGCCTGAGCCAGATCATTTCAGAATGGTATTTCTTCCCCATGAAGAGGATCTGATTGATGTCATCAAGCGTTTGGGGAAGTTTTTGGAAACATATCAACAGTGACAGATCTAAACATAGACGATTTTTACCATGATACGGCAAAAGTTTTGGAGCTACTCTATCGCTCCTTTCCAAGGCCGCTAGCGATATATGTCAGCGATATATCCGGGCCAGATGAACCCGATGAATATGGCGTACATTCTGATCGGCATATGGCCTGTTTTAGCGCATTTTTGTGGCTAGCGAATGAAGGCTACATTCGTTACGACGATAATATTCAGCAAGATGCCATAGATCAGGCTGTACTCACTGCCACATGCTTTACCTTATTATCCACACCCTCTCAAAACCTCAGCACACCCGAAGAACAAGCGCTACCAGAATCTGTACAAATGGAACATGCAAGCAATATACACCGTATCCGGCAGGCACTTCGAAGTCATTCTTCAATCAAAATTGGCATGATCGTAGCGCAATTAATGAATGCTATGCTGGGTAATCGAACACACTAATTTTTAAACCTTGATCCGGAAATTGCTCAGGAAAGCTGTGTGCCGCTGGAATATTCTCTACAAACTTACATTCCGGCACCCGACGAGTCATCTGATCGCTAATAAACCGGCTAGGTAAAAACGGTGAATTCAGACAAGCAACAATTTTTGCACCAGGGTTTGCGATCTGAGAAATACGCTTCAATACGGTGCCGTAATCCTTCTCTGCCACAAAGCTACCCCGCTGGTTAGTGGGGGGATCAATAATAATAAGATCATACCGGCCAAATTGACGCACCTTGCCCCAGGATTTAAATAAATTGTGCGGAATAAACTTAACTGAATCCAGACTTTGATGGTTAAGCTCGTGGTTATCCCGCCCCCTCTGCAGAATAGGCTTACTCATATCGTTATTAATAATTTTTTTTGCTCCTCCCGCATGAGCAAATACAGAAAATGAACAGGTATACGCGAATAAGTTGAGCACATTGCGACCTCGGGAGTTTTTCCTTACCCATTCCCGTGCAGGTGCCATATCCAGAAAGAACCCGATGTTTTGATTACGCTTCGGCTGGAGAATAAATTTTAGACCTGCCTCTTGAATAATGTGAGTTTCAGGAACGCAACCTATAACATCTATACATGCAGTTTTTCTTCCACCTCTGTATTGAACTGCCAGCGCCTTCATATCTGGCAGTATTTTCTCCAGCCCCCTGGCTAGCTCAAGCACCCACTCTTCACCCGCTTTATCACCAAATATTCCAACTATTATATATGGGGGATACCAGTCGATAGTTAAAAATTCAAGATCAGGATAGGTATGACCTCGCCCATGAAATAGGCGACGACAATCACTGGAAGCAATTGCATCGCCAATATTTTCAGCGCAAACGGACAGTGCATGCTCTAAATTTCGCATAGATCAATGACTCAAAATTAAATACTAGTAATTCAGCTAATATTGCGTATCTATCTGATAATAAACACTGTCTTCATAGCCGCTTAGGATTGGTACGATACCACAAAGTGATTTATCAAGTGCTGCATCTCCAGTATCTACAATCAACGGACGCCCCTGTAGAGACAGCAATTTTGTCCGCGTAGATACCAGCAATATATTGTCAGTTCCCACCCTCTTAATCACTTCGGTGCTAAATTGCTGGTTTCCCCGCCCAAACAAAATCCCCTGATTACGGGCAAAACTCAGGACAATACGAACATTTTTATCTTGGCTATTGTTTACGATCTGCTCCAGGGCACTTGCATCTGCATTCAAGACTTTTAATTCGTATCGCTGCCGCACCTTTGGGGCGGTTCCTCGTTGCTCCAGCTCAAAGGACTCCCAGACATCTACACCTAACAAGGATGCTTGAACTCCCAAAGAATTTTTTAGTGCGTTTAGTGTACTACCAGCACCTATCAAATATAGCCCTGGCTCTGTTTCCATAACGTCAATCAACGAAGCTACAATTTCCTCAACCGCCAACGCTTCATTTTCTCGCCCGCCAGATTTTGTATGCTGTAGAAATGCGTCTGCAATAGGAACATGCAACTCTCCGTAAAACCGACTATTCACCCTGCCTTGGGCAAGCTCATGCTCGTCAATATCACGCACTTCGCCACGATCGGCTCCGACCAATTCTCCATGGAGAAGAGAAATAACTATATCTGCGGCCGACTCTGGATTGAGCGCAAATACACCTGAGTGCATTTTTACACCCGCAGGTAATCCCAGCACAAGCTGGCCACCCATCTCACAATCAACAATATCTCTTGCCGTTCCATCTCCGCCCACAAATACCAACAAATCAACACTGCAATCAACAATCTCTCTACAAGCTCGCTGCGTATCTACTGCTCTGGTTGGATAGTCGCTGGCACCCACCACTGTATAATTTAGCTGTCGGGATGCCGTACCTGACTGCCTGGCGGCATGAACAAAAGCTAGCTCGCCCATGACACCACCCCAACAATAAAAATCTATTCCAGACCAGAAATCTTTTAGACGCTCAAGAAAAGGCAAAAC
>JAHRWB010000167.1 GCA_019090385.1 Pseudomonadales bacterium | reverse complement strand
CGAGCTTTGCAACCAATCTGCTACAAGGAAGTATTCTATTTAGTACAGAATACAGTACACTTGCAGCGAAATTGGCAAGGCTCTGCACATTGAGTAGCGATGTACTAAAAAATGATGCGCCGGGTTATGTGCACAAGAAATCTATGTGATGAATCATATGGCAACCAAAAAGCGTGGAAACTAAAACAGATGAATGAAATCGCAGCAACCGAGCTAAAGCCAGCATGGCGCGATTACCTGGAAATGTGCAAACCTCGTGTGATACTGCTCATGCTACTTTGTACTCTTGCAGGCATGTATCTCTCTACCAGCGGGAGCGTGCCGGTAGATTTAATCATCAGCTGTTTAGTAGGTGTTGCTCTAGTGGCAGGATCGGCGGCTGTGGTTAATCATATTGCAGATTCGCATATTGATGCACGCATGGCACGAACGCGTGACAGACCGGTTGCAGATGGGAGAATCAGCAACCGACAAGGGCTCATCTTCTCTGCTGTAATTGGAACGATTGGCGTTTTCGTACTTTTTCATTACGTTAATCCAGTCACTGCCTGGTTAAATATTGCGTCATGGGTTGGTTATGGCTTGATCTATACCTTATACCTGAAGCGCGCTACTCCTCAGAATATCGTTATTGGTGGGTTGTTTGGTGCCGCCCCTCCCTTGTTTGGTTGGACTGCGGTAACCGGCAATATTGAACTGGGTGGAGTTTTGCTGGTATTGATCATATTTACTTGGACACCCCCACATTTCTGGGCACTGGCATTGGACCGGAAAGACGAGTACATAAAAGCCGATGTGCCTATGCTGCCTGTCACACATGGTGATGTTTATACCCGTTGGCACATTCTGTTTTATACCATTGCATTACTTGGTGTCAGTATAGCGCCGTACTTCATAGGTATGAGTGGACTCATTTATTTGGTCTCGGCTAGCATTTTGGGTGGTATATTTCTCTATTGGGCCATTCGCTTAATCGTGAATGACAGCCCGGCTACTGCCATGCAAACTTTTCGCTATTCAATCCTTTATCTTGCACTTCTGTTTATTTTCCTCCTCATTGATCATTATTATTTAATTTGAAACGCCTATGCAGTTGCATAATGTTTTGGGCCCTATTCGTAGTGTCTCAGACATTTGTAACTGCACCTGTATTGCCGCATGGTGGCGTCGCCTTTGAAGAAGATGTCTGCCTTATAAATATTGGTTTTCTACAGGCACATTTCACCCTATATCAACCTCAGGTTAGTGGCAGCAAAGAGTTTTGTGAAGATATTCCCGCCCTCAGCGATAGTGTTTTTATACTGGATTATCTGCATGAATTTCTACGGGAGATGCCAGTAGAGTTTCGTATCATTAGAGACGTTACCAATATTGGTACTTATGCAAACTGGAGTGATATTCTTTCTCTTCCGGACCTGAATTCCGTTACAGAATTTTATCAGCCCCCCATAAAAGCAGCCAATGGCCTATTTAGAGTCACGCATTCATTCAGCGCCAAAGGTAGTTTCATAGGTATCGTTACCGCATACCATCCCAAGGAAGATAAAGCCTATCACGCCGTATTCCACTTCCAGGTTGGAGGTGCAGATTACGGGTATGTACCCTATTTCATCCTGCTGATTATTATTCTTCAATTACTGTACTGGGCAAGCACCGGTGTATTTAAGCGTGAGCAAAAGGCACAGTCTAACTAAACTATGAAAATACACTTTATGTTATTGTTGGTCAGTCTGACAGGCATCTACCTGTTCTTTCCTGGAGAGTGGCTACCCCTGGAAGTAAGGATACAATTAGCGGATTATTTAGGCATAGAAAATTATTCTGCACCGCCCGAAAATGTGCAAAAGTCCGATTATCCCAGCGAAATAGTATGCCCCGAAGATCTACCGGGTTGGCGTGATTCTTATTTAATCGAAGGGGTAAAAATACGTCAGTCCCAGCGTTGTGTTCCAGACAACCCGTTTACCGTGGCGACCTCTGTTAAAGGTAGTAACCAAGTGTCGCCCAATACACTACAAAAAAGTGGCTTGGCACCAGATGCCATCGTAAAAGGCAGAGACTTGGATAACGACGGCGATCCTGATGAAATCCACATACGACTGGAAGTTGTTGAGCTCAATGGTGGTTCTCCAGAATCAAAGGAACCGGTCACCCAATTTAGTATTGCCCCAGGTATTAAACCTGGGTTATGGGTTTTTGCACCAAAAACGCTGGGTATGGCAACCGTAAATTTTGAGTCCAACAAAGCAAAGCCGCTGTTACGTTTGCCAGCACCTGTCATCCGGGTAGAGCAAGGCGATAGAGTGCAAATCACTTTGGAAAATTCTCACTACATGCCACATACTATTCATCTTCATGGTGTTGATCACACCTTTTTGGATAAAAATGGAGAAGGCAACGATGGGGTACCCATTACCAGTGAGTTACCTGTCATGCCCGGCTTTTCACGCACTTATGAACTGAGTCCACGACAGCCCGGGACCATGTACTACCATTGTCATGTGCAACCACAAGTACACATAATGATGGGTTTGCAAGGGATGTTGGTGGTGGAGGAAAATAGACCTAACAACTGGGTTCAGACGCTTAATATTGGAGCTGGACATGTTAGATCGCCGTCAGTATCCTCGCTGGAATCGTATGAAAGAGAGTATGACCTTTTTTACCAGGATATTGATATTGAGCTAGGGAATTTTATTCGATCGAGTAACGACGTGCGATTAATAACTGAAAAAATGCATCGACGTTATAATGCAAGTCAGGCTGTTAGCGAATTTTATACTCTCAATGGACGATCATTCCCCTACACTTTCAGGGAGTCACTTATAGTTACTGCTCCCAACGAAAATATAAAGTTACGAGTGGCGAATGGTGGTAGTCATGGAATTGCATTACATACTCATGGGCATAAAACAACGCTCACTCATCATGATGGCGTGCCAGTTCCAAAAGCTGCTCAAATAACACGAGATGTATTTTGGATAGCTACCTCACAGCGCGCAGATTTAGACCTAAATACGCTGAACGATGGCTTACATTCCTATGGAGATGGTGTTTGGTTGCTACATGATCATGAAGAAAAAGGCATTACTAACAACGGAATAGGACCCGGAGGGAATATTGGAGCAATTGTCTACGAATCATTTCTGGAAAAAAATGGTTGGCCAAAAACCTTTGGTACATCTTATAAACAATATTTTTCTCCTGCCTATTATCGGAGTCAATTACCTGTCTGGCACTCATATGCGCCGGAATTATTTGGTGAGGCTGGATTAGATATAAATGGCTTCCTGCGTATTATTGTTTTCGGGGCTTTTCTCGCTTGGTTTTTGTTCCAGATCTCAAAGATTTTGATTATCCTGCGATCGTGAAACTGAAAAACTTTCTGCGGTTATGCATTGGAATTAGACTAATTTTTGCCATGCCCCTGGTATTTCATGCGATTGAGAATAATCCACACATGCATCACAACATGCAAATTGATGTGACGGGCATGGTAATGAATAGTAACTCAAACACCCTTCCCTCCGAGTGCAAGCAGATTAGTCAGGAGCATAACTTCACGGTCTATGCCAATGTCGAGTACGCTACTGCATATCCTGGCAATACTTTTGGGTATAGCCAATACGAATACACGGTGGAACCTTGTAGCCGCATTACAGTTACTTTTACCAATGAAGACCAGATTCGTCATCAGTGGATGGTTCATGGCCTACCACATTATTTGTACCCAGGAGGTATGTTTCATTTAGAGGCTGCTGGTGGGCATTCCCAAACAGGCAGTTTTATCGTCCCTGGTTTGGACAAAACCTATCTTGTGCATTGTGATATGGCGCAGCATATGGAAAAAGGTATGAAGGGACAGCTTAAGGTGGGTTTAGGTGATGGTGATTTGTGGGCTATACCCGGTTTAAGTGCTGATTTGATCAAAGACAATTATTCTGAACAACGCTATCTATGGGTAGTGCTGGCAGCTTTTATTTTAATTGCGTTGGCGTGTATTTATATTAATAAATATCACATCAATCGAATATCGGCGGAAAGAGGAATATAGAACAACTGAATAATCTAATAGTTGGTGCGGACGGCGAGAGTCGAACTCGCACACCGTGAGGCACAAGAACCTAAATCTTGCATGTCTACCAGTTCCATCACGTCCGCAGGCCGCGCAATATAACAGAACTTGGACCACACAACAAAATCTCAGGCACTACAGTCGCCGTTTAACGCCCTTGCACCCCAATAATGGCTGCTTCTATCAAATTGAGGGCAGCCTTACGG
>JAHRWB010000166.1 GCA_019090385.1 Pseudomonadales bacterium | reverse complement strand
AGCCACCAATTTGAGAATCGCTGATCTTATGCACGCAAGCACAAGCTTAAAACATCAATTTTTACTGGCCATGCCAAACCAAGCTGAGGGCTATTTTGGCCATACGGTAACCTATATATGTGAACACAACTCTGAGGGCGCAATGGGCCTGATGGTTAATCGACCAATGGACCTTGCGCTCTGTAGCTTGCTGAATCAAATGGGCATGCGGCAAAACATCGAGGACAGTATCCGCGTCATGGAAGGAGGACCGGTAAACAGTGAGCGCGGATTTATCTTACATTCCGATGACCAGCAGTATGATGAGAGCCTCGCACTGGGAGATGGACTCATGCTAACCACCGCACGCCTGGTTCTGGAAGCAATTGGTACCGGCAAGGGCCCAAAACATTACCTGGTTGCACTAGGATATTCCGGTTGGGATGCTGGTCAACTAGAGGAAGAAATGTCAGAAAACGCTTGGTTATCATGCCCCGCCAGCGCTGAAGTTTTATTTGAAATTCCTTTTGAGCAGCGCGTTCAAAAAGCAGCTGAAAGCCTCGGCATCGACTTTAATCTGATGTCGGCCCAGGCCGGACATGCATAACCTTAGACTTTTAAATCAAAGCACGTTTAATGGGTAATTGGAGTAAATAACATCCCTGCTGTATCCATTATGGCCTTCGACTTCGGCTTAAAACATATTGGAGTTGCCGTTGGCCAAACGCAAACGTTCTCTGCCTCTCCGCTAACCACGATTAATGCGACATTCGGCAAACCCGATTGGCGGCAAATGGACACCCTCATAAATGAGTGGAACCCCGATCTCCTGTTAATAGGCTTGCCAATCAATATGGACGGCACCAACAGTGAAATGTCCGATCGAGCAAAAAAATTCGCAAACCGATTAAACGCGCGTTTTCAGTGTCCGGTCGAGCTGGTTGACGAGCGCTTATCCAGTTTTGAAGTCAGCAAGGTAAAAGCGCGCCCTGAAAAGAAGCATGCCCTAGCAGCACAGGTAATCGCAGAAACCTGGCTAAACGACAAAAAGGCTAGTCCCGAATAAACAGCCATACGTACTAACGTCGATATACAGACCCGGCGCTGGATTCTTCTATGGAAAACTGAGGGCCGGATGCCATCAGATTTTCGTCTGCATCGGAACCCAATTTGATCATTAACCGAAGGTCATTTGCTGAATCCGCATGAGTAATGGCGGCATCATAAGTAATTTCGCCCTGACTATATAATTTGTAGAGTGACTGATCAAAGGTTTGCATGCCTAGCTCAGTGGACTTTGTCATTATTTCTTTTATGAGGTGCACCTCACCTTTGCGGACATGATCTGACATCAAAGGCGTATTAATAAGCACTTCCATTGCAACCCGACGACCATCCCCATCCACGGTAGGAATCAGCTGCTGAGCAACAATACCCTTCAAATTCAAAGACAGGTCCATCCAGATCTGATTGTGCTGGTCACTTGGGAAAAAATGGATAATTCTATCCAGTGCCTGATTTGCATTATTGGCATGCAGTGTACACAAACACAGATGACCGGTTTCAGCAAAAGTGAGCGCCGCTTCCATAGTTTCGCGCGTTCTCACTTCTCCAATCATGATAACATCAGGCGCCTGCCTTAATGTATTTCTCAATGCTACTTCAAAACTCTCTGTGTCAACCCCGACTTCGCGCTGCGTAATAATTCAACCTTTGTGCTGATGCACATACTCAATGGGATCCTCAATACTAATGATATGACCAGAGCTGTTCTCATTTCTATAACCAATCATCGCTGCAAGTGACGTAGATTTACCGGTTCCCGTTGCACCAACAAATATAATCAGACCACGGTTGGTCATCGATAATTCTTCTATAACGGAAGGTAAACCCAACTCTCCCACAGTGGGGATATTGACTTCAATTCTCCGCAAAACCATACCCACAAGATTGCGCTGATAGAAAGCACTAACTCTAAAGCGGCCCAGCCCGGGCGTGTTAATGGCAAAATTTAATTCAAGCGTTCGCTTGAATTCTTCCTGCTGATCAGCATTCATCACACCCAGCACTATATCTTGTGATTGTTCCGGCGATAATGCAGTTTTGGTCAGAGCATATAACTTGCCATTAACTTTCATTGAAGGTGGACGGCCGGCAGTAATAAACAAGTCGGACGCACCTTTTTCTACAACTACTCTGAGTAATTTATCGAATTCCATTTGTAACCTCAAAAAGTTTCTGGCATTTTGGCCTTTTCTCGGGCCGTATCACGACTGATTGCCCCGGAGCGCACCATATCCTGCAAGCATTGATCAAGCGTTTGCATTCCCTGGCCAGCGCCCGTTTGTATAGCAGAATACATTTGAGCGACTTTACCTTCCCGGATCAGGTTTCTGATCGCAGGATTACCAATCATAATTTCATGTGCGGCCACACGCCCACCATTCACGCGCTTTAATAATGTCTGCGAAATTACTGCCTGCAAAGACTCCGATAACATCGACCTGATCATGGACTTCTCTTCCGCCGGAAACACATCCACGATCCTATCCATGGTTTTTGATGCCGAGGTTGTATGTAAAGTTCCAAAAACCAGATGTCCAGTTTCAGCAGCCGTCAAGGCAAGCCGGATGGTTTCCAAGTCACGTAATTCACCCACCAGTATAATATCCGGATCCTCTCGTAGAGCGGAACGAAGTGCCTCGTTAAATCCATGGGTATCACGATGTACCTCACGTTGATTAAGCAGGCATTTCTTACTCTCGTGAACGAATTCTATGGGGTCCTCAATGGTTAAAATATGGTCGTATCGGTTATCGTTAATAAAGTCGATCATTGCCGCCATTGTTGTACTTTTACCAGAGCCTGTTGGCCCTGTTATAACTACTAACCCCTGTCGAGGGGCCCACGCATCGCGAATGGCTTGTTCGATTGATAGGTCATCCCTGTCTCTTATACACATCTGACGCTGCCGACGACTAGTCGAGTGTAGATGTCGGTGTTCGGCGTTTTATT
>JAHRWB010000165.1 GCA_019090385.1 Pseudomonadales bacterium | reverse complement strand
TCGGATGTGGCGATCGCAGCCATTGGCGCGAGCCGGTCATTGTATGGACCAAATAGCTCCCAGGCCCAATCGTTCCAAACTCGACACATATCATTGGAAAAATCAGCATCGCGCGTCGCCCAAGCCATTAAGCCTTTATTTGGGAACAAAATTTCAGCATCTACACCATCCATTTTGAGGTCGGCTAACCTTTCTTCCGGTTCTTTGCCGGCTCTACTACGTGCTTTGTCTTCGCCCGTGAAGGAGCTTTCTCTTAACTTTGTTGGTCGAAATCCTTCGGATATGTGCCATTTGCCACCTTTTTCATCCACTTCAACCCGGGGCAGACGGGAACGATATTTTTCAGGCATTCGGTCATAGAAAAGATTCGTGGGTTCATTCACGTGACCGTCAGCTGAAACCAGGAACATTTTATTGGGATCGTTGGGTCTGGCCGTGCGTGGCCAACCTTCAGCGCCTGGAGTTTCCAGCCGCCACAAATTGGGTTCATTAACCTCGATTTTTTTTGCTTCCATTGTTTGCTCCATTATTGCGTTAAATAGATTTAAGTTTATCCCGGGTACTTGCCTGGATGCAATTGAGCTTCTTATTGTAGGCAGCCTTGAGCTTCTTATTGTAGGCAGCTCATCGCGAAGGTATGCTGCCGGGCATGAAAATAGGAATTGTATCGGACATTCATGGAAACCTTCCCGGTCTTGAATACGCGCTTGATAGTATGGGCTCTATCGACCGGCTGATCTGTGCTGGTGACGCTTTTGATGAGTACAGTTTTTCCAATGATGTGGTTCGACGGCTGCGGGAGCTGGATGCAGAGTATGTGTTGGGCAATCATGAAGAAATGTTTTTTTCATCCGCCGGTGAGCGGGCACGAAAAGATCCAAAAATTGATCAGGGACTCATGGCCTGGGTTGCTCAGCGGCCTCATCAACTGGATCTGAAGATTGATAATAAACGTTTGCTTTTGTTTCACTCAACTCCCTGGGAGCCCTACGGAGATTATGTATTTCCACACATGGCGGCTGTGCTGTCTCGGTTTTGCGAGATTGATGCGGATTATATGGTGTACGGCCATACTCACTCACAGCTGCTGGAGCGGAATAATTCAACGTTGGTCATAAATCCAGGTTCTGCTGGTCATGCCAGAGATGCCAGAAATGGCCGCCGGCTATCCTACTGTATGTTAGATACCCGAAGTGACGAAGCTATTATAGAAAATTACGCGGACCCTCGCTTGAGCGCGGCTACTCAAGTTTGAATGACTTCCCACTGGGGAATCTTGAGCTCAAGTCCGGCTTCCTTATCTTCCAGTGATTCAAAGACGGCGCGAACCTTTTGGCCCACAGCCACATCTCTAGCTTCGATATTTACAGGGTTACCCAATATTCTTATTTGTGGGTGGTCAGTAAGGCTAACCAGAATAACGGCATAAGGTACGCGATCTTTCAGAGAGCCCGGGATGGGGTGTTCAACAACAATATGGCTGTATACAGTGCCTTCCCCGCTACAAAACCGTGATTCTAAGGCACTTCCCTGGCAGACGTGGCAGATATCTTCAGGTGGATGCTGAACCGTATCGCAATCTTTACAGGCTTGTACGACAATTTTTCCAGAGGTAAAAAAATCTCTATTTTTATTATCAATTGCGGGTAGAGCCCACCCGTCTGGCATATAGCGACTCATCAGTTTTTCCTCAAATACTTAGTGCATGAATTTATTTTACTGTGCTTGTTCGGGGATTAATCACTTGAAAACAATACTGCGCTGCCGGGCGAAAAGCCGGGGCCGGACACGACCAGGCTGTGCTCGACATCAGGTACCTGACAGGTGGATTGGCCGCGTACCTGACGCACTGCCTCGTTGATTAATTCAAAGCCATGAATGTAACACTCAGCCAGATTACCTCCGCTGGTATTAATCGGGAGTTTTCCACCTGGTCCCTGAATGTTGCCGTTTGCTACAAATTCATTGATTTCTTCCGGCTTGCAAAAACCCATCTCGGTGATTGCCATTAATACCGGTCCGGTAAAGTTTTCGTAGAATTGAGCGACCTGAACATCCTTAGGCTGGATGCCTGCGCGTTCCCAGATCTGTTGGCCCACTTCACGATTGAAGGAAGTGGGGAACGCCGGTTCATTGAATATCAGCGCACCATCTCTTTTTCCCAGGCCCTGGGCGGCGGCAAGAATTGGCACAGGTTTTTGCTTAAGGTCGCGCGCCCGTTCCCGGGTGGTTACGACAATTGCAGTAGCACCGTCATTTTCGGGGCAACAGTCATAGAGGTGAAAGGGCTTGGCGATCCAGCGCGAGTCATGATATTGCTGGCGGCTCAGTGGCTTACCGTAGCGAAGAGCGCGAGGGTTCAATTGGGCGTGAGCACTTGCAGCCAAAGCAATCTCGGCCAGGGAATCCTGAGTGACTCCGTACTCATGCATGAACCGAGTGGTTTGCATGGCACAGACGTGGGCCGGGGACAGAAAACCGTATACTGCACTATATGCACTGTTTCCGTAGGCATGTGTCCGGGGCTTGCTCTGCCCGAAGCGACCAAATTGCCCCTGGGCCAGGGCCCTGAACACGACAACATTTTTTGCATACCCTGCGCTAATGGCAGCATCAGCAAGAGCAACCGAGGCAGCCACACCGTTGCCACCACCTCCCCAGGGTTGGGCAGCAAAGGCGACGTTCTTCATGCCCAGTGCCGCGGACAATCTGCCTGGATCGTTGCGGGACTCCATATAGGATGTAACCCCGTCGATATCTTTTAATTCAAGACCTGCATCTTCAACGGCTTTGCCAATCGCCTCGCTGGCCAGTTGAAATTCTGTTTTGGGAGATTCACCACGTTTATAGTAAGTGGTTTCTCCTATGCCAACGACTGCTGCCTTACCTTGCACTATTATTACTCCTCAGGTTTCTTCATCCTGGTTTAAAGGTAAATTATTTTAACTGCGCCCATATTTAAAGCGCTGGATCATTGCTTGGGAACATGCAAATGCTTTTCCAAGCAAGCTTGCCTGGTACGCGACTAGGCACTCAGGAGAAAGCCTTCATAATCTTTTTCTGCGACTTCATCACAACGTTGGCGATACATGGGTATGCCGCCAGCATAGGGCATAAATATGCGTGTTTTACCGGGGATATTAGCGCCCAGATACCAGGAATTGGCTTTCCAGAACAGGGTCATCTGCGCGATCTCATTAACGTGCTCTACCCAGTCAGATTCTGCCTGAAGAGTGGCTTCAATAGAATTTTGTGATTTTTCACGCATTGACTCTATGCAATCCGAGATCCACTCTACGTGCTGTTCTATGCTGACGGGCATGTTGCTTAAGACCGAAGGACTACCTGGCCCGCTGATAGTGAACATATTTGGGAAACCAGAGATTTGTAGTCCAAGGTAGGTTTTTGGACCTTCTTGCCATTTTTCTGCCAGTGTTAAACCGTTACGTCCCTGAATATCGATGCTGAGCAGGGTGCCAGTCATTGCGTCGAAACCCGTCGCAAATACAATAATATCCAGTTCGTATTCATCATCCGCAGTGAGAACCCCTTTTTCTGTGATCTCAGTGATGGGTGCTTTTTTAACATCGACCAGACTGACATTGTCACGATTGAAAGTTTCAAAATAATTGGTGTCAATAGGGGGGCGCTTAGCACCATAGGGATGGTCGTTAGGTATCAGTTTTTCAGCGAGTTGAGGATCTTTTACCGTGGCGCGAATTTTAGCGCGTAGAAAATCTGCAGCGGTATCGTTGGCTTTTTCGTTAACCATGATGTCTGAGAAAGAACCCCAAAGAAATTTGAAACCACCGACTTTCCATATGTCTTCATAGATTGCATTCCGCTCCTCTTCGCTGTAGTCGAGGGCAGAGCGATCCGATGGTATATAGGGAAAGCCACCATGACCGGCTTTTGCGGCACGCCAGATTTCATCGTAGTTACCTTTGATTTCGCGTTGTAAATCATCTGTTAGGGAAACATTTCGTGCGGGAACACTGAAGTTTGCTGTTCGCTGGAATATCGTCAGGTGATCTGCTTCGGCGGCGATAACGGGTGTTGCCTGAATTCCAGTGGAGCCAGTACCGATCAATCCTACTCGTTTACCGGTAAAATCGACGCCTTCATGGGGCCATTTGCCAGTGTGATACCAATCACCTTTGAAACTATCCAGGCCTTTAATATCCGGGACATTGGCCGTGGATAAACAGCCGACAGCACTGATCAGAAATTGTGCGGAAATATGTTCACCCTGTTCGGTGAGAATGTGCCAGCGATTGGTAGCTTCATCAAATTTGGCCGATGTTACACGGGTTTCAAGCTGTATGTTGCGTCGCAGATCAAACCTGTCGGCAACGTGATTTAGGTAGGATAGAATTTCCGGTTGTTCCGGGTATTTGCTGCTCCACTCCCATTCCTGCAAGAGCGCTTCTGAAAATGAATAGCAGTAGTAAAAACTTTCTGAGTCACAACGTGCGCCAGGGTAGCGATTCCAATACCAGGTGCCGCCAACGCCATCGCCGGCTTCATACAAGCGCGTATTCAGACCCAGCTCGTCCCGTAGTCGTTTAAGCATATACATGCCGGAAAAGCCCGCGCCAATGACAATAGCATCAAGTTTTATTTCGGGTTTATCAGATTGGGCCGGCATAATATAAATCCTAAGTGTTTTTTTATAGCCCGGCACCATAGCATGATATGGTAAAATTTCATCCCGCTTTTACATTGATGGGCCTGTGCAATTATGTGCTCTGACGGTTCCAGAGGCCGGCTCCGGGCACAACCAGGAACAGTAGTACAGCAAGCACACTGCCAGGAATTAAAGCTGCCT
>JAHRWB010000164.1 GCA_019090385.1 Pseudomonadales bacterium | reverse complement strand
GTATGTTTTATACATTCAGTCCAGTAGCTGAGTGTTTCATCTACCTTTGCTGGGTTTGGAAGCCGTATAGTATCTTTACCCAGCATGGCCAAAATCTGAATCTGATCCTTGTGCTCGAAAAACAGACGAGTACAAATGGCAAACAAATAAGCAGAGGAAGCTACCAGTCCACCGAAGATGGATGCTTTTGCTGCATTTTCATCGAGGTGGAATGGTTGTGGGTCCCATTGTCTCGCGAACTCAATCATCTCGGTGCGCTCAAGAGTGTAGGTGCCCACTAAGCTACGATAGCCTACTTCGATATCGTCAAAATATTTCATTTATCGCTGGCTATTTTTGAGATAACAGGAGTAGTTAGGGGGGTGTCCAGCAAGGGTTTAATTCCTAATTCAGAAAAAAGGGCGGTATCAACATCAACTTCTGGGTTTGACGTTGTCAGTAACTTCTCACCCATAAAGACTGAGTTCGCTCCGGCCATAATGCAAAGCGCTTGCGCTTCTGCCGACATTGCAGAGCGTCCAGCCGAAAGCCGAACGAAGGAAGCGGGCATCATGATACGTGCTATTGCTACGGTGCGAATGAATTCAAAATTGCTTATACCCTCAGCGGTCATGGAAGGCGTGCCTTCAACTTTAACTAGCATGTTGATAGGTACAGATTCAGGGTGCTCAGGTAAATTAGATAACTGTTTTAATAATTCAGCGCGGTCATTGCGAGATTCGCCCATTCCGACAATCCCACCACAGCATACCTTAATATGATGATTGCGCACATGCTTCAGGGTGTTGAGGCGGTCTTGATAGGTGCGTGTTGAGATAATTTCTCCATAGAACTCGGGGGAAGTATCTAGATTGTGGTTGTAATAATCCAGGCCGGCTTGGCTGAGTTTGGAGGCACTATTTTCGTCAAGCATGCCAAGCGTTACACAAGTTTCCAATCCTACATCGCGGACCGCAGAAATCATTTCAGCTACCTGCGTGATTTGTTTTTTTGTTGGAGAACGCCAGGCAGCGCCCATGCAAAAACGAGACGCGCCATTGGCCTTGGCTTCCACAGCGATTGCAACGATATCCTTGATTGGAAGCAGGGGATGGGTGTTGACTCCGGTGTCATAGTGTACGCTTTGGGGACAGTATTTACAGTCTTCAGGGCAGCCACCAGTCTTGATACTCAGAAGCGTCGAAAGTTGCACGGCATTCGCGTCGAAGTGAGCGCGGTGTACGCTTTGAGCCTTGTAGAGTAAATCAAAGAAGGGTAGCTCGAATAAAGCGATTACTTCGGGCAAGAGCCAGTCATAACGCAGATTGGTTGTTGGCATGCAGTGGTCCTGATTTTATTGAGGTTTGATATGCTGTCTATGGAAAAAATGGTTAAGCTATAAGTTCGGTTCGCTGAAAAACCGATCTCTTAGCGAGAGTGTATCGTATTTGTGACGAAAGTGTCCGCGCGTCTGCATTTCTGGCATTACCAGGTCGACAAAATCATCAACCGAGCTGGGCAAGGCATGAGTGATGATCATAAAACCATCTCCTTCACCTTTGGTATACAAGTCCTCCAATTTGTCTACGATTTGGCTGGCGGTGCCGCTTAGTAAATTGTTGCCGCCTTTGGCTGCGCGCAGGGCATATTCTTCGGCCGTCATATCTAATCCATGGGCCAGAGCCTGTATGCCAGAGACTTCGATTTCAGACAAAGGAACATCTTTAGGTAATGTGGATAAATCAAAGTTTAAGTGTCCTGACATAAGCACTAAGGCCGCTTCAGGATGAATGTTGCTTTGAATGGCATCACGTTTTGCATTGGCTTCGGCCTCGGTCTCTCCAACTACTGGCGTGATTCCCCAAATTACTTTGACATCATCTCTGCTACGCCCGGCAGCTTTTAATGCCGCATTTATTGCTGCTCTGTGTTTGTCCATGCCGCCTGAGGCTGTGGGTGTTGCAAAAATAACATCAGCATGTTGTGCGGCAAACTTTACACCCCGTACAGAGGCACCGGCCTGGATAATAACTGGTTTTCCCTGGGGGGAGCGGGGTACACAGAGTGGCCCCCGACTTTTGAAAAATTCTCCTTCGTGATCAATGCGATGTATTTTATTGGGATCTGCATAGATGCTCGCTTCACGGTCCATAATAATCGCATCTTCTTCCCAACTACCCCATAGTTTATTACAACCTCCATATATTCGTCAGCCATATCATAGCGAAAATCATGTTCTGGAATATCATCCATACCGAAGTTCTGTGCTTCACTGCGAGAATAGGAAGTAACCACGTTCCAGGCTATTCTCCCCTCAGTAAGATGATCCATAGTGGCCATATTACGTGCCAGCCAGTAGGGTGGAAGGAAAGTGGTTGAAGCAGTAACACCAAAGCCAAGGTTGGGTGCAACTCGGGATAGCATAGGAGCCAGCGCTAGAGGATCAAGGCGAGGGTACTGTACTGCATAGCAAATAGCTGCATCGGGAGAGTTTTTGTATTGGTCATGCAAGGTATAGGTATCGGCAAAGAAAAGCATATCAAAACAGCCACGTTCCAGAGAGCGAGCGATTCGTTCCCAGTACGAGGCATAAATGTATTGTTACTCATGGCAGAGCGTTCCGTAATGATAAACTTTGGCGCTTATCTTCTTCCCACAGGACCTTTCTTTTTAGGATAGTCATACGTCACTCCATACTCTCCGCATCTTTCTTTTAGGATATTTATATATCACCCCATACCAGCCGCACCATCCGCAATTTTTAGTCCAGCAAAGTTGAAATCTGTTTCCAGGCCCAAAAACCCACGTCCGACAGTGGTTTCTAGGTGGTCGATATTTTCATGGCGCACATACATGAGAACATCCAGTGTACTTGGCAGCTTTGTCCTACCGAGGTGTAAGCTTGCGCTATACGTCGAATGATTTGCCAATATTCCAGAGGCCGGCCATTGTGGACGCCAAGACCCCAACCACCATGTTCTGCTGGTACTTTGGCAGAGAGTATGACCGAACTGCAGAGGACCTCCAGGGTAGCAAGCGAAAGCGTAGCTGCTGCATGATTAATTTCTGCTTCGCGGGCGATGACAGATGTTATATGCCCGACAATCTTAGTAACTTCACTTGTTGACGTGGACATAAAACCACACCGTTTGAAATGTTGAAACTTAACGTACCTCATTGGGTTATCATTTACTATGAGCTTTGCGAGCAGTCTGGGTACTCTGCCTGGGGTACGCGAGGAGTGAACCTTAAGATGACTCGTAATCTGCATGAAGTACTATTGCACGCACAAACAGAATGCTGGTGTCAGGAGGTAGTACCAGAAAATACTGTATAGCTTTAATCGCTTTAACGTAGTGAAAATCCGGTTTTGCGCACAAATTCACCTACTTGTCCCCGTTCTTCTTTCGACATTTGCCGGGCCTTGTCTTCGGACCAGCCATAGAATTCTGTAACGCCATATTTGCGTGTGTATTTTTGCGCTTCAGTTGGAATACTAAAGCGCTCGTCGCGCCGTTTGTCATAGGAATCGATCTCTTTATCTACCTGACTGAGATCGTAATGATTTTTGTGAACGGTAACGGCGGGTGGCAAACGCATGCTAACGAATCCGGTGCGGGCAGGGTATCCAAGGCAAAGCCCGGCAATGGGTACGACCCGCTGAGGTAGGCGAAGAAGATCAGCGACCATGGCCATGTGGTCACGAATCACACTGATAGGACAGGTGCCCAGCCCCATTGCTTCCGCCGCAGTGATGGCGTTTTGCAGGGCGAGACTGGTATCGCTGGTAGCTGCGATAAAATTATCGAGGTTGTCATTGGCAAACGGTATCCCTCGGCTCGCACAAATACGCTCGATACGGTGACCATCTGCTAGAAAAATAAGGAAGGCCGGTGCTTTTTCGATCCACGGCATACTGGGGATTAGGCCAGCAATTTCTTTGCGTAAGGCGGGTTCCTCTATCACCATGATGCTAATTTGTTGGAGATCAGATTTTGAGGGTGCTGATAGAGCACAGGCAAGTATAGTATCGAGGGTTTCACTCGAAATTGCTTTGTCCAGATAAGTGCGCTGAGTTCTATGCCTTAGGAGTAGTTCAATTGTTTGATTTGAGGTGACTTCGGTAAAGGTGTTGCTGGTTGGTAGGCGTGTATTGGTCAGGGTGCCAAATCGCGCTTGCCATAAACTGTTCAGATCTGGTGTCGTTTTTGACATTGGGTTTTCCTGCGTCTTGTATAAATTGTTTGGCTGTTATAGTGCCGTGGATAGCAATGTTTAAGCAAGTTGGTCTTGCAGGCATTCGGGAATGTGAGGATTTTTTTGGTTTAGTGATGCGGGCACATATTTATGGAAGGGGTATGGCTTTTTAAAATATCTCAGCTTTATAAACGCTGGTACGCCTGTGCAACACAATGTGCACAGACGCAGAAATTTTGCTTAGGTCTTTACTGGCGCTTTTACCACTTGTCCTGGCGTCCAGTAGCTATGTACTTCTGCCTCAGCACACAGAGCGCCTAGGTTTGAGGTCATGTGATCAATGTTTTCGTGCCGCACATAGACTTGAATATCGCGATACATGCGCTCGAAATCATATTGACGATGGAAAGCTGTACTGCCGCATGCTTTGATGGCATGAGCAGCAACTTCCAGTGCAGTACGTTCTGACATTATGCGAAATGAGATTGAAGCAGTGCGGATAGTTGTTTCGTCGCCCGTAGCCCAGATTTTTCCGAGTTCCTTCAGCAGCGCATTGCAGGCTTCGATTGCTGAATGCATTTGCCCCAGATGATGGCGAACAAATTGATCTTTGCCTTTGCCACGTTCTTTTACATAGTCTATTGTCCAGTCATAGATTGCTTCCGTTGCGCCCAGAAACGACACCGCGTAGTGAGGTACTGCGCGAATGCTCCATGCAGGCATTTTAAAAAATGCACCGGCCGGGCCAATCTGATCAGCGTCCGGAATAAATGCATCTTTGAACGTTGCCTCTTGGGCATCTGATGCGCGCATGCCCATGGCATCCCACCAATCTTCGATTTGTATTTCGGGGCGATGTGTATCAGTCATCAGCATCAGGAGACCGTCAAAGAAACTGTCCGCCTTTTTGTCCACGACCCATATACAGGTCACATCGGCAGCCGTGGCGGTATTGGCGTAGCGTTTAATACCGTTCACTTTCCAGCCACCATCCACTTTTTCCGCAGTTGTTTGGCCAATGTAGCTGCTGGTACCGTCGGGATTGGGTTTTGGTGGTTCAGCGGCCCAGTTTGACCAAACGGCTCCTCCATCAACAGTTTTTGCACACCAGCGACGCTGAGTCTCTTCATCGCAGCCGGAGAAAGTGAGTGTATCGATGGTATTGACGTGGTTTTCGTAATTTCGCGCCAGGCACAAATCTGCATAGGCTAGCGCTTTGGTAACAGCCCACATACCTAGTGGGTTGTCCGAATCTATTGCCCCCAAGCCTTGTCCGCCCATTTTTTTAGGTACAGTAATTGTCAGTAGCCCTGCTTCAGCTAAGTCTGCAAAATCTTCGGTTTGCGAGCGAATTCCCTTATCATATTCTCGTGCTCTTTCGCGCAATAGAGGGACTAACTCCCATGCGTTATCTACTAGCGTTTGAGAGGCTGGTGGTAGATCAAAATCGATGGAAGACCGCATTTTTATTCCTGTATTATTTTCCAAATTCATTTGCTTTTCTGGCCAACGGCCAGGGGATAGCCAAGGGATAGATAGTCGAGACCGAAAAATATGATTGTCTATGATTCAAGTATATTAATCCATGTCAGGTAATGCGGGCATGCCAGTATCAATTGCATTGTTGATTCCCATCAAGTTAGTTAGGAATAATGCAAAACTCAAAAGTAATTATACTTGATTTTCCAAAAGCACCATTGAACAGTTTGGGAGGTTCGTCTCCACAGTGCTTGTTCAAAAAATTGCCTTCGCATTGTTAGCGCGATAGTGTTCATCTTTTTAGAAAAGCACACTTGGTGTTGGCGTACTGCCAGGTCTTTGGAGTGAAGTTATGGATTTGGAGTTAGGTGGCAAGCGTGTAGTAGTGACTGGTGCAGCACGAGGAATTGGCAAAACTGTGGCCCTGACACTGGCGGCGGAGGGAGCCGATTTGATTCTCTCTGCCCGTACCCGGTCGGACCTGGAGGGTGTGGCCGAGGAGATACGGGCTCTGGGCCGGACAGCTGTAGTGGTAGCCGTAGACCTTACTACACTTGAGGGAACGGAAGCAGTCGCACAGGCTGCGCTAAAAGAACTGGGTGGTTGCGATATCCTTATCAACAATGCCGGGGGTACCATGTGGGGTCCATTTGCAGATTTTGATGACCATGCCTGGCGGCATGGCATGGACCTTAAACCACTCAGTTATGTGCGTATGTGTCGGCACCTCTTGCCCGGGATGAAGGAGCAGGGTAGTGGTCGAATTATCAATATTGGTGGTTTAGAGTCAAAGACTGCCTGGCCTAATTACAATATGGGTATGTTATCTGCTTCCGTGATCAATGCTTTTACCAAGTCACTGGCGGATGAAGTAGCCCCGCACAACATACTGGTCACAGCAGTGCATCCGGGTGTAGTGGATACACCGCGCATTGCCAAGTATGTCAGTTATGCCAAGGAAAAATTTGGCGCAGATAAGGTACCGGCCTTGGACACAGTTAAGGCATCTGCAGGCGATAAATGTCCTCTGGGACGAATGGCGCAACCCGAAGAAGTTGCTGACGTGGTGGCATTTCTGGCTTCTGCACGGGCCAGTTACATTACCGGTACTTCCATGTGGTGGACGGTGGAGAGAGCCGGAATGTGCACTAGTTAAGTGCTATGCGTAAAATTCGAATTCACTTGTGAGATGATTTTTGAGTTGCTGGCTATCGTGCGATTATGTGTATTCAAAAAAGGAGGCTATGTATGTCTACATCTTGTGCATTTCAGGTAAACACCCTTGATGGATCGTTTGGAGCGGAGGTGCGTGGCCTGACGTTTGATAATCCACCTAAGGCTCAGATTGACGCATTTGAACGGGCGTTACGCCAACATCTCCTGGTGGTGTGTCGCGGACAGAACCCACCCACTGCAGAGCAAATGCGTCACTTCTTCGCGCATTTTGGAGAGCTAAATACTGAAACCTCAGAGGCACGTGAGCACTATGACTTGCTGGCGGCGGTCAACGGTGTAAGGCCGCCTGACGACGTCTACTACGTTTCAAACGTGGTAGAGCAAGGAGCCAAAAAGGGATTCACTGCTAATTCAGCATTACCTTGGCATAACGATCAATACTGGATTCCTCGTCTGAAAACATTAAGTATACTCGAAGCAGAAGAGATTCCTGATAGTGGAACGAGCACGCTATTCTGTAACATGTATGCAGCCTATGAAACGTTACCACGAGCAATACGTGACAGATTAAAGGACAAACTTGCAGTTCACGATGCGCAGAGCGTGTACTTTCGGCCTGATACTGATCCCGAGCTGCGTGCCAGATACCGTGTGAGCGATGCGATGCACCCGGTGTTCCAGCCTCACCCGAACTCGGGACGTCGGGCTCTGTATGTGAGTTCCGGGGTGAAACGTATTGCTGGTGTTTCAGATAGCGAAAGCGGCAAATTGTTAGATGAGCTGATGTTGCATGCCTATCAGGTGGACTTTATCTATGAACATAACTGGTCCGTTGGTGATTTTGCCGTCTGGGATAACGTAGGTCTGCAACATAGACGAGAAGCGATTCCCCCCAATACACGACGTACGCTTCGCTCTTTCGGCGGTGTGTCCGAGCAGTGAGGAATAACGGTAGGCATGGAAATAGGAATAATTGGGTCGCTGTTGCAATGAGTTCGTGACCGGTCGCTGGTATAGCATGGGCAAGGTGGAGTGGCCTTTCTGTCTTGTTAATCAGGCAAACTTAGATTACAGGCATTCCTCTAATTTCGTTGAAACGCCTCCAAAAAAACCAGAGCTGCATTATTTTGCCATTTGTGTAAAATTGTATGCTAACTTACTATCTTACACACTGGGAACTGGAGAACTTTAATATGAGCAGCTTGGGTTTTGGGCTTATTTCGGCGGATTCGCATATCGTTGAGCCTGCAGATTGTTATTCTAAATATTTGGGTCCGAAGTATCGGGATCGTGCACCTACTATTGAACGAGATTCGATGGGTAATGACGTTTATGCTATTCCTGGTATGAAATCAACCATTCCCCTTGGCTTGGTAGCCGCTGCGGGTCTTACGCCTGAAGAGCTGGCTGGACGGAGCAAGGGTTGCACCTTTGATCAACTGCATAAAAGTGGCTATGACGCAAAATTTCGCGTAGAAGATCAGGATCGAGATGGTGTAGTTGCTGAGATTCTTTATCCTTCAGTGGGTATGGTGCTTTGTAATCATGAAGATTTTGATTATAAGTCAGCCTGTATGCACGCTTATAATGAATGGTTAACTTCCTATATGTCCGATGCTCCGGAAGGCCGGTTATTTGGGCTCGGCCAAACTTCTGGTGATTCTGTTGAGCAGATGATCAAAGACTTTGAAGACTGTAAGAAAAAAGGCTTTGTGGGCATGATGATGCCGGGTAACCCCCAGGTAGAAGACTATGATCACCCCATGTACGATCCTTTGTGGGAGTGTGCTGTTGAACTAAATATGCCCCTGTCCTTTCATATTTTGACCACTTCCGGTGGAGGCAGGGTTCGGGGCAATAAAACCAATGGCTTTTTGGGAATTATTCGTAGTGTTCAAGATGTCATGGGTGTTTTTGTTCTTGGTGGCGTTTTTGATCGGCACCCCAAGCTGAAATTTATAGCAGCAGAAGCCGATGCCGGTTGGTTGCCACATTACTCTTATCGTATGGATCACGCTTATGAGCGTCATGGTATTTGGATGGGTGGTGGTAAAAATTTGGAGAAGAAGCCTAGCGAGTATATTGACTCGAACGTATGGCTAACTTTTCAGGATGATTGGGTCGCTTTCAAGGTGGCTAATTTAATGAATCCCAAGCGTTTGGTTTGGGCGAATGATTTTCCACACAGCGATGCTACCTGGCCCTGGTCTCAGGAAATGCTGGACAAACATGCGTCTGATTTGACTAAAGAACAACAGCGCTGGATTATGAGAGATAACATTGTTGAATGTTATGACTTGCCTTTAGATAAGATTCCAGCATAGCCAATTATGATTGATAGTAGACCCTCAATATAGTACATATTGGGGGTCTATTGGTAAATCGTCCCCCCCTTCCAATTGTTTCCAGAAGTGTTTAGTAATTTCTCAACTGTCAGTTCGTGACAGTGTGAGCTCAAAGCCAATACTGTTTCTTTCCCATCTAATGCAAAATCCTTTTGAAGGTAAATGTCACCTGTATTTGTAAGCTTGGTTGAGGAAACTCGCAGCTGGCTATTAGCTGCAATTGCCAGAAGTCCGATTTACTATGTATGCTGAGAAGTAAACAGGATTGGGTTCGTAGGAATATATGCCTAAGATAACTCTAAGTACGTTGCAGTTGTTGGGGGTGAAGCCATGGCTGCATGCCAGCTGGCTTCGTGTCCACCGAAACTGAATAAAATTGTCATAGGAGATCTAATATGGATGCTGTGAGCGTTAAGAAAGTTGCAGACGTAACCGTTGTAACCCTCAATAGGCCCGCCGTTAAGAATGCAGTGGATGGACCAACGGCCAGTTTGTTGGCTCAGGCTTTCCGTGAATTCGATGCGGATAAAAGCCAGAAAGTTGCTGTCTTGACGGGCGCACAAGATGTTTTTTGTGCGGGTGCCGACTTGACTGCGGTATCTGAGGGTAGAGGAAACTCAGTAAAAATTGAAGGTGATGGTCCCATGGGCCCAACTAGAATGCTGTTGGGTAAACCAGTTATTGCAGCTGTTGAAGGATATGCAGTAGCCGGTGGGTTGGAACTGGCTATTTGGTGTGATCTTCGCGTGGCAGCAAAGGATGCGGTCTTTGGTGTCTATTGTCGGCGCTGGGGAGTGCCCTTGGTTGATGGTGGTACCGTAAGATTAACCCGGATGCTTGGGCACAGTCATGCGATGGATTTGATCCTCACCGGCAGAGGTGTCAGCGGTATCGAAGCGCAACGGATGGGACTTGTGAATCGGCTTACAGAAAAGGGTGGTGCGCTTGATGCTGCGTTGGTACTTGCCAGGCAATTGTCTGCCTTTCCGCAATTGTGCATGCGGAATGATCGGCTTTCTTCCTATGATCAATGGAATATGCCGTTAGAAGATGCACTTCGGCATGAAACTGTTTTGGGCCGTGAGGTCATTAAATCGGGCGAAACCGAAGCGGGTGCCAAACGTTTTGCTGCGGGTGAAGGTCGGCATGGGGAATTTGACGTTTCCTGAGTCTGGGAGTAAAAAACCGGGGACTAAATTTGGGTTAAAGCCAAGTGATTCGTTCACTATCTCTTGCCAGAGTCTCGATATAGGGTGATTGTACAGTGGAGATTGCCAGTGTGCTGTAAGACTGCCCAATGCTGATCGTGTGTGGGACGGGACTGTTATGTGTGGATACCTTATAAACTATGACTGAGATATTTCTGTTTGCCAACGGTATGGCTCTGGGCGTGTTGCTGCTATTGAGCGTGAAGTTATGGTTGCAAGCCAGGCAGTTCATAGCGGGTCGTCTGCTGCTATTGGTATTTATTGGTCTGTCCGGGTACCTCATTGCTCCTTTTCTTGATGCGACGCCTTGGCTGCAATACCCTGTGGTGGTGCTCGCTATTTCCGTGCCTGGCCTATTTTGGCTGTTTGCCGAAGCGCTATTCAATGATTGGGAGCGTAGAGAGCTTTCGGTAGGGCACTTCCAGGTTTTGGTTCTGCTGAGTTTCGTGATTGTGGCTTTCCTTAGCTTCTGGCTTGGTGCAGCGGTTCCCAGCTCCGCGCCTGGCTCAATGACTAATAGTGAACCCGGTCTGGATATCACTCTAGCACGAATTAGTTTTTATCTTGCTTACCTGTTCCGTGTAGTGTTTATGTTGCTGGCTTTTATTGCCATTGTGGGTCAATGGCGGCAGGATCTCGTTGAGCCCAGGAGAAGACTACGCAGTGTTATAGTCGTGCTGGGAGGAACTCAGATTTTTTTGGTGATTATTGTTGAGATAGTGCTCGGCAGGCAGGAAGCCCCACCGATTTTGATGCTCGCAAACTCACTAATATTGCTGGTGCAAATACTGGCTATTGGGTTTTGGCTCCTAATTCTTCGGCCAGACAGTTTGCCTGTTCTGTTGGGAATCTCGCATGGATCAAACGCTTTGTCTACGGATGCTGCCGAAGTGTTAGAGATCGAAGATAGGGCTAAGACTGAATTAAACCCGCAGCGCTTAAAAGTAGTGGAGCAAGATTGGCTGGCCTCATTGAATAAGTATATGCACAAAGATTCTGGATATCGTAATTCCGAGTTGACGATTCGAGTACTTTCAGATGCGATCAGTATTCCAGAGCATCGCTTGAGGCGTTTGATCAATCAGCATTTGGGGTTTCGAAATTTTAATGAGTATGTGAATCAGTTCCGAATCTCTGAAGCAGCGGCCTGTCTGGTGGACCCAGCACAGGAGCATTTACCTATACTGACCATTGCCATGGAGGTAGGGTATGCTTCATTGACTCCCTTCAATAGAGCTTTTAAAGCCGCCTACAAGCAAACGCCCAGTGCATACCGCAAGTTGCATATGGAACTCAAGCACTAAATATCCGCATAAAACACTGGTCTTTTATAAAAAGAAGGGCCTGAATTCGCAATCTGTCAGCTAATTTTATAATCAGTAAGACCGGGTTGGATAAGTTCAGTTGAATAGCTTCACTTCAAATTCCTGAGATGAGTTGCTATGAATGAACTGCTTGAATATTTATCTGGTCCGCTGTTGGAGATTCTGAGAACCCAGGGGATAATATGGTTAAAGGTATTCGCTTTCGATACCCAGCGTTATTTTATTGGCGTTGGTATTGTGGTGCTGGTGCTAAATGTACTGTTATCACGTTGGTCAGCTACACGCCGTATCCAGGATAAACGGGCCACCCGGACTGATCTGCGTCGGGAAATTGGCTATTCTTTGTTAACCACAATGATATACGCCAGTGTTGGGCTGTTTACTGTTGCCGCGATTGAGAATGGCTGGACACATAGGTATCAGCAACTTTCAGATTATAGCTGGGTTTATGCGGTGTTTAGTTTTCTGGCCTTGTTTATAGTGCACGATGCCTATTTTTATTGGGTGCATCGTTTGATGCACCATAAAAAGCTGTTCGCATTCTTTCACAAGGTTCACCACCGTTCCCGCACACCCTCTGCCTGGGCAGCCTATAGCTTCGCACCTGGCGAGGCGATGCTTATGGCGCTGTTTATACCCGTTATGCTGATGCTAGTACCGCTCCATCCAACGGTTATTTTCATCTACCTGGCTTGCATGATCATACGTAATGCTATGGGACACTCAGGTATCGAATTTCACCATCATGGCTGGGTCGATAGTGGTTTGGATATATTCACCACCATCACTCACCATGATCTGCATCATCAGAAATTTAATGCCAATTATGCGCTCTATTTCACCTGGTGGGACCGGTGGATGGGCACTGAGCTGCCGCAATATAAAGAAGTTTTTCGAAGTATAGTTAAACACGAAGATCTGCCAGATTCACGCTCACAAAAATTGCCTGGACAATTGACCGAGTATTCGTCCAGTCAGAAGGTATAAACCATGCGGAGTCGTCCAGCGGGAGCCGGACATTCCGGGTGCGCAATGTCCGCTCCTGTGTTCCAATTAACTCAAACTATCTGTTGGGAGAATTATTATGCGGTGGTGGGCCTGGTTGAGTATCGTTATTTTAGTGATCATCGCAATTGGGGGCGGGTATCTGTATTCGTCCATAAGAGAAATCCGCACTGAAAAACTTACTGATGATTTATATGTTCTATTTGGTATGGGAGGTAATGTTGCGGTACTAAATACCGAGGAGGGTACTGTTATTGTCGACTCTATGACTTTTCGCATGCAAGGCGAAAGGATTATCGAACTGGCTTCAGAACTTACGGGCAAACCCGTTATTGCCGTCATAAACACCCATTATCATTCGGACCATACTCATGGTAACCCGGCCTTTCCAGAGGGGATTAGAGTGATAGCAACTGAGCGAACGCTCCACCATCTCAAGCAGACTGACCACGAGTACTTTTCAGGTACAGAATTTGCCTTGCCCAATGAAACTTTCAGTACGGATTATGAATTGGAGTTTGGTAACAAACTGCTGCGTTTGATTGCGCTGGGACGTGGGCATACTGATGGCGACCTGGTGGTTTTGTTTCAGACTGAAGGTGTAATTCATATGGGGGATTTATTGTTTAATGGGCATTACCCCAATATTGACCTGGAGGCAGGTGGTTCTATAGTTGATTGGCCTGCCACACTTGAAAATACCCTGGGCCTGGTCTTTGATCGTGTTATTCCTGGTCATGGTCCTATAACCGATAAAGAGGGTATTCGGCAGTTTCAGCGTTTTATGCGGGAGTTGGCTAATATTGGCAGACTGGCGCTAGAAAATGCGACATCTTTGGAAGATACGCTGGCAAATACTGAATTGTTGGAAGATGAGAGTTATGAAGAAATTCGCATGATAGTGCCTGTCGGTCTTGATAGAGATTTTGTCATCACGCGCGCCTGGGAGGAAGCGACTGGAAGTTATGATCGCCGTCTATGAGTAATTTGTCCGCGTACGTACATCGATAGAAATGGTAGTATTAGCAAAAATAATTGATGGAAGACATTATGGCCGAAACAAAGGGCGCTTTGGCAGGGTTACGTATTCTTGACCTTTGTGATGAGCGGGGAATATATGGCGCAAAAATGTTGGCAGATCTGGGTGCCGATGTGGTTCGCCCGGAACCTCCTGAGGGGGACTCACTGCGCAAGCGTGGCCCTCACAGTGAGGATGAAAATGCTACCCCGGTCTCTCTCTGGCACGCATTTTTTGCTTCAAACAGGCGGTTTTTTTCCCTTGATCCAGAAAACGCAGAAGGTCAGAAACAACTTCAAAAACTGGTTGATCGAGCCGATATAGTGCTCAGTTGTGATGGCGCGTTTGCAGTAGATGCTGCGCAGCTTGAGGCTGCACAAAGCAGGCGGCCTGAGTTGGTGGTAGTGGATACGACCTCTTTTGGTCGGGAAGGACCCTGGGCAGATTATCTGGCGCCGGATTTGGTGGCTGCTGCTTTAGGTGGGGTCTGTGCGGTGACCGGAGATGCTGATACACCACCATTGAAAGGTTTTGGCGAACTCAACTTTATGGTTTCAGGAGTGTATGTGGCGATTGCTGCGCTGAGTGCTTTGAATCATGTCAGACAAAGTGGTGAAGGTCAGCGCGTTAATTTGTCTGTTCATGAAAGCATCGTTTCCTGTCTTGAGCATGTGCTAATGGCTTATTGGTACCATGAGAGCTTACCCTCAACTCCGCGAATATTTCCCCGTCGTGGTAGTTTGCACTGGTCGGATTCTTATGTCGTCATGAAGGCGAAGGGCGGGTCTATTATGGTGACGCCAATACCTGATATTGAAGCACAGATTTTTTGGTTGGTTGAGCAGGATGCGCATCAGGATTTACTTGAAGAGAAATATTCCGATCCGCGACAGATTATGGCCACTACCCGGCGAGTGATGGAAGTTTTACAGGATTGGGTTGCAACGCAGGATGTCGAGCCACTGTTTCTTACTGCTCAGGAAAAACATATGCCTTATGGCTGGGTATTATCTATTGAGCATGTGGCGAATAACCCGCAGTTAAAAGCGCGGGATTGGTTTGTACCGTATGATTTGGCTGGTGCAGCGACAACCGGACCAGGTGCGCCTTATTTATTTAGCGAAACACCTTGGACTATGGGGTCTTATGGTGATACTGGAGCAGATACTCAAGCTCTGTTGGATGAGATGGGTTGGGGAGATGCATCATGAGTAGACCACTGGAAGGTATACGTATACTAGATTTTTCACATGTATTGGCCGGCCCTTTTGCCACGCGCATTCTTGGGGACATGGGTGCAGATGTTGTGAAGATAAATTCTGCTGCGCGCGCTGTGGGTGCGAACAAGGCAACCCATCCATTTTATATTATGTGGAATCGCAACAAGCGCGCCCTGGCGGTCAATATGAGCAGTGAGGAAGGGCGTGAAACCTGTAGAAAACTGTGTGAAAAAGCCGACATTGTTATCGATAATTTTTCTGTGGGTGTGCTTGATCGCTGGGGAGTCGGGTATGAATCTACCCGTAAGGTGAACCCAGGGGTTATTTATATACAAATGTCTGGCATGGGGGAAGGTGGACCGTGGTCGAAATTTGTTACCTATGCTCCGACTATTCATGCGATTGCAGGTCTAACCGCGTTGACTGGTGTGCCTGGCCGCAGTGATATAGGAATTGGCTTTTCCTACAATGATCATCAAGCCGGTTTACATGGGGCTGTAGCCATATTGGCAGCCCTGGAAAGCCGTCAGAATTTGGGTAGGGGACAACGTATTGATATGTCGCAATTCGAAGTAGGGGTCAATTTTTCAGGCCCTTCGCTTTTGGATTACTTCGTGAATAATAATAGCTCGGAGCCGACGGGCAATAAGTTACCCTATGATATTGCAGCGCCGCATGCTTGTTACCCTTGTGCAGGTGTATCTGGTGATGCAGTGGTAGATGAGCGCTGGGTTGCTATTGCCTGTATGACAGATGAACAGTGGGGAGCGTTCAAAGGCGTAATGGGTAATCCTGCGTGGGCAGATGAAAGTGTATTTGATAGCGCATCAGGTCGTGTAGAAAATGTCACTCGTCTTGATGAAGGGGTAACAAAGTATACTCAAACGCTTAGCCCGGAAGATATTATGGTGGCTTGTCAGAAGGTGGGCGTGCCAGCTGGCGTTGTACAAAATGCTGAGGACCTTGTTGAGCGGGATCCGCAGCTTAAGCAGAGCGGATTTTTGCACACTGATGAGGGTGAGTACGGTAAATTTGGCGTGACCTATTCTGATAAATTACCTTTTCAATTCGAGGCAACTCCCTGCGATATTTATGAGCGCGTTCATAGAGTAGGGGAAGATAATGTCGCGGTACTTCAAGATTGGCTGGATATGTCTGAAGCGGATGTCAAACAGGCCGAGGAAGCAGGTACCCTGAAATAGAAAGGCATCGGATTAAGAGGACTAGTCGCTTGTGCCAGTCCTCCTGATTTGAATGGGGTTTATGCCTCTGTAAATAAAAATTTATTTATCTTGTAGCCGACTACGTTACCGAAAAATGCGATAGCAAACCATACCCAACCATGCAGACTGCCCGAGGCAATACCACTGAAATATGCACCGATATTACATCCGGAGGCGAGGCGAGCACCGTAACCCAAAAGCAAACCTCCCAGCAGGAGTCTGCATATCATCTTGCCAGAAGCCTTGTAACTGATAGATATCTTACCCCCGACCTTTGCGGCCCATAAGACACCCAGAACGAGGCCAAAGTTCATGATTGAAGTGCTGTGTTTTAATACCGGAGCGGCTAGCGCCTTGGACCAGGAGGCACTTTGCCAATATTCATAACCCGATAGATCCCCGCCCAGGAAAGTGAATATTTTACCTCCCCACAGGGCAAAACCCGAGGTTACCCCCCAGGGTTTCCCTTTCACCAAAAGGGTGCCCATATTCAGTACCGCTAACAGTAGAGCGCCAACGATTAAGGGCCAGTTGTTAGTTAAAAATCCTTTTTGCGCATTTGTGTGGCGGGTATTTATGGATACAGGAGATTCTCGTTGGGTTTTTTCATACACTATGAAAAGCAACCAAAGGCTTGAGGCAATAGTGATATTGACCAGTATTGCCGTACCCAGACCCCAATCATGAAGCATGGAAAATTTTCCAAGACTGGGTAGCGAGTTCCACCAGGGTACATGAAATGTTCCAATCAGGGATCCGACGATAAACCCGGTGAGAGTAATACCCATTCTAAAGCTGCCTGAACTTAAATTTGAAAGGGTGCCCGAAGCACAACCCCCGCCCATTTGCATGCCGACACCAAATAGGAAAGCGCCGGATGCCAGGGCGGTGCTAATGGGTGTTAGCTTTCCCGAGAAGTTTTGACCCATAAACTCTCCCTGGGCGAACAGGGGTAGCATAAGTGTGCTGGCGGCGATTAACATCAACATTTGTGCGCGAAGCTTCTCTGTCCTCTGTTCCTTTATTACATTGCTAAAAGCGGCAGTGAAACCAAAACTGGCCTGATGGAGAGCTAAGCCAAGAGCGCTGCCCAGTATGAATAGCAGTCCCTGTTTGTTACCCACATAAATGAAGACTGCAACTGTGATGAGCACACAGCATAGACTGATAAGGATATTTTCCATTTTGGTTTGGGCTGGACCGGGTAGATCTGAGGGTCCGTTAGTCGGGGTTCCTACCTGCATATATGACCTGCTTTTAATACCAATATCGCCTGATAAGATGATACGTGAAATAGTAACTATTTATTGTAAGCGTTCCAGTGTGGATTCTGGCGTTTCAGTTAAAGCCAGCAGGCAGCTCACCATTCAGTAAGTATCCTCCAAGCAAATTGGCATTATCATCTACATTCAGGGTGGGGTGGTTAGCGGCGGCTAATATATCCCGCACCACTCGTTGCAGGGGGCTGGAGAGAAAAATGCCCCGGGCCGATGTTGCTTTGTAGAGTAGCAGGGCGGCCTCTTCCACATCTTTGCCACAGTGAGCGCCGTCCATTAAATACAGCATGCGAAGATGCGATGGAACCAGTTCTCTTCGATTGACATATTCTGTTGCTTCTTGCATATCTGCCAGCAGTCGCGCTCTGGCTGAGCGAACCTTGACCACAGCGTTAGCCAGTCTGCCTTTAACATGCGGGCTATGTTTTAGTACGTTACCGCTCATGACTGATTGGCGAGATTGCATTTCTTCGGTAAAAAGCTCGGTTGCTCCCTGGCCATACCCGACCATTACTGAAGCTCCGGCAAAATAGAAGATCATATTGAAGGGAAAAAGGTACATATCTCCCCGGTCAGAAAGCTCATAGTTAACAATACTATGATGTCTGTAGTCGGGTACAAAAGCATCTTTAACCACTAGACTACGGCTACCCGTGCCGCATAGGCCAAAGGTATGCCAGTCATCATCTACTTGATAGTCTTTGCCTTCTACCAGGAATGAATGCGCGTCAATTTTTCCATCGGAGTTTTCTATGCGCGCTCCGATAATGGCCCAGTCAGCATGGTCACAGCCACTGGAAGTGCGCCAGGTGCCATTCAGGACATATCCTCCATCCACTTTTGTGGCTTTGCCCCAAGGCGCGTAGGATGAGGAGACTGCAACGGTATTATCTTTGCCCCAGACATCGTCTCCAGCTTGCTTGGGGAATAGTCCGAATTCCCATTGGTGCACTCCCAGAATCATCATATTCCAGGCACTGCTGCAGCAGCCGCGTCCTAGTTCCATCAGCACCTTATAGAAAACCGTTGGATTCATTTCCCAACCGCCAAAGTGTGCAGGTTGTACAATTTTGAAAAAACCGGCTTTTTTGAATTCATCAATGGTTGAATGGGGCACGGCTCGGTTCTTTTCTACATCTTCGGCTTTAGATTTCAGCATTGGTACAAACGCTCGTGCGCGTTCAATAAGCGCTGCTTCTGAAGGTATAGTCCGGTTTTGATTCAAGTTGGCATTCTCAGTCATGATGCTTTGTTCCTTATCCGATGGCCATATCCGCTGGGTATTTGTTGATGTCGATAAGTATGCTGTTACAAAATAGCTCGCCCGAAGTGCTAGAGTGCTAGGATGGAGGTCCTATTAGAGCTAAGCCAAAAGTCAGAGTAAAGTTACTTTATATTGGGCCAGAAATCGCGCAAATGTTGAGTTTGTGTAACTGGAGACAGTTTTCCACCAGAATACTCAACGTGTCACAAACAAATTAGTGGGAGAATATGAAGTGGCTAAACTAGAGTTTTTTTTTGATTGTTCCAGTCCATGGACCTATCTGGCATTCAGTCGTGTTGAAGCTATATGTGAAAGGGCCAGGGCTGAAATTATATGGCGGCCTGTTTTGGTGGGTGGTGTATTTAATGCCGTGAACAAAGAGCTATATGAGATGCGGGCTAACCCGAACCCGGTAAAGGCTAAATACAACAATAAGGATTTACAGGATTGGGCGCGCTTGTGCGGTATTCGTCTTGTTTGGCCAAAAGTATTTCCCGTGCGTGCAGTTGATTGCATGCGCGGGGCCTTTGTGGCTCTGGATGCAGGGTGTCTGCCTGCCTATGCAAAATTGGTATTCGAGTCCTATTGGAGTGAGGGCAAGGACATTTCACAGCACGAAATATTGGGTGAAATTTGTGCCGAAATTGGCCTGGATGAAAAGAAATTTTTTACAGGCTTGTTGAGTGAGGACGTAAAAGCGCGGCTGCGTGCCAACACTGAAGCGCTAATTGAACGCGGTGGCTTTGGCTCTCCGACAATGTTTATTAACGGTGATGATATGTATTTTGGCAATGACCGGTTGCCGCTGGTAGAGAAGGCTTTAGGCTTATAATTTTAATAAGCAGGTGGGTGGCTTTAAAAAAATTGTAGTACTCTTTTGGTCTATTATTTTTGCCCCGCATGGAGAAAAGCGATGATAACTGGAATGCCTCGTATTGCTATAGCAGTGAAGGATTTTAAGGGTCTGGTTAGTTTCTTTAGAGATAAGCTGGATATGCCTGTCATAGATATGTCCAGGAAGAGCGTGGTGGATTATGGCGCTGCTCTTGGCATGTGTGTTCCTGATGGGGGCAGTAACATAGAGTTGATGTCTCCTGTGGACCCTGATTCTCCATTAAGTAAGAGTCTGCAAGGGTTTCTTGACCGGCGAGGGGAGGGTTTGTTTGCATTGATGTTAGAGGCGCCAGTGCCTGATGACGAAGCCGACGAATTAGCTGGTCGTGCATTGAACATAATGCCACTCATGTCTGGGGCGTATGGGCGCGATGTACATCCGAGTGCGACTCATGGTGTTCTCATTCGAGTCTATCCTGTCAATTCATTTCAAGGTGAGTTCAAAGGGCAGGTTAATGACAGTGTTCCCCGATTGTCCGGAATTGCCCGAGTAATTATTGCCGTCGAAGATATTGTTCATGCTATTGGCGTTTATGGAAGTCAGTTCAAAATGCCGGTAGGTGATATCGTGGACGACACGGAACGTGGGATTTATTCCGTTATTTGCCAACCACCTACAGGGGGGGCGATAGAGTTGGTAGCGGTGAATAATGCAGCCAGACCATTCGCCCAGGCGATTAAACAACATCTGCTGGAAGACAGAGAAGGTATGTATGCGATAGTGCTGACATCTCCTGATCTAGAGGGTACTGCAGCTTCATTGAGCAGTAATGGTGTCTCTGTTGATTTTTCAAAGGATAATGTAAATGTACTTGAAGTTTCTCCAGAACATGCCTTTGGGGTACTGATTAGAATCGAACAAAACTGATTTATTCTGCACTAGAATCTACATAATGGATCTGTAAGATATAACTTATGAACAGCCATGAGCCACAATGAACAGCCATGAGCCACAATGAACAGCCATGAGCCACAATGAACAGCCGCGAACCGATTGATTATATTCAGCGCACCAGAGATCAGTATGATGTTTTGGGTTATCCGCCCTATCGTTGGGTTCAGCATGACGATGAGCCGCCGTGGGAGCCGCTGGTTAAACCTTTGTCTGAGTGTAAAGTAGGTCTTGTCGCCTCGGGTGGTATCTATGCGGAAGGTCAGATTGCTTTCCACTTTAAAGATGACATCAGCTTACGCTTGATTACCGACAAAGTGCCCAAGTCTGCACTGAGAATTAGCCACTTTGCCTATGATCATAGCGATGCACGCCGTGATCCGAACGTTGTATTCCCAAGAGATGCGCTCAATGACTTGGCTGATCAGGGGTTTATAGGATCGTTTTCCGAGCGTGCTTATACCTTTATGGGCGGTATTTATTCATCCAGTAAAGTGCGTAAACTTATAGCACCTGAACTGACGCGTCGCTTGATAGCCGACGAGGTAGATTTAGTCATATTGGTGCCTGTCTGACCTGTCTGTCATCAATCCGTTGGATTGATTGCGCGAGATCTGGAAGCGGCTGGAATACCCACCTTGAGTATGACCAGTGCTTTGAGCGTTACTCAGTCGGTGAATGTACCGCGTGCAGCCTTCCTGGATTTTCCGCTGGGTCGTACCGCTGGACCACCTGGGCGACCAGATGTCCAACTACAGATTATGCATCAGAGCCTTGCTCTATTTAGTTGTTTAGACAAGCCAGGACAGGTGGTAAATTTGCCATTTTCCTGGTCAGAAAGCGAGGGTGATTTGTGGAAAGAAAACTTCGGTGCAGTTAGCAATCAGAGTGGTGAGAGTACTGTCGCCGATGAGCGCACTGAAAGAAATGATCAGCCTCAGTACCAATATCCGAAAGATGCTGTATTGGCGGCCCAGGGCGTATGCGAGACCTGCATCTGGCTGGGTTGATTAATTGTTGGCTGATAGTAGATAGCATTGAGCGGCTATAGTAGCAGATTTTATTTTTGTGGTAGGGGTGGGCATGGAGTTGCAACATATGGCGTACACCCT
>JAHRWB010000163.1 GCA_019090385.1 Pseudomonadales bacterium | reverse complement strand
GTTCCAACAATTCAAGCTGTATACGCTGCCCCGGATCAAGTTCGAGTTCCGGCAAAGCGCTGGTATCCAGTTTACCGCTTTGAAGACCTTGCCAAAAAAGCTTCGCTTGTTCACTAAGCGCCATATTTTCTCCCAAACCTACTATTTCTGAATCCAGTCTTTCCAAAACGACCTATGCCAATACTGCCTTGCCAGTTAAATACCCTGGCGGTCACTTTCCCTGGTTAATGATGCTTCCAATCTGGATCAAATATCAATACGCCTGCATCAATTAGCGCTTCATTTTGTTTTTCAGACATTTCCAGCCAGTCAGCGAGCACATCTGCATTATCTTCGCCCCGGTGAGATACTGTACCGCGATTACCGCTTTCTGCATCGGAAAAGCGATAAGGCGATTGGACCAGTGGACGCGTTCCGCCGTTCCTATCATCGATCTGTTTGATCATGCCTCTGGCAGCAATGCTGGGTTGCTCTGCCATACAGGCAGGATCACGCACTTCTCCCCAGGCAATATTCATTTTTTTCATGGCTACTTCAAATTGCTCACGGGTCTTAAGACCATCAATAAAAGACTGCACCGTTTTACGCCTTAAGGCGATGGTTTCTTCCAAGCCCATCTCCGGAGTGGAAGGATCTTCTATGCCATGCTTTCTGGTCAACTGTTTAAAAAGCAGTCTGAAATCGGTGGACAACAACACCGGCGCAAAGGGCGTCTCCCATATTTCACTGGGTAATGGGCCCGTATCTACCGCATCCTCAAGATTAAATATCATATTATCGTCCGTCGCCACTGTGGCATCGATCATAGCCATATCGATATGCTGCCCGGTACCGGTTTTAGAACGCAGATAAATAGCAGACATAACGCCTATCAATCCATGTAATGCTGCGTTGGTATCCCCCACGGATAATGGCAAGTCGTGCAATACAGTGTTACTTCGCGTGGACATACGGCGAATCAACCCGGCTTCGGCATGAACAACCGGAGCAAAAGCCGGGCGTTGTGATTCCGGACTGTCATGGCCAAAACCCGAGATAGATAACATGACCAGACCAGGATTTACTTTCTTTAAATCCTCATAACCTATGCCCAGGCGGGACATGACACCTGGACGATAATTTTCAATCACAATGTCACATTTCTCGACCATGGCATTAATCAGTTCCTTCCCGCCTGATGCACGCAAGTCAACACAGATATTACGTTTTCCCGCATTATTCTGATGGAAGCAGCCGGGTATGCTGCCAATAAGTTTTCCCCAATAACGGGTGACATCTCCCTCAGGGGGTTCTACCTTGACCACATCTGCACCCAAATCAGCCAACATTCTGCTAGCAAAAGGACCCGCCAGAACCCGCGAAAAATCCAATACCTTTAAACCTGCCAGTGGATAGGCCATTTCATTAATCCCTTATTATTATTTTGTGTAATCTTCGTTATGAGAGTCGGGCTTATGTAATATAAAGTCACGCGTAAGCTCACTCATTTATATACATTTTTATCGGGGAGCAAAAAACTTTAAATATACAAGGCAATGACCTTATATTACGCAGCAGCTAAATAAAACAACTTGAAAAGCAACAATGTTTTTTAACCGGATACTTGAGGAGACAATATGCAAGATGTGAAGGGAAAGGTCGCATTTATTACCGGTGGCGCCAGTGGCATTGGACTGGGCATGGCCAGGGCATTTTGCCAGGCAGGCATGCACGTCATGATTGGCGATATTGAACAAGCGCCAATGGAAAAAGCCGTAACCGAACTCAAGGAGAACGGTGGCAGTGCCGCCTGTGTACCAGTAGATGTGAGTGACCGAGAAGCAGTTTTTGCCGCAGCAAAAGCCACCATAGACACCTTCGGGAAAGTTCACGTGCTGTGCAACAATGCCGGTGTGCTGGTGGACGGGCGCTCGGAAAAAGTTGATGTTGACAACTGGAACTGGGTCGTCAACGTAAATCTGTGGGGGGTAGTGAATGGCCTGCAGGCATTTCTACCCCTGATTCGATCCCACGGCGAAGAGGGACATGTAGTGAGCACCGCTTCCATGGCCGGCATGGTTAATTTCAGGGGCTCCGGCCCTTACAATGCCACCAAATTTAGTGTTGTAGCATTGTCAGAAACACTCATGGAAGAACACAAAAAAGATAATCTGGGCGTTTCGGTTTTATGCCCAGGTGCAGTGAATACCAAAATTGCAGAATCAGGACGAAATCGCCAGGGTGAATATGGGGGTACGGATGACTCTATCAATGCCCCAATGGCGGCACTTTTGCCCGATGCTCTGGACCCAAATACCGTTGGACGCCAGGTATTAGAGGCCATTCTGGAAGACCAGCCATACATTTTTACTGACCCCCGCTCTCGTCGGCACGTCGCGGAGCGTTTTCGACGAATTGCGGCTGGTTTTGATTGGGCAGATAATTGCAAAGCACTCAAATAGAAAATTCACCAGCAATGCGTTAAGGTAGTAAGCACTGTGATAGTAAGTGCTATTTAGTAATTTCTCAGTGGGTGCCGTTAAGCACTTACTGGGGAATAAATACTTTGGATAAAATTTCAGAAACCATGGTTTCAGCCGCTGAACTATTGAAGTCGCATAAATAGGGGCCGCACAAACCATTAATAGCTAACTCAGATAAAGGAAACTCCATGTTAAAAAAGATGATTTCATCGGACTCGCATATCACCGAGCCACCGAACTGTTATACCGATTTTATAGAACCTGCATACAAAGATCGCGCACCTCACATGGTCGACGACGGCAAAGGCGGAGACGCGTTTAAAGTTGATGGTATCAGTCGACCTGTTAATGTTGGTCTTGCTGCTGCTGCAGGAAAAGTGCCTTCCGAATTAAAAGGGCGCGGCGTTAAATTTGAAGAATTATGGAAAGGCGGATGGGATGGTGAAGCACGAATTGCTGACCAGGATAGAGACGGTATTGCCGCTGAAATTATCTATCCTACTGTCGGAATGATATTGTGCAACCACCCAGATATGGATTACAAAAAAGCCTGCTTTGACGCCTACAATCGCTGGTTACAAACCTTTGTAGACAAGTCGCCCAACCGCTTGTTTGGCCTTGGCCAAACTGCTATGCGCTCTATCGACGAAGGCATAAAAGAAATGGAAGAAATCAAGAACATGGGCTTTCGCGGTATTATGATGCCCGGTAACCCTGCCTTCTCTGATTACGACGATCACGCTTATGATGCTTTCTGGCAAGCGTCTATCGACCTTGAAATGCCTCTTTCATTCCATATTCTCACCAGCTCTGCTGATGGAATAAACTCTAACCGGGGCCCGTCAATTAACAGTTTTCAATCAATTATCCGCGGTTGCCAGGACATTATGGGCATGCTGATATTTTCCGGCGTATTTGAACGTAACCCTGATCTAAATATTTGTTGTGTTGAAGCTGATGCCGGTTGGGTTCCACATTACATGTACAGAATGGACCACGCGTATAAGCGTCATCGCTACTGGATGAAAGGTCAGGAACTGGCTAAATTACCCAGTGAATATTTCAGAGAAAATATTTATCTCACCTTCCAGGATGATTGGGTCGCTTTCAAGATGAGAGATATGTTGAATGTGGAGCGCTTGATGTGGGCTAATGACTTCCCTCACAGTGATTCTACCTGGCCTGATTCCCAGCCTCTGCTGAACGAACATACCAAAGGTATGAGTGACGACGAGCGCAATATGATTTGCTTCGATACAGTGCAAAAGCTCTACAATTTGCCTGTTGCTGAAGAGCCATTAATCGCTGCAGCTTGATGTAAAACAGCCCTTAGCTGTTCATAAAACCGCTCAGGGCTGTTTACAAAAACCGCTCAGGGCTGTTTACAAAAACC
>JAHRWB010000162.1 GCA_019090385.1 Pseudomonadales bacterium | reverse complement strand
TTATCGAGCAGGCCCCGGCGATTATGGCGGCCGGCAGCGAGGAACAGAAAAAGTATTTTATACCCCGCCTGGTGCGTGGAGAAGTGACCTTTGCCCTGGGTTACACCGAGCCCAGCGGCGGTACAGACCTGGCTTCACTGCGTACTCGCGCGGTCGAAGATGGTGACGATTTTGTTATAAACGGGCAGAAAACGTTCACTTCCGGTGCTGAGTCAGCCAGTCACATTTATCTTATGGCGCGGACGGATCCGGATGTACCCAAACACGATGGCATTTCTATTTTCCTGGTGCCAATGGATACGCCGGGTATAACTGTTCGGCCACTCTGGATGCTTTCCGGTGGACGCACTAACGAAGTGTTTTTTGACAATGTACGCATACCTAAAACGACTATGTTGGGTGAAATAAACCGTGGTTGGTATATCGGTTCGAGTGCCCTGAATCTGGGGCGTGCGGGTGCCATGCGTTATTACACCTATGTTTCCTTATTTGAAGAAACGCTTTATTTTGCGCGCTCCAATCCATTGGGTAAGCAATTGATGGCGGACGAAACAGCGCGGGATAAAATGGCGGAGTTATACTGTGAGGCGCAGGTTGCACGTTTGTTTACACTGCGTAGTCTTTCTATGGTGCGCCGGGGGGTTAACCCATCATACGAGATATCCTCAGAGAAAGTCTGGGGACCTGAGTTTCTGGTCAAATCAACCGAAGTGGTTAGTCAGATACTCGGACCATATAACCAATTGTGGGAAGGCTCAGAGCTGGCGCCTCATCGTGGCGCCTTTCCCAAGCGATATGTAAGTGCCATGGTGTCTACCTTTGGGCATGGCAGTACCCAGGTTATGCGAGATGCGATTGCTCGTCGTGGATTGGGCTTGCCACGGGGTTCGGTATAGCGGTAGCAGGGCATAATTGATTTTGCGCAATTAATAGGGCCAGTCTGATATTGACTGGTTGCAGGAGAAAAACAATATGGATCTATTATTGAATGAAGATGAAGAACTGCTTCGGGATCAGGCGCGATCCTTCCTGGCCAAGGAATCTCCCACTGCGTTGGTTCGAGAAGTGGAGGACGATGAAAAGGATTATGACAAGGCACTTTGGCAGAAGGCTGCTGAGCTGGGTTGGCTAGGGTTAACTTTACCGGAAGAATATGGTGGTGTACCGGCGCCTTTTACCCACTTGGGTTTGCTATTTGAGGAAATGGGCCGCGGCATAGCCCCGATACCTATTCACCCGACTATGGTGAGCGCACTGACTGTGAACGATTTTGGTTCGAGCGCGCAAAAAGAGTCAATACTGCCGGCCGTGGTAGGGGGCAACAAGATGTTGAGCTGGGCATGGTTCGAAGCAGGAGGAGACATTGATCTTGGCAGTATCAAATTTGAAGCAAAAGTAACTGATACATCGGTATTACTCACAGGGCGTAAACTTTTTGTAGATGGCTTTAAAAATTCTGACCAGGTACTGGTTGTTTGCCGCAGTATGCCAGACAGTGAGGGTGAGAAGGGCATCACCGTAGTGCTAGTGGATTCGCAATGTAAAGGCTTGAGTAGTCGTCGTCACCCCACTCTGGCGGGTGATATTCAGGATGAACTGCATTTTGATAATGTAGAAGTGCCATTAACTAATGTAGTTGGAACTATTCACGAGGGTGCTGTGGTTGCCAGTGCTTTGTTTGAGCGGGCAGTGGTTTTGAACTGTGCGATGATAGTAGGGGCCTCTCGTAAAGCCATCGAAATGACCTTTGAGTATGCGAAGGGAAGAGAATCATTTGGCCACCCCATAGGTTCCTTCCAGGCTATTCAGCATATGTGTGCGAATATGGTGACCTGGGTAGACGGGGCTATGTTACTGACCCATGAAGCCCTGTGGAAAATTTCCGAGGGAATGTCTGCAACCACTGAAATTGCAGTGGCCAAGGCTTTCTGTAATGAGCGTTGCCCGGCTGCCCTTAGGGAGGGTAATCAGATACATGCGGGCATTGCGCAAACTAAAGAATACGACTTGCAGTTGTGGTATCGAAGGGCTGCGGCTTGGTGCATGCGTTTGGGTACATCCCTTCAGCATCGAAAAATCGTTGCCCGGGAAATAGGCATTGTTCCCGATCAAGTTGGGTAAACGGCTTGTAACACGTGCAGGGCGATAGTGTATATCGTATTAATGATCTAACAATTAACAGATAGTTTAAAACCATCTAACAGGAGAAACATACTATGGGCCAAAAGGCGGATATTGATGCCAGTAGTGAAAAGTACCTACGGGGCAAATATGCAATAGTTGGTGTCGGCGAAACCGGCTACGTGCGAGGTTCTGGTCGCACCACTAAGGCCTTGGGCACTGAGGCCGTGCGTAACGCTGTCCAGGACGCGGGTTTAAAGCCCAGTGATATTGACGGCATGTTGTCTTACAGTTTTAACGACTCCACATTTTCGCCCACTGTGGCGGGTGAAATAGGTATTCGGCCTAATTTTTATATGGATGTTTATGGTGGTGGTTCGAGCATCGAGGCACTTATTGGTATCGCAATAGGCGTAATTGAAGCCGGTATGTGTAAAACCGTAGCGATTTATCGAGCAATGAATGGCTTCAGCCAGGTACGCATTGGAGGGACTGGCGGCAAAGGTGCTGTGGCGCCCTTGAGTGGAGAATCAATATTCACGCGCGGTTACGGTTTGATGAGCGCTGGGCAAATGTTTTGTCAATCGTTTATGCGTCATATGTATGATTACGGTACTACACCTGAGCAGGTTGCTGCGGTAAAGGCTATTCACTCTGAACATGCCTCTAACAACCCCAAAGCGTATTATAACAAACGCGTGAGCGTTGAAGACGTTATTAACTCTCGGATGATTGTTAAACCCCTGCATTTGTTGGATTGCTGCGTAGAGACAGACAATGGGGTGGCCATTATTGTTACCAGTATAGATCGGGCCAAGGATTGTCAGCATGCACCTGCGGTTATTCAATCTGTTGTGGGTCGTTGCTGTAAGCCTCGGGCGGATATGCATTACCAGTCTGGTCCTATATCAACTGTGGCGGGTCACTACGGTAAGGAAATCCTGTGGCCTAATGCGGGCTTGGGTCCGGAGGATGTTGATGTCACCGGATCTTACGACGCTTTCACCTTTACGACTATGTTGCAGTTAGAAGACTACGGCTTCTGCAAAAAAGGAGAGGGGGGTGATTACGTTTCCAATGGCACTATGCGATTGGGGGGTGCCCGGCCAAACAATACCAGTGGTGGACATTTGTGTGAGGGTTACACCCACGGTATCAATATGGTGATAGAGAACGTACGCCAGCTTCGTCATGATGTAGATGACTTTTGTCCGATTGGAGCTGATGGCAAGCGACAACATACCTATGACTATAGTGAAGGGGGGTGCCGCCAGGTGAAAAATGTTGAAGTAACGGCGAACCTGGGTTGGGCTACACCGGGGCAAGGCTCTGCAATGATCATGGCAAAAAGCTAGGAGGATTAAAAAATGACATTTCCAAATGAATACCTGGGCATGCCGGTAAAAATTGGTGAGCTGGACCATGAAAATCGAGAGTTCTATCGTTATTGTGCCAAGCACGATCTGCATTTGCAAAAATGTGATGAATGCGCTTTGTTACGCTATCCTGCAACCACGGCTTGTCCATTCTGTGCAAGTCCTGATGCAACCTGGACTTCGGTAGAAGGCAAGGGCACGCTGTATTCCTATGGAGAGGTACATCATGCTATTCAGGGAGCGTTCAGAAAACATACACCTTATATGTTGTTATTGGTTGAACTCGATACACAAAAAGGCAAGCCGGGCGAGTTTGACGGCATTCGCCTAACATCAAATCTCGCCACATCTGAGGGTGAACTTGCGCCACCGGAACTGGTGAAGCAAGCTGGTATTGGTACCCGTTTGAAAATTGTATATAAAGATGTTGATGAAAATGTTTCTATTCCACTGTTTGCCATCGACGAAGATGCTGAACAACCTGAAAAACCGTGGCGATATGCAATTGAATAATATCGCTTTATGATAGTGTTTAGCGTGTATATGTATGGCGCTTATGCGTAGTACCCTGGCCAGGATAGGCACAAAATTGGCCAAAGTGGTAGCAGTAAAATATTTGTGAATACTGACTAGCAAATGTTTGTAGATAACCTGATTTGTAAACAATTTTGGGAGAAAAATTAATGACTTATGATATTGTAATTAGAAATGGGCAAATAATCGACGGTACTGGAAGCAGTCGATTTAGCGCAGATATTGGCATCAAAGATGGAAAGATAAGCGCCATTGGCAAGCTTGACGGGGACGCCAAAGAAACAATCGATGCGACCGGACATATCGTTTCTCCGGGTTTTATCGATGGGCACACCCATATGGATGCGCAGGTTTCCTGGGACCCACTGGGTACCTGTTCTGTATGGCATGGTATTACTACTGTGGTTATGGGCAATTGTGGTTTTACCCTCGCACCTTGTTCTAAGGAGGATAAACTCCTGGTTATGCGCAACCTGGAACGAGCGGAAGATATCGCACCAGAAGCTATGGAAGCGGGCATAGACTGGACTTGGACGACATTTCCAGAATACTTGGAAAGCCTTGATAGATTACCAAAAGGTATAAATTACAGTGGTTATATTGGCCATTCTGCATTAAGAACTTATGCGATGGGAGAGCGCGCGTTTAGTGAAGCGGCCAATGCAGAAGAAATGGATACCATGAAAAACGAACTGGCTGACTCTATTCGAGCTGGCGCCATGGGTTTTTCTACTTCCAGAACAAGAAACCACCAAACACCCGATGGTGACCCTGTCGCCAGTCGCATAGCGTCATGGGATGAAGTGAAAGAGCTGGTGGGTGTGATGGGTGATCTGGGCGCTGGTATATTCGAAATTGCTGGTGAAGATACACCCCGGGATCCGGCTGCCCAGCGGGAATATCATGAGCGCCTGCGGGATTTAGCTGTTGATACAGGTGTTCCAGTGACATGGGGTATGTTCAGTAGTCGACGTGCTCCGGATCTATGGCCTCCATATTTTGATCTGTTAAACGAAACAGCTGAAGCCGGTGGCAAGATGTTTGCCCAGGTGCACAGTAGGGCATTGAATTCTTTGATGTCTTTTGAAACGACCATGCCTTTTGATAAATTTCCGGTTTGGGAGGAGTTGCGTGCCAAGCCTTTGTCAGAGCAAGCTGAATTGTTGCGTGATCCTGACATGCGCGCAAAACTGATTGAGTCGGCCAATGCAGGCAATCCTAATGCCAGGCGAGCAGTAGGTGTTGAAGCGTCACGCAAGCCTGCATACAACTGGTTGGTGGTAATGGACAGTATTGAGGGGCCGCATCACTCGGTGCAGGAACTGGCCGATGAGCGCGGATGTGATCCGGTAGAGGTATTGATCGATGAAGCACTAAAGCACGACTTCAAAGTGTTTTTTCGACAGCCCATTGCCAATGAAGACCAGAGCCATGTATTGGAGATGATGAAGCATCCTCGCTCTGTAGTGACCTTCTCGGATTCAGGTGCCCACGTATCCCAGATTATGGATTCATCCTTGCAAACTCACGTCTTGTCGCATTGGGTAAGGGAAAAAGGCGCGCTGGAATTGGAAGATGCAGTATATATGTTGACCCAACAACCAGCAGAAGCCTGGGGTTTTAGCGACCGTGGTGTATTGAAGGAAGGTATGGTGGCAGATATTATCGTGTTTGATGCCGACCGGGTTACACCAACCATGCCTGAAGTGAAGCATGACTTGCCGGCTAATGCCATACGTCTGGTTCAAAAAGCTGAAGGCATTAGTATCACAATTGTTAACGGTGAAGTGCTGATGCGTGATGGCGAACACACAGGTGTTTACCCTGGTAAATTACTGCGTGGTCCACTGGCACAAGCTGCCAGCTAGCATCGTTAGATTTTGGCATTATCAGGGGCAGCACCGGAAACTGTGCTGCCCTTTTTCGGATTAACTGCAGACAACATAGGGATGCTGACATGAAAATCAATGCGGCTGTAATGCGCGAGATGGGTGGTCCGCTGACCATTGAAGAACTTGATATCGCGCCACCGAAGGAAAATGAAGTACTGATTAAAACTGTTGCAAGTGGCATATGCCATAGTGATTATTCAGTTTTACATGGTGTATTAAAATCTCCTCTACCCGTTGTATTGGGGCATGAGGGCGCCGGTATCATCGAGCAGGTGGGACCCGGGGTGACAAATGTGAAGCCAGGAGATCACGTGATCGTGTCGTTATCACCAAGCTGTGGTGAGTGCCCTATGTGTCTTGAAGAACGTGAATACCTGTGTATGTCCATGTCAAAGGCATCAAGTTGGGCGACCATGATGGATGGTACTACACGTTTGAGTAATAAAGGTGAAGAAGTTCGACAGTTGTGTGCGATAGCTTCCTTTGCCGAAAAAATGGTGGTGCCTGCGGGCTGTGCTATTAAAATCCGTGATGATGCCCCCCTTGATACTTGTTGTTTGATTGGTTGCGGTGTAACAACGGGTACTGGTGCTGCCGTTAATACGGCAAGTATTAAGCCCGGTGATGGTGTGGCGGTAATCGGTTGTGGTGGCGTGGGTTTATCGATTTTGCAAGGTGCACGCATTAAAGGTGCAAGTCCTTTGATTGCCGTTGACCCGGTAGCCGAAAAACGCGAACTGGCCATGAGTTTGGGCGCCACGCATACCATTGATCCTTTCAACGAAAACCTGAAGGGTAGAATTAAGGAAATTACAGGGAAGGGCGTACATTTTGCTTTTGAAGCTTTAGGTTCGATGAAAACCATTGATGATGCCTATTCTATTTTACGTCCAACGGGCGAAGCAATTATTGTGGGTGTGCCTAACCTGAAAGAAAAATATGAACTGCCTGTTCACAATCTGTTTGCAGAAAAAGAACTGCGGGGTTCCATCTACGGGTCGTCGCGTCCCAAGCGCGATCTGCCACTGTTTGTCGACTGGTATATGGATGGCGAACTAAAGCTTGATGAGATGATCACCAAACGTATCAAGCTGGAAGATGTTAATCAGGCATTCGAAGAAATGGGCCGGGGCGAAGGTGCCCGCTCGGTTATCATGTTTGATTAATTTGGTTCACAGAGAACGTCAGCTGGAGAAAACGCGATGAAGACAAAAGCAGCGATAATGTTCGAGGCCAAGCAGCCTCTGGAAATAGAAGAGTTGGATCTTGAGGGGCCAAAGCAGGGAGAAGTGCTCATTGAATATACCGCAAGTGGTATATGTCATAGTGATTATTCCATATTGCATGGTGTTATGGGTGGTAGAGCGCCGATGGTACTGGGTCACGAGGGAGCTGGTGTAGTTCAGGAAGTGGGTCCGGGAGTTAAGGACCTGAAGCAGGGCGATCATGTTATCGCTGTGTTAACGCCGAGTTGCGGTGAATGTGTAATGTGTAAAGAAGACAAACCTTTTATGTGCAGCCAGATGGCGCGATTAATGGGGGGCTGCAGAATGCTGGATGGCACTACGCGATTCAGCAAGAACGGTAAACCTGTATTTCACATGGCTGCACTTGGAACTTTTTCCCAATACTCAGTGGTACAGGCAGGCTCTTTGGTAAAGGTAGGGCATAATGCGCCCCTGGACACGGTGTGTCTGGTGGGTTGTGGTGTGACCACCGGTGTAGGGGCAGCTGTTAATACTGCGAATGTACACTCGGGCTCCAGCGTAGCGGTAATTGGTTGTGGTGGTGTTGGACTGTCGATTATTCAAGGTGCTCGGATCAATGGAGCCAGTCAGATTATCGCCGTAGATCCTGTACCGGAAAAGCGCGAGTTGGCGATGTCGTTGGGTGCTACCCATACAGTGGACCCTTTTGCCGAAGGCGGTCCCATCAAGCAAGTGAAGGCACTTACTGATAGCGGACTCGGGGTTCATTATGCTTTTGAAGCGTTGGGTCGGGTTGATACTACCGAACAAACCTGGGGTATGTTACGCCCAGCGGGTCGGGCGATTATTGTTGGTATGACCAATCAAAGTGAAAAAATTAAACTCAGTGCGGCGGGACTGTTCGGAGAAAAACGCATACAGGGCTCTGGTTATGGGTCGTCCTTACCCAAACGGGATATACCCCGTTTTGTCGATTGGTATCTTAGCGGGAAGTTGAAGCTTGATGAAATGATTACCAAACGAATCAAGCTGGAAGATGTTAATCAGGCCTTTGAGGAAATGGGCCGGGGAGAGGGTGCGCGCTCAGTTATTGTATTTGACCAGTAGCGGCATTTAGGTTGAAGGATAACAAGGGCACCGTCGTTCATTGACTGCGGAGCATTACAAGTAACAAGCATAAAAACAGACGTAATTGTGCCGAGAATAATTATAGGGAGTTTTGAATGGAACTAGATATTAAAGGAAAAAAAGCAGCAGTAGCTGCGGCAACCAAGGGGCTGGGTTTTGCTACTGCGCAGTCATTAATAGCTGAGGGTGTTCAGGTGGCTATATGTGGCAGAGATAAAGCCAGGGTAGATGAGGCTGTTAGCAAATTGGGTGGTGATACTATTGGTATCGTGGCAGACGTATCCACTGCTGAAGGTGCTACGGGCTTTGTCAACGATGCCATTGCTGCGATGGGGCAATTGGATATCCTGGTTACCAATGCTGGTGGACCTCCACCGGGCATGCCGAGTGTTACCAAGCTTGAAGCTTTTCAGTTTGCGGTTAATTTGAACCTTATGTCGACCATTGCAATGTGTACCGCAGCACTTGGGGGCATGAAAGAAAGAAAATGGGGGCGTATTCTCGCAATTACTTCCCACGCTGTGCGTGAGCCGAGTGCCTTTATTGCAGCATCATCAACGGCGAGAGCAGGTTCGACTGCCTACCTTAAGGTACTGAGTCATGAATTGGCGGGTGCGGGTGTTACCGTTAATTCAATACAGCCTGGCGCTCACCTGACTGATCGCTTAACAGATTTAGGCGTTGATCTTGAGCAGGTGGCGAAAACTATTCCTGTGAAGTTTTTAGGGGATGCCGGTAAATTCGGTCAGATTGCTGCATTTTTGTGTTCGGATATCTCAAGCTTTGTGACAGGTACAAGTGTATTGGTAGATGGTGGTGCTTACGGAGGCTTGTAAGTAGGCATGTCGCGTTAGTTATGGGTATGCACGCTCCGTGCCCATTTGTCCTGTTTATAGAACGTGAATTACAGGACGTGAAAAAACCTTTCTGACGGATTCCATCAGAAAGGTTTTTTTGTATTGGGCTATGGGTTTTATCCCCTGTTTTTACCTTTCATTGCCCTCTGTTTCACAAACGTGTAGATAAGGTGACACCGATCATTCTGGGTGGAGCAAACAAGGTGCTGAAGCTGCCCTGTTGAAAAACCGAATCAAAGATTATGGTTTTGACATGTCGGTTCGTCAGGTTTCTCGCCCAGACTTGCACATTCCACTTATCATCAGGTGAGCGAATACCGAGCTGCATATTAAATATAAACTCGGCATCTACTTCTTTTTCTGGATCCAGGTCAGAACCGGTATTGTGCTTACCGCGAAAACCTACGTTGAGGTTGCCATAACCGATCAGGTTGCCGATCTCCTGCTCCATAAATAAGGAGCTGCTACCCTGCCATTTGGGCGCATGGGTCAGGCGTCTGCCTTCAATATTTTCCAGTGCAGCCCAATCCTCAAGCTCGTTAAATTGCCCGCTGAGGAAAAGCTCTGCTTCAGAGGTATCTTCTATATTGAGGTTATTTCCGTATTGTGCATCCGCGTAGGTAAGACCGAAGGTCCAGGCAATAGAATCTCCAATGAGCCACATGGTTTCTATTTCAACACCTTTGGATTCTACCTTGGCAACGTTATTGACCAGAAAACCATTACCGGTGAAGGTATTCAGCTGGAAATCGCTAAAATCTGAATAAAACAGCGCAATATTGGCTGTTAACCGGCCATCTAGCAATGTGCTTTTCAGTCCGAGTTCATAAGCATCGACCAGTTCCCGGTCAAATCGGTGATCATCATCAATGGATGCACAGGCGAAATGTCGTGGATCAAGACCGGGTGCGGTTATTCCACCAGAGGCACCACAGCCGGACTCTGCTCCAATACCCAGTTCATCGACGCCCAGAGAACCGGTAGCGCTGGTACGGGGATCATTGATGATGGCGTCAGGTACGGGTGAGAACACAGTATTACGGGTTGCTGGGTCGGTAAATTCGGGGCCCAGAAAATGCGGTGCGCCACCGCTCGCCAAATAACTTGAGAAACTATCAAATTCAATGGATTGTTGATCCAGGTTAAAACCACCGGCTTTGTAACCCCGTGAAAAGCTGCTGTACACAGTGATATCGTCAGAAAGAGCGTAGGCAAGTTTGACTGTGCCGGTCCACTCTTTCTCCGTTACCTCGTCTTTCCAGCTGGCATTGTTGCACAATGAACCGCTTTCGACCCGTGCGGTACAGTGTGCTTCGTTAAAATCACCACTTAATAATGCTGCCAGGATGCTGTCTGGTAAGTCAGTATCGATAGCTGCTACACCGTTGAGCAGGGTTTCCGCCTCTTTAGTTTCGTTGGAGTAACGCAGGCCCAGTGTGAAGGACCACTTTTCATTGAGATGCCAGACATTGTGGGTAAACAAGGACCAACCATCGGTGTCCTGACCGTAGTCTGCACGATATCCGTCACCTTCCAAGAAATTTTGCCGCAGGACATCTCCCGCGGGCCCGTCTTTTATCAGGCTGTCTGTTGCAATGTCATAGCTCCCCAGAGAACTGCCACCAAAAAGATCCACACCGCGCGTAGGTATTAGTAACTGCACACCGGGCAATTGTGCGACAAATTCGCTGCCGCCGACTGCCG
>JAHRWB010000161.1 GCA_019090385.1 Pseudomonadales bacterium | reverse complement strand
TAATGGGTCTGTGGTTTATGAGGCTAATGCTATGGAGGTAAACAACGATGAACTATTACTCTGCTGCACAAAACCCCAAGCTGATAAGATCAGTGCCTCAACACAGTTAAATATCCAACTAAAAAGCTAAGGCTTACTCAATGTTAAATATGAATTTTGCAAAACGTGTGACAATTGATACGATAAATCAGGCTTGGATTTCCAGCCCCAAGCCCGGGGTTTGGCGCAAGCCACTAGCAAGAGCCAAGGCCGAACAAGGCCATGCTACCAGCATTGTAAAATATGCGCCCGGCGCAAAGGTCCATGCACACGATCATCCCGGCGGAGAGGAAATACTGGTATTAGAGGGCGTGTTTTCTGATGCGACGGGAGATTATCCTGCCGGAACCTACCTCCGTAACCCTGAAGGCTATCGCCATGCACCGTTCAGCACCTTAGGCTGCATTATTTTGGTAAAACTACATCAATTTCAAGCAGGTGATAACCAACGGTATCATATTGATAGTCGTGCAAATGAATGGGTTGCCGGACTCGGCGGCCTCGAAATTTTACCACTACACCAATACCAAACTGAACAAGTATCGCTTGTCCGCTGGCCAGCTGGTGAGTCAGTTCATGCGCACACTCACGATGGTGGTGAGGAAATTTATGTCATCAGCGGCGAGTTGATTGACGAGCATGCACGATATCCCGCTGGCACCTGGATCAGGAACCCCCAACAGAGTATACATGCACCCTATACACACAAGGAGACACTGATCTGGATGAAGGTCGGTCACATGCAAAATGTCCCATCTGAGCCAGCAATCGACGCTAACTAAATAGCTAAGCTATAAACTACATACTTGCTGCCAGGGCCTGATCCAGATCTGCTAACAAATCATCGATATGCTCGATACCCACAGACAATCGAATAGTATCCGGTGTTACGCCTGCGGCTGCTTGCTCTACTTCTGTCATTTGCCGATGCGTGGTTGAGGCAGGGTGGCAGGCCAGCGACTTCGCATCTCCGATGTTAACCAGACGAATAAACAATCCCAACGCATCGTAGAATTTTTCACCCGCCGCGAATCCACCTTTTATACCAAAAGTCAGTATCCCTGATGCTTTACCTTGCATGTATTTTTCTGCCAGGGGATGGTACTGGTCATCTGGCAAACCACCATAACGCACCCATTCAACATTCGGATGTTGTTTCAGGTGTTTGGCAACCGCAAGTGCATTGTCGCAATGACGCTCCATTCGCAAAGCCAGGGTTTCAATGCCCTGCATAATGTTAAACGCATTCTGTGGAGATATGCAGGCTCCTGTATTACGCAGCGGCACAGTACGGCAACGACCAATATAGGCTGCCTCGCCCATGGCTTCCGTGTATATCACGCCATGATAGGCGGGTTCCGGCTCATTCAGCATAGGGTATTTGTCAGGATAATCTGCCCAGGGGAATTTTCCTGAATCAACAATTGCTCCACCAAGACTGGTGCCATGACCACCCATATATTTTGTTAGCGAATGTACAACAATATCAGCACCATGCTCAAATGGCCGCAGCAATATGGGCGTTGCAACGGTATTATCGACTATCAGGGGCACACCATGTTTATGAGCCACATCAGCAATAGCTTGAATATCCAATATATTACCCGCTGGATTGCCTATACTTTCACAAAAAATTGCCCGGGTGTCTTTATCTATAAGTTTTTCAATATCCGCCGCAGAGTCACTGTCAGCAAAGCGAACTTCAACACCCTGCTTTGGTAACATATGTGCGAACAGTGTATAGGTCCCACCATATAACTGAGGAATCGAGACGATGTTATTACCAAGCTCAGCAATAGTCAGAATGGCGTAATTGATCGCAGCACTACCGGAACTAACAGCCAGGGCAGCGATCCCCCCCTCCAGGGCAGCCACGCGTTGCTCCAATACGTCCGTAGTTGGATTCATAATACGCGTATAAATATTGCCGGGCACGGCAAGATTAAATAAATCTGCACCGTGTTGAGCGCTATCAAATTCGTAGGCTACCGTTTGATAAATCGGGACAGCCACTGACTTGGTGGTTGGGTCCGGCTGGTAGCCGTGATGTAATGCTATTGTTTCGCGCTTCACATTTCTCTCCTGCATCGTATTTGTCTGGCTATACTATTCAAATCTGCACCATAGCTGCAAGCGCTGGATACCGCTGAGTACGCTAAGCCATTGATCGTAAAACGCCTGAATTTCGCTTATCCTCCAAACCCACTCAATCGTGCCGGCTGTATGCTCGGAGAATTATATCCAAACCCTTGAAAATATAGCCCCGAATACTGCCAACCCAGATGTATTCAATGCGCAAGAGTTGAGCTTACACATTGGGCTGCTTGCCAGCCTGGCAATTGCGCAACCACTCTACTCGGTATTATCCCAAGGTGCCGAATTTTTTATTGCGCACAACAGTTCAGTAACCAGCATTATGGCCCTGATCGGGGGCCTTTCGGTCTTACTGCCTTTAACATTCATCATTATTGTACTTACAGCGCGCAAATATTCGCTGGCACTGATGGTGATCATGCTGCTCGCCGCTTTGGCCATCATGCCCCCCATAAAAAGCACTTTAGATATATCCTGGCAACTTAGTATTGGACTCGCTTTGCTGTTTGGTGCCGCTATAGCATTTGCACATAGAAAATTTCCGGGGTTTCGTATGTGGCTGTCATTTTTTAGCCCGGCCATCTTGCTATTTCCGCTGCTGTTTGTATTGAATTCACCAGTAGGAGATTTATTGTTCAGCAACAGTGACAACAACCAATACAATACACAGGCAATAGAGGCAGAAAATCTGCCACCGATTTTTCTGGTGATATTTGATGAATTTGCTACGACATCCTTGATGGATGAACAGCAAAAGATAGATTCTGCACGCTACCCCAATTTTGCCAGCTTTGCTGAACAAGCAACCTGGTACAAAAATGCTACCACCGTGCAGCTGGCAACAACCCAGGCAGTTCCAGCCATTTTATCCGGGCAACTGCCTTATCAAAATGAAAAAACTCGCCTACCAACAGCCCAAGAATATCCTGAAACCCTGTTCAGCTGGTTAGCTGATAGCTACCCGCTCAATGTGTCAGAAAAGATCACCTCATTATGCCCCAAGCAAGCGTGTAATTCCGAAAACACGCGACACACCCCCTCCTCAACCAGCCTCATAAAAGACATCTTTTATATCTATTTACATATTGTAGTTCCTGGCGAACTATCGATAGAACTACCCGATATTTCTTCCAACTGGGCGGAATTCGGCAATAGCACTCCAACAAATATATCGGACAACCTTATTGATACAGGTGAGGCTGCGCGCTTTAGAAAATTTGTAAACAATATTGACAGCAATAATGCGAACGGCCTACATGTAATACACTCTATACTTCCCCACGTGCCCTACAGATATTTGCCCAACGGCCAGATTTATACATATGAAAACGGTGTGCCTAAGGGGGTTGAAAATGAGATATGGACCAACAATAGCAATATTGTAGACTCGGCTTACCATCGCTACCTTTTACAGGTAGCCTATGTTGATACGTTGCTAGGCAAGCTTCTGACACGCCTGAAAGCCCTGGACGTTTATGACAGCGCCCTCATCATCCTGACTGCGGATCACGGCGTATCCTTTAAACCAGGCACACCACGGCGGGACTTGGCCGACGCTACCTATCAAGACGTATTGCCAGTGCCCCTGCTAATGAAACTCCCACACCAAACCACTTCGCACACAGATATACATTACGTTTCCAACTTAGACATTCTTCCAACGGTGGCCGACATACTTGGTATTACTGTACCCTGGGACGTAGACGGGTATTCGCTGCTATCGGGCAAGTCTCGAGATAAAATATTGGTACCCTTTCCTGAACCCGCCAATGATATAGAATTTGATGCCAAAGCTACTCTGCTATTCCCCTCGCTAAAAAAACAGCTAAAACTGTTCGGCTCGAATAGTAGTTTTAGCGCAGACATTCGATCAGATATAAATTCCAAACTCATCGGAACTATTGCAACCAATTCTACAACGCCAAATAAATATTACATTAATTTCCACAACCCGCTGCAATATCAATACGTAGACCTGAACTCTGGATTTATTCCGGCCAAATTAAGCGGCGAAGTTTTATCTAAAGGAGATGGACCATCCATATTACCAACAAAATCATTACGTCTTGCCATTAGTTTTAACGGTGTTATCAGAGCCATTACCAGCACTTCAAATTTTGACGACAAACCACACTACTTCTCAACCATGATCCATTCATCAGCCTTCCGACAAGGAAGCAATCTGATTGAAGCTTTTGTTATTGGGTCCTCAAAAACAGACGAATATACTTTTTCATTGATCCCCGACCTCCACCAGACGAACAAGCGCTATGCGCTGGTAAGAAATGATGCCGGGATAGAGACAATATTAGACTCAACTGGCACGAAAATTTTACTTTCAGGCGCGACACAAGGGCACCTGGAAGGAATTAGCATTAGAGAAAACCGTGTTTTCTTTTCGGGTTGGGCGGTGACTGGCGAGCCAACGCTTAACGGGAACAGCAACACAATCCCCCTGACACCGGCAACGGTACTTCACCTATTTATAGGCGGAGACCTGGTCTACTCAGGACAGCCAGATATCAAGCGCCTGGACGTTGCAAATTATTTTCATAACCCTGCCCTGGAATTATGCGGTTACAATATAGAGCTGCCCAGCGCGTTTATCCGCTCAAAAATTGCCGATGCTACCCAAGCCCCCGACATCCAGGTGATCGCCGGCAATGCAAGTGGCAGTATGGGTAAATTGAAAATTAGTGCTTCTGCAGTCAGTCGCATGTTAGAAAACTTTGCTTTCGATAAGGCAGACGCCCCCTAGATTCAGGCCGAACTGGTGCCAAAGAAAGGGCTTGAACCATAGCGTTCTAAATCTTACGGAACGCCCGTAACTGACTGATAATCTTAAATTTAAAAATCTATCTGGCATTCAAGGTTGAGTTCAGGTGTACCACCCTAATGTTGCCTTTTCGAGTCGTTGTTAAAGCGCGTTAAGCTAAAGAATACCACGTTCCACGTCCCGCGCCATGCCGTTCAATTAGTCCATTGTTATGCAGAGTCTTTACATGGTCTTTGATGGTGTTACGACTGGCTTGTGTTACTTTAACGGCATCGTTAACCGTTACTCTGCCATGCCCACGAGCGATCTCAAGAATCTCTACAGAAAGGGTCGGCAGTTCGCCAATAATAATGCGCTCACGCTTAATCTTGGCCTCAAGCTTTTCCTTTTGCTTACTCAGGGCTTTTAGGAAGTAGACCGCCCACGGTTGCCAGTCAGGGGTTTCCGTTCTGATCGTGCCTTGGGTTTGGCGCAAGGCCAGGTAGTAACCTTCCTTATTCTGCTCTATTACGCTTTCAAGAGAGCTGTAAGGCACATAGGCATAACCCGCCTTTAACAGGTGTAATGTGGTTAAGATGCGTGACAACCTGCCGTTGCCATCCTGAAAAGGATGTATCTCCAAAAACACCACGGTGAATATCGCGGTAATCAGTAGAGGGTGCATATATTGCTCAGTAAGGGCACTATTTGTCCACTCAATCAACTCATCCATAAGGCGCGGGGTATCGACGGGCGTTGCTGTTTGAAAGATCACACCAATGCTTTCACCTTCGGGCGTAAACGCTTCCACACTGTTAGAGAGGGTTTTGTATTCGCCACGATGCCGTGTGTCTTTATCGGAATATTGGAACAGTTGACCGTGTAGCTGTTTAATATAGTTAATCGTGAGCGGAATATCCTTGGCGTTTTCAAATACAGTTTCCATGACAGCGGCATAGCCTGCAACTTCTTGTTCATCGCTGTTGGCAAATGATTGTGTTTCGAGATTGGAAAGCAGTTGATCAATTTCACGGTTAGAAAGTTTTACCCCCTCAATACGGGTAGATGAGCCAATGCTTTCAATGGTTGCAACATGGCGCAGACTAGATAAGCGTTCAGGTGCAATACGACCAATGGCTTGCCAAGAGCCCTTAAACTCATCTAACTCAGAGATCAGTTTTAATACCGTATTGGTAATGTCCAATGTGTCAGTGTTTAGCATGATATCCAATTATTTATCCGTTTCCATCCAATTAACCATGGCAGAGAAACACCCAATTATCCATCCATTTCCATCCGGTTAAGTATCCCTACGAAATACTGCCAGTCTGTTGACTTGCATCTAAAAGTGACCCGCCCTTGATGCCAGATTATGGCTGTCAACAGGCGCCCAAAATTATCCACCCGACCGTACCATTGATTGCTGTGACGATTGCGGATTAAATATTGGCTTTGAGAAGCTATAAAACACCTTGCAGATGCGCGATAAAACGCATGGTGTACCACCTTGGCTGAATTATGTTCCGCAAGATTGAAAATATTATAAGAAACAAAAAGTTACTTAAGAAATGGTGCCCCAAGAGAGGACTTGACCATCCTTCCCTATTTACAACCTATTGATTTAAAACAATTATATTCTAGTGTGGATTATCTGGTGAGTGCCTATGTGGATTAACTCTCCATGGATTAAATGGGCTTACTGCCAACAGATTTATAGCTGATTTGATTATAGCGTGCAAATGTAGCGTCGCTTACTGAACCTGATAATGCTGAAACCGCAGAATGAAACAACTTCAGTGAACGTCGGGTGGTGTTCATGAAACGAGTGCACATCCTTCGTCAAATAGAATATTGTGGATAGCTACACAGACAGAGCGCGGGGCGATACATTTGCATCCTATCGTACGACCCGAGCATCGATTTGATTCAGAGACCAGAGCCAATTAGACATCCACTGTTTAGCCGTTAAGAAACCTTCAAAAAATGCTTTTCAAACAATTTGAGCGGCTGTCATTTAGAAATCGGACGTTCACCAAACTAGACGCTGGTAGTCCCAAATGTGCCCGAAGCGGAAGGTCCTAGATTTCCAGTTTTTACGATAATCTACGCAGAAACTTCGATAAGAATTAGCTTTGAATTGGGATTCAATTGGTGAAATATTGCGAACAGTGGCAGTAGTTGCCACTCTTGTCTATCTGGCTATTCAAGTTCGTTTTGCAAAAAGTGCGGCAGCTGACGTCAATCGCCTAAGTCGACCCATAACGCCAGTCAAATATTCTCTTGTTCTGGCGCGGATGTTAAGCCAAGCTTGGCCACCATAAAATTCTCGAACAGGAGTGTACGCATGAGCAACCTTGAAAGATTTCAAGCCTACGCAGATGCCTTTGAAGAAACCTATGCCGACGATGATTGGCAACGATTAGGTCAGTATTTCACCGCCGATGCGGTTTACGCCCCCGGCGATGGTACCGAGGCAGTTGGACGTGACCAGGTGCTTGCGCAACTGCGCGACGGCGTTAATGGGCTAGATCGCCGATTTGATTCGCGTGCGCTGACTGCCACACCGCCGAGTTCGCAAGGCGATACGGTTTCATTGTCCTGGCAACTCACACTCAGCAAATCCGGTGCCCCAAACGTTACGGCAACGGGTGTCGAGCACGCTACCTACACCGACGGCGCGATCAGCCGCCTAGAGGATGTTTTCGACGAAGGCACTGCCGAAGCCTTGGGAGAGTGGATGGCTGCGCACGGAGATTCGCTGAACTCCTGAGCCATCCCGGTGCGAGCTACTCACTTGATCGTGTC
>JAHRWB010000160.1 GCA_019090385.1 Pseudomonadales bacterium | reverse complement strand
TCACAAGTAATTCAAAATCACATACTTGTTTTTTATTCAATGTAATGCTCGGATATTCATTACATCTTTCTTCAAATGTTCGGTTGTTGGATACTTCCTGTGGTATCTCAACCTTGCCTATTTGTTTCATGCGCTTCTTGCCAGCTTTTTGCTTTTCCAGCAATTTTTTCTTTCGCGTAATGTCGCCACCATAACATTTTGCAGTGACATTTTTTCTAAGCGCTTTCACAGTTTGCCGAGCTATGATTTGCCCCCCTATTGCAGACTGGATAGCAACGTCAAACATTTGACGCGGTATCAGTTCTTTCATTTTTTCTGCTAAAGATCGTCCTCGGGATTGCGCTTGCTCACGATGAACAATCATGGCAAGTGCATCAACTTTTTCACCGTTAATCAATATATCCAGCCTTACCAGATCCGCGGTAGCAAACCTTACAAAACTATAATCCAGTGAGGCATAACCACGACTAACCGATTTCAAGCGATCAAAAAAATCCAGCACGACTTCACTCATAGGAATTTCATAGCTAAGCGAAACCTGCCCACTGGAAAATTGCATGTCTTTTTGTACACCGCGACGCTCAACACACAATGTAATAACGCTTCCAACATGATCCTGGGGGACAAGAATATTCACCGCAGCAATCGGCTCGCGCATCTCCTCAATAGTGCCTGCATCCGGCAACCTCGATGGATTATCTATATTTAACACTTCACCATTTTTAGCTAAAATTTCATAAACCACCGTGGGAGCAGAGGTAATGAGATTCAGTTGATATTCCCGCTCCAGACGTTCCTGTATTATTTCCATGTGGAGCATGCCCAGAAAACCACATCGAAAACCAAAGCCTAAAGCATCTGAGCTCTCAGGCTCATAAAATAAAGAGGCATCATTAAGCGTCAGTTTTTCGAGTGCCTCCCGAAAGTTCTCAAAGTCATCTGAACTTACAGGAAACAAACCCGCGAATACCTGCGGGCTGGCAGATGCAAAACCAGGCAATGCCTCGACATCGGACTGGCTGGACAAAACAATTGTGTCTCCAACAGGCGCACCATGAATATCCTTGATACCCGCAATGACATATCCTACTTCCCCTGCAACCAATTGCTCCTGCTCCAAGCGCTTTGGTGTAAAGCGGCCAACACCATCAACCCCATGGGATCGACCGAGAGATTTCATTTCGATTTTATCACGCAGTTTGATACATCCCTGCACTACCCTAACAAGCGAAACAATGCCTAAATAGTTATCAAACCAGGAGTCAATTATAAGTGCCCTCAAAGGAGCATCTCGTTCACCCTTCGGCGGCGGAATAAGTGCAACCAGCTGCTCAAGTAGCTCAGGAATACCTTGTCCTGTTTTAGCACTAATAGTCAAAATATCAGTAGTATCCAAACCAATGATATCTTCAATTTCCCCCGCCACACGCTCAGGTTCAGCCTGGGGCAAGTCTATCTTGTTCAGAACCGGTAATACTTCCAGGCCCTGTTCAATTGCCGTATAACAATTGGCAACAGACTGAGCCTCTACCCCTTGAGCTGCATCGACCACCAACAGCGCACCTTCGCACGCCGCCAGCGAACGGGAAACTTCATAACTGAAATCCACATGCCCTGGAGTATCAATAAAATTGAGTTGGTAGGTATTGCCATCCTTCGCATCGTAATACAAGGTCACGCTTTGTGCTTTGATAGTGATGCCACGTTCCCGCTCGATATCCATTGAATCAAGCACCTGTGCAGCCATTTCACGATCACTTAGGCCACCGCAAAGCTGAATCAAGCGATCAGCTAACGTGGATTTTCCATGATCTATGTGGGCAATAATCGAGAAATTTCGAATGTATTTATTTTCAATCATCAAACGTATCATCAACCGGGTCATTAGAAGACATTATGGCAAAGCGACGCGATTCTAGCGCATTTTGCCAATAAGTTCTCTTAGCTGTGTTCCCAATTAAGAACAACGCAAAAGCGTTGATATACCCTGATGTCAGTTTGCTGCAGGCACTATAAGAGGTAGAAAGGTTGGTCGACCACGCCTGATGATTAAAACCGGCACAGAACTACCGGCCTCCAACTGATCTGCCACTGTATTGAAACTGGCAGTTGATACTATTTCCTTATGATTCATTCTCGAAATAATATCACCAGGTACTATTTTGGCCTCTGCCGCTGCCCCGGTAACCTTTACTACCCGAACACCCTGCTTCGCTCCCAAGTTACGCAATTGGTCAACACTCAATTCTTCTACCGCGAGCCCCAAGCGTGAACTACCTCCCGCTTGACTGCCGGATAATTGGAGGTTATCGGACTGACCGGGTAGCTCTCCAATGGTGACATTCAAGGAAATTTTCTTTCGTTCACGAACAACTACCAGCTTTGCGACACTCCCAGCTTTTGCTCGACCAACCAAATGTGGCAGGTCAGCAGACAAACCAATCTCTACTCCATTAAATTTAAGAATGATGTCACCCTCTTTCAACCCGGCTTTCTCAGCGGGCGTATTTTCGGAAACGGCGACGATCAATGCGCCAGCGGGTTTATCCAAACCAAAACTCTCCAACAAATCTCGACGCACCTCACCTATTTGTACACCCAACCAACCACGAGAAACTGCGCCAGTTTCTTTGATTTGCGCGACTACTTCCATGGCAACATCAATCGGAATCGCGAAAGATACGCCCATAAACCCACCCGACCGCGTATAAATCTGGGAATTTATTCCAACCACTTCTCCATCCAGATTAAACAGTGGTCCGCCTGAATTTCCAGGATTAATAGCCACGTCAGTTTGAATAAAGGGAACATAATTCTCGCCATTTTGGGTAGGCAGACTTCGGCCCATCGCGCTCACAATGCCTGCTGTTACAGAATAATCAAAACCAAAGGGAGAGCCTATCGCCAACACCCACTCTCCTACTTTGAGCGCCTCGGATTTACCCAGCTTTACAACCGGTAAATCCGTTGCATCAACTTTGAGCAAAGCAAGATCTGAGAGAGGATCAGCACCAATCAATTCAGCCTCAATTTCTCTCCGGTCACTAAGCCGGATAACAATACGCTGGGAATCCTCTACCACATGGTTGTTGGTAAGAATGTATCCGTCTGTTGAAATAATAAAACCGGAACCCAATGATTGTCGTTCTCTGGATGGCGCTTGAGGCAAACCCGGGTTTGTTGGACTGTCTGGAAAAAATCGGCGAAAGGGATTATCCGGCATACCACCGCCTGATTTTCGAGAGCGTGACTGATTGCGAGTTGTGCTGACATTCACAATAGAGTCAGAATATTCTTCCACCAGATCAGTAAAATCCGGTAATCCATGCGTCCAACCCTGCACACTCGAACATAGCAAAAAGGCAAATAGTATTACTTTTTTCATATCTAAAAATTACCCTAAATCAACCAATGACTATAGCTCTGACTCTTCCCCAGTTTCAGGGTTCCTTTGTTTCTGGTAAATGAAGCCGCAAATTAAAGCGCTGCGACCAATCAATTCTCCCCGATATGATGGCAGTTATGCTAATGCCAAGCAGCATACCGAGAATACTTGATACATAGATGAGTCCCTCACTGTAACTATACAATGACCCCACTCCAACCCCTGCTACAAGACCCAAAACTGGCAATAAAAACACTATCAGGGTGGCTAGGCCAAGACCTGAAGAGGACACGTGTAAGTCTGCGATATCGCCTTGAAGGAAAGAAGAACCGGGAGCTATGTTACATTGCAGAAATTTACAACTGTTTGGCATATTGGACGAAACCACACCGTTTTTCACACCTGCAACATTGCCTGAACCGGAACATATGCATGCAGCACTGCAGCGGGCTTGCAAAAACAGGACTTCGCATCTATTTGATGCTTCATCGACCTCGACAATTTCTACCTTCAATGTCTTCTCACCCAGTTAACCATTTCGGAATCACTACCAAGCTACTGAGCAACCTTAAAAGTCACTGAACGCGCAATTCGCTGTGCTGCACCGGTGGGCAGTTCACCCACCACGGTAACCAGCTGAGTTTTGTCCGGACCTTGCACGCCGACAGTGACCACTATGGTCGCACCGCTGCGCGACACAACATTGCCTGCTCCGCGACTGGGCATATCTTCAATAAACACAGAAAAAGCCGCCAGCCCATCAGAATACATAAGCGTCCTGACCTTTTTCCCAGCATTTGGTGTATGGCGTAAATCCCAGGCAGACATCTTAAAACCGCCCGGCATCCATGCTGCGTACCAGTTTGTCGATCCAGAGACTGAAGTCTTTTCACTCAGCTCATCCGACTCTAGACGCAAGTGAGTGACAATGGACCCATCAGGCGCACTGGCTACCAACAGTTCTTCCGCAATACTCAGATCAATCTGAATTGAGGAGAATTGAAATATTTCTAATCTTTTGCCACTTTCATCGACCATTTCTGATCGCAGTAAAAAACCTGTTGCAGTGTCCAACCACAGTCGGTGAGCATATCTATTGTTATCAGGCGCATTAATAGCCAGGCGGATTGCATCGCGACCAGCAACCCGATCAAGTCCATGAAAGGAAAGCTGATAGTGATCTGATAACTGATCAAAATTTCGAGTAAATGCCCTTGCGAATGGGCCAGCAGGCAAACTGTTTTCCAGTGTTAGTAGTTCATCCCCGGGCTGTAGTATGCACGATACCTCATCACCCACTCGAACGATCTCTCTTAACGCACCATTCAAATGCACCAGACGCTCTCTTTGAACGCCGTCAATAATGGCATGAACCACCCTCATAGTAGAAAGATCAGTACCATTGTAGTAGCTAAATACCCCGTCATAGTTCTGTTGACTAAAGGCTTCGTTCATTTTCCACAGCCACTGACTCGGCGTTTTGCTGTCAAATATCGCTTCAGCACCTATCGAAAATGCAGAACCAATAAATACCAGTGCCAAACAAATACGGTGCATCGCTGAAGTCATTTATTGTCGAAAGACGCCATCTTTACGAAGGGCACCATGCTGGGATGTTTATTAATAGCAGTATATTGCGAGTGATGTAAAACATACGCGTTTGCTCGCTGCATGTCATCCTGGGTTGGGTGTTTACTCAATATGCCCATGCTAGCTGACTGTAATGGCTCTCCAAGCCCACTAGCAGATTCAACAAACCCTGCGGTGGTTTGTTGGGTAACAAGTTTTGTGCTTTGAGTTTCGGCTGTCTCTAAGCCCTGTGTATCAGAGTTATCATTAAGAATATTTATTTCAGCCACCTGTGGCACCGAATCTCTGGCAGAATCGTCGGCCATATCCACACCAACAATTACTGCAACGGCGACTGTCGCAGCGACTGCAAATTTACCAATATACCCCCCCCAACCCCCAACCACAGAGTCTTCATCTACAGGAGAAGATATCAATATTTTCTCGTCAGGTCTTTCATCTGATAAGTCCAGCGCTGCCCATATGCCCGCTTTCATCCTGCTCTGATCGATTTGAGGCTGGTTTCTAAGCACACTACCAATCATATGATAGCGTTCCCATTTTCCACGTAGCTCGGTATCCTCAGACAGCAAATTTATCGTACGCCTGAGTTCAAGCTCATCAGCTTCTCCATCCACCAAAGCAGAAAGCGATTCAATCATTTTATCAGACATAAACTACCTTCCTTTCGATACATGTACATCAATTAACACCTGCTTATCAGCCAATAACACTTGTTTCTTCCTAGCATCTACTTTTAGCATCTATTTCTACCAGCTATCAAAAAATCAACGATACAATGCCTAAGACAAGTTTTTTAGCCATTCTATCCATTAAAGACTATTTAATAGTAGTCCTGGTAGCATCAGTTCTATCTATTGGAAAAAATTTTGATCACGATTGATAATCTATCCTCATATTCGACTGGTTTTTTCTTCCAGCAACGGTCGAATTTTTGCATCTATCGCCTCTCTGGCTCGAAAGATGCGTGATCGAACTGTCCCAACCGGACATTCCATGACCTCGGATATCTGCTCGTAACTCAGTCCCTCAAACTCTCTCAGCGTTACAGCTGTTCTCAAATCTGCAGGTAATTCTCTGATAGCCTGGTTTATTACTCTTGCGAGTTCATCTCTAGCCAATTCGTTCTGCGGGTTTTCCACCTGCCGCAGCGATTCGCCCCCATCCATAAATTCGGCTTCTTCTGCATCAATATCCGTTGCCGGCGGTCGCCTATTTCGAGACACAAGGTAGTTTTTGGCGGTATTTATCGCAATTCGATACAACCAGGTATAAAACGCACTGTCACCCCTAAACCGAGGTAAAGCACGATAAGCCTTAATAAATGCTTCCTGGGTGACGTCTTCTACCTCATGAGCATCCCGAATAAATCTACTGACCAGGGCAGCAATTTTATATTGGTATCGGGAAAAAAGCAGATCGAATGCCTGCTTATCTCCTTTTTGCACACGGCGTACCAACTCCTGATCTGTATCCGTCGCCAAGACTACTCCCTAGTCACTGTGATTATTAATCGCTCCCGTGGAATTAACCCGATTGCAATCGATTATAATTTTGCGCGTATTTTGCCGACTTAAAGGCGTTTATGCTAGCCTCCGGTAATCCAATTAATAAATTTCTCTATATGTCTCAACATGAACGGCATGATGTCCTGGTTATTGGCAGCGGTGCTGCAGGATTGGCAGCTGCAATTCATCTTGCAGAAAATGGCCATCAAGTGGCCGTCTTATCCAAAAACGATTTGAATAGCGGTTCCACCCAATGGGCCCAGGGGGGAATTGCCTCTGCAGTTGAGCAAACCGATTCCGCTGAAAATCACATACATGACACCCTGATTGCCGGTGTCGGACTATGCGATGAAGCAAGCGTTAGAAAAATTATTAATCACTCCACCCATGCCATCGATCAATTGGTTAGCTGGGGCGTAAATTTTGATAAAATTCCCAATCTGAATGACTACCATCTAACCAAAGAAGGTGGTCACAGCTTTCGCCGTGTATTGCACGTAGCGGACAGTACCGGCAATGCGATTTCCAACGCCCTGGAGCAACGATCCAAACAATATAGCAATCTGTCTCTCTACACGCATCATGTAGCCATCGACCTGATCTGTACTTCACAAGGAATCAATCCTGATGCAAAATCCAAGTCGCAAACAGAGCGCTGCTGTGTTGGCGCATATGTATACAATTTAAAAGAAGAACGCGTAGACGTATTTCAAGCCCAACACGTCATTCTAGCAACCGGTGGCGCCAGTAAAGTATACCTTTACACAAGCAACCCCGATGGTTCCACTGGAGATGGTATTGCCATGGCATGGCGCGCTGGTTGCAGAGTAGCCAACATGGAGTTTAACCAGTTTCACCCAACCTGTTTATATCACCCCCACGCAAAATCGTTTTTGATCTCGGAAGCAGTACGAGGTGAAGGTGGTGTGCTTTTGTTACCTGATGGAAGCCGTTTTATGCAGCGCTTTGATGAGCGTCTGGAACTGGCTCCTCGCGACATAGTAGCCAGGGCTATCGATCATGAAATGAAACGCCTGGGTGTAGACTGCCTATACCTGGATATTAGTCATAAACCTGCCACATTCATTAGCAACCACTTTCCGACGATTCAGTCACGCTGCCTTGATTTCGGCATAGATATTACGCGCGATCCCATGCCCGTAGTACCTGCTGCCCATTACACCTGCGGTGGTGTCATAGTCGATCAGAACGGCGCCGCCGATGTCTCCAATCTGTATGTGATTGGAGAAAGCAGCTGCACCGGATTGCATGGCGCCAACCGACTTGCCAGCAATTCTATTCTGGAATGTCTGGTCTATGCAGATTTTGCTGCTAGTGATATTCACACCCAGTTAAGCGCCAACAATGCACACACTAAAACCCGCCAGTCTGCTATAAATATCGCGGAATGGGACGAAAGTCGGGTAACCGATTCCGATGAAGATGTTGTGCTATCTCACAACTGGGATGAACTACGCCGATTTATGTGGGACTATGTTGGCATAGTCCGTACCCAAAAACGTCTTGAAAGAGCCATGCACCGCATAAATCTCCTAAAGCAGGAAGTGCACGATTATTATAGCAATTATAAGGTGGGTAACGACCTGATTGAACTGCGAAATCTCATCCACGTGGCCGAACTTATTGTAAAATCTGCAATACGACGCAAGGAAAGCAGAGGGTTACACTTTACCCGTGATTACCCCCATACAAATGATAATGAAAAAGTCCTGGACACGATTCTTGAGCCACCAAGCAAGGATCCATTAGATGTATTTTCACAGCGAAGACATATCTAAAAAACGGACCAGTATGTTGTTATCGTAGGTTTCGCAATATACTGGAATAATCTTCCCTGGTCAGTTCCGCAGAGTAGATCCATTGTCGCCAGGATTTATTTGGCTGCGCATCCGGTCTGATTTCAATTAACATGCACACTGCGGTATACCAGAGCAAGCTCACATTGCTCACTCGGATCAGTTGCATTTCATCATCCCGTAGAAAAGACCAGTTACCTTCTTCGTCTGCATTGAACGTCAATCGACACACCACACCAATATTTTTTTTGTGCTGATTGATCGAGATAAAGATACTGTGCAATACGACAAAAATAGACAGCGTAGACAACACAGGTGCTCTGTCAAAATACATAGATAAACACAATAAAATCACTACATGAGCAGCTAGCTCAAGGGCCAAAACACGATAACTGACGCGCCAGTGCACGACATCAGAACTTACTTGAAACCTGGACTCAATGAGTTTCGTTCCACACGCGTATTCTTTCCACAATGCCTCTGATTTGGGGATCATCCGGTACACTGTGCTGATTTAACCAGCTAAGGATATCTGGGTCCTCACACGTTAACAGTGTTTCATACGCTTCCTGCTGAGATACAGGAAGATCTTTATAACACGCGGCCAAATAGGGTGGTAATAGTAGGTCCAGTTCAAGTAAACCTCGCCTGCTGCGCCAGGATAGTCGTTTAAAATGCACGTCTTTTGTTAAGAATTGTTGCTTCGAATCAGTCATAGGACTCGACACTACCTACTTAACAGGTAAAAATCATCCTCTGATAACCTAAATAAAGGTAGGAATTATCTTGCAAACTGAATGGACTGACTGCCTGGCGGATAATCCGGTCGAAGATTCCAATCTACCTGAATCTTCGAAAGGTATAGTGAATCTAGAAAGCCTGGCTGTTTTGCACTTACAGGGCCATGGTGCAATGGAATTTTTACAGGGTTATGTTACCTGTGATATGCAAAAACTCAGCAGTACCCAGGCACTGTTCGCTGCCATTTGTGATATTAAAGGACGGGCCATCGCGAGCCTGTATATCCTTGAAATGAACGAGCAAGTCTGTCTGATCTTGCACAAAAGTGTTTTGAGCCTTGTGACTAAACACTTTCAAAAATATCTTATGTTTTCACCCTGTGAACTTTCTGACCTAAACCACGAAGTTGTTGTTCTGGGGCGAATGGAAGGAGAAATCAGCCCCCCCTCCAATACGAGCGAGCCATTATCTGTTAAACAAATTTCAGGCGCCGCAATAATCAGCTTTAACGATACCCAAAACCGTACAATGCTAATTTGCGAACCACAATATGCAATCCATCTTTGGTCTGAAAAACACAACCACCTGGATGAGCGCTATTGGCGATTAGCAGACTTGAAAGCTGGTCGCATTATGGTCACAGAGGACATCAGCCAGAAGTACCTTCCACAAACACTCAATATGAGTGGGGAAAATACAGCCATAGATTTCAACAAAGGCTGTTACCTTGGTCAGGAAATTATTGCCCGCGTTGAACACAGAGGTATGGTCAAACGTCATTTAATGATTTTTCAATGGCAAGTAGACCCAGACAAAAAAACAAATCCTCAAAAGCCATCCGTTAACCACCAATCTGCAGATAAGCCAATAGACAGCCCAAAGTTTGGTGATGAACTGTATATAGCAAGCCTGAGTCCAAATGCAAATGATGCCGAGACAACAACCTTACTGGGCACAGTTGTTCAAACCTCCGAGATAATCCCCGGGCGCGGTTGGATAGCGGCCGTTTGTAAGACCACGGTCTCTCTAGAAGACGCCGCGCGTATTTTCGTCAACAATATTCCACTTATCCACGCCAGTTTTTAATTCTTGCCTATACTTGAATGAATAACCCGCTCTCAACTTACCAGGAATTCAGATGGATAGTGTCTCTGTCGCAGTACTTGATGAAGTAACAACGCTTATATCTAATGATGAACTTGATTTACCCACCCTTCCCGAGGTCGCGCTCAATATTAGAGCAGCTGCAGAGCAGGACGATATATCTGTCGCCGAGCTGGCCAAAGTTATCGGCGAAGACCCAGGTCTTGCCGCCAAAGTTGTCAGTGTCGCCAACTCGCCTTTATACAGAGGTGTTAGAGAAACTGAAACCATCAGCATGGCCGTGAGCCGCCTTGGCGTACCCTATAGTAGTAACCTCGCCACAGCGCTCGCCATGCAGCATATGTTTCAGGCCACCTCTGAAATTATTGATACAAAATTGCGAGAAGTATGGAAACATGCCACAGAGGTTGCCGGCATTAGCAGTGTCTTCTGCAAAATCTACACGAAACTACAACCCGACCAAGCGATGCTCGCTGGCCTTACACACAGTATAGGTGTTCTACCAATCCTGGCCTGGGCAGAAGAAAATAACGATATGCTAAATGACAGCATTCTTCTTGATAAGGTCATCGAACAGATCCACGGCACATTGGGAGTAATGATTCTGAAAAACTGGGGATTCCCAGAAGACCTGGTGCTGGTCCCTGAACTGTATGACATGTTCGAGAGAGATTCTGCCTGCGTGGATTATGCTGACATTGTCATGATTGCCAACCTGCAAATCGAGCGAGGTAGTGACCACCCCTACGCTAATTTAGACTACTCTCTGATCCCTGCTTTTAGGAAACTTGGACTGGATCCCGATGTTGAATCAGGCTCCATGGACGATATTTCTGAGGACATTGAATCTGCCAAAGAACTTCTGAAATAATCTGTCAAATACTAATCTACATTAAGCCAGTCGATTTCTGTCTGGCCTCGTTTTTTTAAATAGGCATTCGCTTTGGAAAAATGTTTGCCTCCAAAATAACCCCGGTGGGCGGACAAGGGGGATGGGTGTACAGAGGTAAGCACCAGATGGCGGTTCCTATCAATAATTTCACCCTTTTTCTGCGCGTAACTTCCCCATAAAATAAACACCAGACCTTCGCAGTGCTCATTAAGAATCTGTACCACTTTATCGGTGAACAGTTCCCAACCTTTACCCTGATGCGATCCGGCCTTACTACGCTCCACCGTCAGCACAGCATTGAGTAACAACACCCCTTGTTCAGCCCAGGGAACCAGACTACATTGTTCTGGCGTGAAGACCGGCTCAACACCTTGCTGCCCATCGGCCAAATCATTAGCTAGTTCCTTAAATATATTTTTCAAGGAAGGCGGTGGCGTAACCCCGGGAGCAACAGAAAAACACAAACCCTGAGCTTGTCCCGGGCCGTGATAAGGATCCTG
>JAHRWB010000011.1 GCA_019090385.1 Pseudomonadales bacterium | reverse complement strand
CATTTTCCTTCGCCGCCTTTATCTTCGCCGCATTTGCCTTCGCCGCCTTTATCTTCGCCACACTTACCTTCGCCGCATTTGCCTTCGCCGCCTTTATCTTCGCCACACTTACCTTCACCGCACTTACCTTCACCGCCCTTATCTTCGCCGCATTTACCCTCACCACATTTTCCTTCAGCACCAGCCAGCAAATTATACCCACTGGTCAATTCGTTAGCAGCAAATGGATTTTCATCTGCATAAGCAGTCGTTACGGTTGCCAGGCTCGCCACGAAAGTCATACCAACAGCCATAGCGATAGGCTTTAGATTACTCTTTAACATTGTGTTTTATCTCCTGATTACACATTACTCATAGCAGACGAACATTGATTAATACTTAAGCAGCTGACTGGAATCAAGTGCTCTACAATAGAGCCGTCCATTTTTGATCAGTGTTTTATTGTTTAGTACCCCACCGGGCTACATATTTATTTTAAGAACACCCTTGTTTTATGATGTTCACGTAATTTAAGACCTAAACTTTTCATCCAGGTTCCTCTCGAAGCGCATATTCCCGACATAATTTCAGACCAACGACTAAAATCAAGGCGGTATAGATGCTTCTAGCTGCAAAAGTTTCTGCTCTATACGTACAGCAGAAACCTTAACTCGAACCTTCAAACTCTGGGCAAAAAGCATAACCCGCAGTTCTTCAAGCAAGTAACGCAGCGCTTCGAGCTCTTCGGAAACCGGCAATAACTCTACTAGTTTATACATACGATGTTCAAGCGCTGATAGGGTATTCATCGCTTTTGTATCTTTATCAACTCGTCCTTGGAGGTGTTGCAACCTGTAAACTGCAGCGTCCAAATAACGAGAAATTTCGTTAAGATATCGACTCGGCGTCCTCAAAAGAAAACCTTTATTCACCAGATTGTCTATCTGGAACCGTATATCCAACACCGCTGGTTGAAATGCCGGAGAATTCGCTTTTGACAACAGCGCAATCAGTTCAAAGCGTTTTTTAAGAATCTGCCGGACCTGGACAACAACGTGTTCAACAGTTTTTCCGAAATCTCCACGAAATGACTCGATACAGTCATCAAAGACTTGCTTGGACTCAGGCAAGACCTTACCCTCAAAAAAACAATACCAAGCACTCGTTATCAGTATTTGGTCTTTCAAGGTATCACTTTCACCCAAAGCAGCAAAGTGCAACGCCATCTGAGAACTAGAAGAGATGTTTCTTCTCAAAAAACTGGCCGCCTTGTGCTCAATCAATAAAGCCAGCCTGGCATAGCCCTGTCGGTTCTTTTGCATTTGTATTTTGCGCGACTCAACCAATACTAACGCCACATTCTGCTGCTGATCTTCAAGGGCAGGATACCCAAGTAAATGTCCGCTTGAACCACTCACTATCGCTGCGGTCTTGACACCCTTAACCGGAAACTCCCCTTGTAACACCTGTACGGCCGGCTTCTCGGACGAACCAGACTTGACCACATGCGTAATTTTTAGCAGCAGTTTATCTATATCTCTTCCTTGTTCTACCAGTTTGTTTCCAGGCCCTCGAATTTGAATATTTATTTTATTATTATCTGATAACTCATTGTTATTCCATATTTTATTATCGATCTTTACGGATCTAAACCCTTGCAATAATTCACCAAGCCGATTTGGCAAACTACCTACGCCAAAGTCAGACTCTCGCAACAGTACTTCTTCAAGTTCCTCAATTACCTGGGGAATGGGTACAATCTTGCGGCGTAAGTTTTTCGGCAAGTTTCGAACCATCTGTTCACATTTCGACATAAGTAGGCCCGGCACTAACCATTCCAATCGCTCTCTAGAGATAGTTTCAAGTTGCCCCGCTGCCAATTGGATGGAGACGCCATCGTCCACCTCGCCGGGCGCAAATTTATATTTCAATGGGTAGGTATTACCCTGAATCAATAATTCAGGGGGAAACATTTCTGCACTGGGTAGGGAGGCACTACTCAGTACATCTCCCATACCCATAAACAATACATCTGCTTTTTGCTGCTCTGCGGATTTACGCCACTTATCCAGTGCCTGCATATCGACAATGTCCACGGGAATACGCTGCTCATAAAATGCTATCAAGTGGTCATCATGCAGCAGTAAATCCCGTCTTCGGTAAGTATCCTCTTTGGCCAAAACCTGCCTAACCAGGGCCAGGTTATGACTGAGGAAATTTCGATTTCGCGTACTAGCACCACCACGAACTAACCCGCTAGACAAAAATATTTCTCTGCAGCTTGCAATTTCCCTGGAAAGATCGGCCTGACCAGCTACCTGTAGTGATGCACTGAAACGGACTAAACGTCGCTCAACCAGGGGCAGACCGTACAAAGTTATCCGTTGATAGGCCTGTACCTCTTCCCGTTTTACACTCCAGTGTGGCTCAGAATAGCTGGACTTGAGCAAATGCTTTGCACAGCGCTCCACCCATTTTACGTCAACCTGCGCCACACAGCGGGCATAGACTTTACCGGTTTCAGCAATCTCGGCACACATAACCCACTTCGGCTGTGGTTTAAACAATACCGAACCCGGGAAGATTGAAAATTTTAATTGCCGAGCACCAAGATAAACACCCTTCTCATCCTTAAGCCCTAAATGACCGAGAAAACCCGGTAACAAGGCTTGATGAATGCTTTCATAAGTGGCCGCTACCGCACCAGACCGGCTAATTTGCATTTTATTCGCGCGGCAAACAATCAGAAGCTGGCGATGCAACTCTCGCCATTCCCGCATACGAGGCACTGAAATAAACTGCTTTTGCAATTTTCTGGAGTACGCTTTGCGAGACAACTCCTCACGCTGAAGCTCTGACCATTCCCAAATATTCAAATACACCAGAAAATCAGATTTTTCGTCCTTAAAAATACTATGTGCCTGATCAGCAGCCTGCTGTTTGGCTAATGGACGCTCTCGCGGATCCTGCAGAGCCAAAGCACTCACTATAACCAACGCCTCTTTGAGACTGCCGTTGGCATTTGCGGAAACCAATATTTTTGCAAGCCTCGGGTCCACCGGTAGCCTTGCCATGAGCCGACCCAACTGGGTCAGCTTATTGTTTTTGAAAGCTCCCAGCTCTACCAAAGCAGTCACTGCATCATTAATCGCACTTTGTTGGGGCATATTCAAAAATGGAAAACTCTGCTCGTTCCCCAATCGAAATGCTCGCATTTGCAAGACCACAGAAGCAAGACTGGTGCGAAGAATTTCGGGGTCAGTAAATTCCGGACGGTTCTCAAAGTCAGATTTAGAATAAAGTCGATAACATACCCCCGGCGCTATTCGCCCACAGCGTCCCTTTCGCTGATTGGCACTCGCTTGGGAAACTGCCTCTACCGGCAGGCGCTGCAACTTGGTCTTATGATTGTAGCGACTCATTCGAACCTGACCCGGGTCAATAACAAACCCGATATTCGGCACAGTGATGGAAGTTTCAGCTACATTAGTCGCGAGGATTACACGCTTATTACCACTAGGATTAAAAACTTTATGCTGCTCGCTAGCAGACAACCTTGCATACAAAGGTAAAACGGAATACTGGCGAAAATGATTCCCGGCATTGCGAAAATTTTCTCGCAAGCTTTGTGCAACTTCGAAAATCTCCCTCTCACCGGTCAAAAAGACCAGCACATCTTGCGCCTTAGAGACCGCACTTTGATTTATCTCCATTAGGCATTGAAATATTTGCTCACCTAAATCCAGATCGCTATTGTTATCTGAATATACTTCTTCTACCGGGAACCCCCTGCCGCTAACGGACACAATGGGGGCATCATCGAAATATGAAGAAAATGCCTTAACATCAATGGTTGCACTGGTAACAATCAGCTTTAGATCAGGTCGTTTTGGTAATAATTCTTTTAGATAACCCAACAAAAAATCTATATTCAGACTACGTTCATGGGCTTCATCAACGATAATCACTTCATATTGATTCAAATAGCGGTCGCTTCGGATTTCCGCTAGCAGCAGACCATCCGTCAAAACTTTTACCAGATTCTCAGGCGAGGAGGTATCAGAAAAACGTACGGAATAACCGACCAGATTGCCTGACGGATCATTTAGCTCCTCAGCAATGCGCTGACTGACCGCACGAGCAGCTATACGCCTGGGTTGAGTATGGGCAATTTTCCCACGCAGACCAAAACCAGCATTCAAGCACATTTTGGGAAGCTGCGTCGTCTTACCACTGCCCGTCTCTCCAGCAACAATGACGACTTGGCCATTTTTCAGGTATTGAGACACCTTATCCAGGTGTGCAGAAATTGGCAGAGCTTCAGGAAATTCAATTTTTTCAGGCACTGAAGCCTGGCGAGAAGAGAGAAGCTGTTGAGAATTTGCGAGCCGGGCGAGCCCTTTCAAATGATCAGGATCGCCTTCTCTCTTGGACAATAATTTTCTTAATGGAAACACATCCCGGAGCATTACTGTCCGTGGATTAAATGCAGTCACCTTAGTGCGCCCCGAATTAAGACTTTACCTGCTTTCTTACGAGAGCAGGCTATCTCAATATACTTCGGAAATAAAATCCGCGGAACTATCGCGTAAGCGTCTGCATGGCATTTTCCAGGCCAGCGATAGTTAAAGGGTACATTTGCCCACCCACCAAGTCTTTAGTCATAGATACAGAAGAAGAGTACTCCCAAGTATCCTCCGGTGTTGGATTTATCCAAACAAGCTTATCGTAGCCATTGGTAAAGCGGTGTATCCACTCTGCGCCGGTTTCTTCATTCCAGTGCTCCACGCTACCACCAGCATGAGTGATCTCATAAGGCGCCATTGTCGCATCACCAACAAAGACAACTTTATAATCGTGAGTATACTTATTTAGAATATCCATGGTAGACAAGCGTTCATTCGATCTGCGTCGATTATCTTTCCATACAGACTCATAAATGAAGTTATGGAAATAATAACTTTCCATATGTTTAAACTCTGTTCGAGACGCAGAAAACAATTCCTCACAGATCTTCACATGCGCATCCATGGACCCGCCAATATCAAAAAACAATAAAACTTTAACCGTGTTTTTCCGCTCAGAACGCATGCGAATGTCCAGCATGCCACCATTGTCCGCAGTATGCTTAATAGTCCCATCTAAATCGAGTTCTTCTTCAAGACCAGTTCTAGCGAATTTTCTAAGGCGCCGCAATGCGATTTTAATATTACGCGTGCCTAACTCAATGGAATCATCGAGGTTTTTATACTCTCGCTGGTTCCAAGTTTTCTTGGCCTTTTTCTTTTTGCCAGGCCCCTGTCCACCAGGACCTTTCTTACCCTTTGGATTGGGTTTATCGCCCTCTTCGCCTTTACCTTCTTTGGCTTCTTCCTCAGCCTTTTTAGCGGCTTGCTTTTCAGCGTCCTCCAGTTCCTTTTTAAATTCTTCAAAAAGTTTTTCCAGGCCACCAAGATCATCGATCTTTTTTAATTCTTCCGGCGTGAGAGACTTCTCAAATTCGCGGCGCATCCATTCATCAGGAATCATCGATTGCAGTAAGCCATGCAAATCTTCCAGTCCCTTGAAATAGCTGCCAAACGCTACATCGAATTTATCATAATTTTTTTCATCTTTTACCATACAGGTACGGCTGAGCAGGTAAAAATCGTCAATGTTCGCATACACCAAATGTTGGCTTAACGCCTGATGCAAATCCAATAGCTCCCGAATAGTTACAGGAACCTTGTGCTTTCTTAAGGTAAGGAAAAAGTTAACCAGCATGATTAACCTCTGCTATCCCTTCTGTTCATAAACGCCAACCTTTCAAGCAAATGAACGTCCTGCTCATTTTTAATCAACGCACCATATAGGGGAGGAATAGCTTTGGTAGTATCGCGGTTAGTCAGAATTTCATCAGGAATATCGTCAGCCATCAACAACTTCAGCCAATCGATTAATTCAGATGTAGAAGGTTTTTTCTTGATGCCAGGAACCTTACGTACATCAAAGAAAATGTCCATCGCTTCTTTAACAAGATCACCTTTGATTTTAGGATGATGCACATCCACAATTTGCTGCATTGTTTCCCTATCTGGAAAATTAATGAAGTGGAAGAAGCAACGTCGGAGAAACGCATCCGGTAGCTCTTTTTCATTATTACTGGTTATTATGATTACAGGCCGGTTAACAGCTTTAATTGTTTCACCTGTTTCATAAACAAAAAATTCCATTCGATCCAGTTCCTGCAACAAATCGTTGGGGAACTCAATATCGGCCTTGTCAATTTCGTCAATTAACAGTACCGCGCGCTCTTCTGACTGAAATGCTTCCCAGAGCTTGCCCTTTTTAATGTAATTACGAATATCATTTACACGCTCATCGCCCAGTTGCGAATCACGTAAACGTGTAACGGCATCATACTCATACAGGCCCTGCTGCGCCTTGGTAGTGGATTTTATATGCCATTGAATCAGGTTTGTGCCCAGAGACTTGGCTACCTGCTCAGCCAGCATGGTTTTACCTGTTCCAGGCTCACCTTTAATCAGCAAAGGACGTTCTAGTTTCACAGCCGCATCAACGGCCATACTTAACTCATCAGTGGAGATATACTCTTCGGTACTATCAAATATCATGAATGACTACTCTTAAACCAAGTTGAATTAGATAAAGTTGAATTAAATAAAGTCCCTACTTTAGCATTTGAAGCGTGCATAGCAAGCCGTAGTAAAAAAAAACTCAGTTGCAGGAATATTGTTTTCGGACGCACTTTCTCCCCCGCCTACCGGCTGACACCCATACGCTTTGTGGCCGATACGAGAACTTTGACCGACTGGCCCAAAGTAAAAAATATATCTAGAAGTCCAGCAATATCTATCAAATACATCAGCAATATCATCAGAGCAGCACGGAAAAATCTCTTGAGCCTGACTACTTTCTTCTAAGGTTGTACTAGCCAGGGATGCTCGGCGACCCCTCCTTGCTATCCTCGTGTAGCTATTCAAGCAGCTCAGAGGCCTGCTGTTCTTCAAGCACCAGGCCCAGGTTCTGTTCACTGTCTTTTTCTATTATCGCCTCGGTTTCCTCCAACAGGCCACCTACATCATAAAGATCCGAGTTAATTTCTTCTTTTAATCTGGCAATCAGATTATCAACATTGTCGAGATTCTCCACTTCATCATAGACCGCCTGTAGCGCCTGTTCTTGAGAATCTGAATCTTCAGCATCCGGTTCAGATTCCTGCGACTCATTTTGTTCTACCACGGCGTTATCATCGGCCACGGCGTTATCATCGGCCACGGCGTT
>JAHRWB010000159.1 GCA_019090385.1 Pseudomonadales bacterium | reverse complement strand
CAATTAAGCAAAACCACTTATCATGAACTCTGTGCAATCGATTGCTGCACATATCACACAGCTATTGCAATCAGGAGAAACCCATGCAGCTTGCCTGCGCATTATAAATTGCCAGGGTTCTGCACCCCGGGACACCGGTTGTACTATGTTTGTTTCCCGCCTCTCACTCAAAGGAACTATCGGTGGCGGGCATCTGGAGTACACACTGATTCAAAGCACTCGAGAAAACCTCGCTGCTAGACTCTGCCGTACAGGCCATGAAAAGCGCGTTTTCTCGCTCGGTCCAAGCCTGGGGCAATGTTGTGGTGGCAAAGTCGAAGTTCAGATAGAGACATTTGAACTCAGCAAAATGCTAGAAAATGCCCCGGCCTTACAAGAAGCAATTTTTCCCAACAGTTTTCAAATTGCCGTGTTCGGCGCAGGTCACGTTGGACAGGCGCTCATATCCATACTAGGCACCCTGCCCTGCACAACAACATGGATTGACAGCAGAGAAGAAATGTTTCCGAAACACCTACCAGGAAATGTTTCGACACTCTACAGTGAGGAACCGCAGTATGAAGTGGCTACATTCCCGAGAAATATATGTTATGTCATAATGACGCACAGTCACCCCCTTGACGAAAAAATACTGGAAGCCATTCTGAAGAGAAATGATAGCGCTTATTGCGGACTGATCGGCTCTAAATCCAAACGTATAAAATTCGAAAAACGATTGTCAGCTAGAGGCTTACCCATGGAATATTTGCAAAAGTTGACCTGTCCCATTGGCGACACGACCATCAACGGTAAACATCCCGGTGAAATAGCTGTAGCGCTGGCAAGCCAATTGCTGCAATTAAACCCTGTATCTGCGAACAATAATATAACTAACAACTTATCTACAGCGGATATGTCCTAAGATGGAAGCCTATATACTGGAATGGACTAATTTGCTGCTCAGGTGGCTGCACGTCATAACCGGAATTGCATGGATAGGTTCATCTTTTTATTTTGTATGGTTAGATAATCATCTGCTACCCCCCCTGGATAAAAATAGAGCACTGGCAGGCGAAGTCTGGTCGGTGCATGGCGGAGGTTTCTATCAAGCCCGGAAATACCGGCTGGCACCTGAGATAATGCCCGACCCATTGCACTGGTTTAAATGGGAAGCCTACTCAACCTGGATCAGTGGGTTTTTACTCCTCACATTAGTGTACTGGTATGGCGCAGAAACCTATTTAATCGACCCGTCACGAGCAGATCTATCCAAAACCAGCGCAGTATTTACCGGCCTTGGCGGGCTTATTCTAGGCTGGGTAATATATGACTTGATGTGTCGATCACCGCTTGCCAGCAATGATGGTTTGCTGGGTACCGGTATTATTCTGCTGTTGACGACTGCCGCCTATGGGTTTTGTCAGTTATTTGGCGGCCGGGGCGCCTTTATCCATTTTGGCGCAATGATTGGGACTATCATGGTCGCCAATGTGTTTTTTATCATTATTCCTGGCCAGAAGAAAATAGTCTCAGCCGCCAGTAAGGGGGAAACGCCAGACCCAACACCGGGCATAAAGGGCAAACAGAGATCAGTACACAATACCTACCTTACCCTGCCAGTATTATTTGTCATGATCAGCAATCACTATGCATTCACCTATAGTGGGGAATACAATTGGATAGTATTACTCGGCATAGCACTTCTGGGTGTACTGGTCCGGGCATTTTTTATTTCACGTCATAAAATCGGGCATGATTCCCCTCTCAACCAAACAAGAGAATCAAACCGTCGAAGCATATTACTAGTGCTGATATTTCTCGTGTTGGCATCAATTATCTACTCTGGTAAACCCGCATCCCAACAAGCAAATAGTTCAGTAACAGCCAGCTTCAGTGACATTGAGCCGATAATAAAGAAACACTGCGTGGTATGTCATTCAAGCAAGCCCACCCAAGTTGGCTTTAATACCGCTCCCCTGGGCATAAGTTTTGATACCCAGGTGGATATCGTCCGACAGGCATTACTTATACACCAACAAGCCGTTGTCACCAAAGCAATGCCCATCGGTAATCTCACCGGCATCAGTGCAGCAGAGCGCTTAAAAATTGATGCATGGTTCCGTTCCAACAACGCACCCTAGTGGGAGAAACTCAGGCATGAACAACTATCCAAGAGATATGGTTGGATACGCAAATTCACCTCCCTCTGCACAATGGCCAAATGAAGCCAGAGTGGCCGTGCAGTTTGTCGTCAATTATGAAGAAGGCGGAGAAAACTCCATCCTGCACGGTGATCCCGCCTCCGAGGCTTTCCTATCTGAAATTCCAGGTGCACAGCCCATTCCAGGCATGCGGCACATGAATATGGATTCCGTTTATGAGTATGGTTCAAGGGTAGGTTTTTGGCGCCTGTTACGAATTTTTTCAGAACGTAAATTGCCCGTCACAGTCTTCGGTATCGCCATGGCATTACAACGCAACCCACAAGCTGTGCAAGCAATGCTGGATGCACAGTGGGAAATTGCCAGCCATGGATACCGCTGGATCGATTACCAACATGTCTCTGAAGAAACGGAAACTGAACACTTTCACAAAGCCATGGATATTCATAAACGGATAACTGGCAGTACTCCAAAGGGTTGGTATCTGGGCCGATGCAGTGAGAACAGCCACCGTATTGCAGCCCAGCATGGCAATTTTATCTACAATGCCGATAGCTATGCAGATGAGCTGCCCTATTGGGATTACACCTATGACAAACCCCAGCTAATGCTGCCTTATACCCTGGACGTAAACGATATGCGTTTTGCAAACCAGGGCTTCAGCACCGGCAATGATTTTTTTAGCTATTTGAAAGACAGTTTCGACATACTTTATTCCGAAGGTAGTACAACACCACGCATGATGTCCGTCGGTTTACACTGCCGCTTAATGGGCAGACCCGGTCGCGCAGCTTCACTCATTCGGTTTTTGGATTACCTTCAGAGTTTTAATCAGGTCTGGATAAGCCGACGCATTGACATTGCCCATCATTGGCGCAATTTACATCCACCCGCCTCGGAAAACTCCTAAAATGTCGCCAAAAAAATATCCCGCAGAAATGAGCAAATCTGAATTTATCCAAAATTTTTCGGGTATCTATGAGTTGTCACCCTGGGTAGCTGAAAAAGCCTGGCAAGCTGGCATCAGTGAAAATGAAAATACACTCGAAGGCATAACACATGCTTTATCATCAGCGGTTTCGTTCGCAACAGAAAAAGAGCTATTAGAGCTTATTTGCAAACATCCAGATCTTGCTGGCAAAGCCGCTATATCGGGCCAGCTTACCCATGCATCTACTAACGAGCAGGCCAATGCTGGCCTTGATCAGTGCTCTACGGAAGAATTTGAACAATTTAATCAGCTGAATAGTGCTTACAAAAAAAAATTTGATTTCCCCTTTATATTCGCCGTGCGCAATAGTAACCGATCAAAAATACTCGCCTCATTCAAAGAACGCATACACAATGACAGGACAACCGAATTCAATCGTGCAATTGCGGAAATTCACAACATCGCCAGATTCCGTCTCGAAGCGATATTCACCCCCGCAGCGGATGAGAATGAGTCCGCGGAAAAGCCCAAACCACGAAAAATGCAGATAAATCATGATTGAGCAACCCTTCAACGAATGGATAGATCTAGCGCAACCTAGACTCGGAGCAAAAGTTATCAGTGCAAGTGACGACTTTTTTGCCCCCAAAGAACGACTAATTAAACCCGAAGACCCCATATTTATACCTGGAAAATATGATGACCACGGCAAATGGATGGATGGCTGGGAGTCTCGTCGAAAACGCACTCCGGGCCACGATTGGTGCATCATTAAACTGGGTATGACAGGATTCATCAAAGGTGTACATATCGATACCAGCCATTTCATTGGCAATTATCCCCCCTCCGCATCCCTAGAAGCATGTAATGCCCCTGATGGCCCCAACACCACTACCAAGTGGCGGGAAATTCTCGGAACACAAAATCTGAAAGGAGACTCACATCACTACCACAGTGTTGAATGCGACAAAGCATCTACTCATGTGCGTCTACATATTTACCCCGATGGTGGTATCGCCAGATTACGTGTCTACGGTGAAGTTAATTTTGACTGGACAACACAGGACTTTAGCCAACAGATAGACCTGCTTGCACTAAAGTACGGCGGACGCGCTTTAAGCTGTAACAATGAACATTTTGGCTCAATGCACAATTTAAATATCCCCGTACCAGCGATAAATATGGGCGATGGCTGGGAAACCAGACGTCGACGTACTCCTGGCAACGATTGGGTGATAATGAAACTTGGACGAGCAGGACATATCCAGCAAATAAATGTCAATACTGCTTTTTTCAAAGGCAACTACCCTGACAGGGTGTCCATTGAAGGCACTGCTTTGAATGATACATCGCTGATAAATACTGATCAGCTGAATAATGCGCAATGGATAACCATCTTACCAGAGAGCAAGCTGGAAGCAGACAGAGTACATCGGTTTTCAAAGCATATCTGTGAGCACTCCCAGCTGTCTCATATCAGGATGAATATTTTCCCAGATGGTGGTATTTCTCGCCTACAATTAATGGGTATGGCCAAACCGGACTAACATGCAAAGCATCAATTTACAGCCGCTAACAGCAAACGACTTTTCGCCCTTTGGTGATGTTATACAAACTGATGCGGCAGTACCTTTTCCGATCAACAACAACACTTTTGAGCGGTATCATGCGCTTGGAAAAGTTACCCTGACGCCAACACCTGAATCATTCCCCATTATTAGCATTTTCCGCTGCAGCGAGGCGACAAGCCTCCCCTACGCAATTAAGTTGATGGAACAGCACCCCTTGGGAAGTCAGGCTATTATTCCCTGGTCTAATATACCTTTTATCGTTGTTGTGGCAAAAAATGCCGAAGCAGTCATGCAAGGTAATATCCGCGCCTTTAAATCAGACGGGAGACAGGGGATTAACCTAAGTGCGGGCATATGGCATATGCCGCTTATCGCACCTCAGGCAGGACTGGAGTTTATCGTGGTGGATCGTGAAGGTGCTGGAAAAAATCTAGAGGAACTTGTTCTTAATCCCCCACTTTTGATTCTCCCCATGGATTCAGACCAAGATAAAGATAGTAAGAGGAATAGAGCGTAAACCATGCATACCCATACACTTGCCTATCGCGGCACCATTATTCATTGCCTTGGTGACCCCGGTCTGGAACAGGTAACACCAGAACTGGAAATCATCGAAGATGGATTGCTGGTTGTTTATGATGGACATATCAAGGCGCTTGGCAGCACAGAAAAAATAGCAGCTACACTGGATACTTCTACAAAAACGATCGACTATCGCGGTCAACTAATCGTACCGGGGTTTATTGATACCCACATCCACTATCCACAAACAGATATAATTGCATCCTATGGTGCACAGTTACTGGATTGGTTGGAGCAATATACTTACCCCATTGAAGAAAATTTGAGCAACAAAGCATACGCAGCAGAATTATCTGATTTTTTTATTCGAGAACTGCTTAAAAATGGTACCACCACAGCCGCCGCATATACCACCATACATTCAAATTCGGTAGATGCCATTTTTTCTGCAGCAAGCGCCCATGGTCTACGCCTTATTGCAGGCAAAGTGCTCATGGATAGAAATTGTCCGGAAAATTTACGTGACACGGCCATTTCAGGTTATGAAGACAGCCTCGAATTAATAGAAAAATGGCACAATAATGGTCGCTTAAGTTATGCCTTAACACCCAGGTTCGCTGCCACATCCAGTGTACAACAGCTAGAACTAACGGGAAAATTGGCCCGCGACTATCCAGATACCTACATCCAAACTCATCTCGCAGAAAATGCCAAAGAAATAGCCTGGGTTGCAGAATTATTTCCGAACAATCGCAGTTATCTGGATGTTTATAGACAATACGGTTTAACACGTAAACGGGCTATCTTCGGGCATTGTATTCATATAGACGATGAAGACCGGCAACTGATGCAGCAAACTGATAGTGCCATCGCGTTCTGCCCAACATCAAATCTATTTCTAGGTAGCGGCTTATTCGACCTCGATGCCGCCTTAACACAAAATATACGGGTAGGCTTGGCCACAGATATAGGTGCAGGCACCAGTTTCAGCATGCTGAAAACCATGGCAGAAGCTTACAAAGTACTTCAGCTTAATCAGCAACCGCTCACTGCATACCGGGCACTTTATCTTGCCACTTTAGGTGGTGCTTTAGCACTGGACCTGGAAGACAAAGTCGGGAATCTAGTACCCGGAAAAGAAGCGGACTTCGTGGTACTAAATACCGACTCTACAGAGTTGCTGGCACGGCGCACCAGCCGGACAGATGATCTACACGAAAAGCTATTTGCGCTGATAATGCTTGGTGATGAGCGATGTATATCCGCGACCTACTGCCTTGGACAAAAAGTCTATGATAGTAAACTAGATAAAACCGCTGTGTGACCATTGGCAAATGCCAGCAGCCCCGACAATTATTAATTTGAATTCTATTCCCACAGCGTTAAAGTAATAGGACATTACTGAAGAGTGAGAATGGCATGAGCAACAGTGCTGAATTCGATAAAAGTAAAGCAAAGCACTTTATGGGCAAGTTTCAACAGGATCTTGCATCTTCCATGGCCGCCCGCATGTGCGCCCTGGGTGATCGCCTGGGTTTGTTTCAAATATTGGCCAAGAATAGCCCCTTAACAAGTCACCAGCTGGCAGAACTTGCCGAAATAGACGAGCGCTATTCACGCGAATGGTTGCAGGGAATGACCGCTGCTGGCTATCTGGAAGTGGATTCAAGCAGCATGGCATATACCTTGCCTCCAGAACATCAAATGCCCCTTGCTGATGAAAACAGCCCCTTGTTCCAGGGCGGCATTCTGGAACTGATGGTTCACTCAATGACACCCTTTGAAGAATTGGTGAGTTCATTTAAAAACGGTGGTGGTGTAGCGCAATCCAGCTTTCACCCAAAACTGTATGATGGTATGAGCAGATCAAGCGGTGTACGCTACAGAAATCTGCTTTTACAACAGTGGATTCCTTCCCTGCCCAAAGTCCAGGCAATGCTGGAAAAAGGCGTTCAGGTCGCCGATATTGGATGTGGAAACGGTCTGGCGCTTTTGATACTTGCGGAGGCTTTCCCAGCCTCAAATTTTATCGGTTTCGATGCATTTCCGCCCCAGGTCGCCGGTGCAAACGAGCGCGCAGAAAAAGCAGGCGTTTCCAACAATGTGCATTTCGAAGTTGCTGATGGCTCAGAACCTTTGCCGGGAAAATACGATGTGATTTTTACCTTTGATGTCATACATGATATGCCACGACCCCAGGAAGCTATGGTAAATATTCGCACCCACCTAAACCCCGGCGGGGTTTACGTCATGCAGGAAATTACTGCTGAAGACCACTTGCATGACAATGTCGGACCTATGGCAACCCTGAAGTACGGTATGAGCCTGCATTACTGCATGACAACATCGTTAGCACATGGCGGCGAAGGTCTTGGCACCTGTGGTATGCCTGAAAAAGTTGTGCGAAAAATGGCTGATGAAGCTGGCTTTTCTGATGTCGTTAAAGCAGATTGCTGTAACGATTTTATCTCGCTATTCGAGATCTGGCCCTGAGTAAGGCTGGCTCCAGGTAAAACCAGGTAAAATAAGGTATGCCTCAATTTGCACACACTCAACACATAGACCTCAATTAGCAGAGGGACAACCATCCAAGTGAGAAGATCATGATAGAAACAATAGCTGTAAACGTAAGCGATATGGTGTTCGACGTAACTGTCTGCGGAGACAAAAGTCAGCCAATGGTGTTATTTTTGCACGGCTTTCCCCAGACCAATTACACGTGGCGATATCAATTACCTGCTCTGGCAAATGCCGGTTATTATTGCGTCGCACCCAATCAAAGAGGTTACTCAGTTGGCGCACGCCCGGCAGCAACCATCCAATACGCAACAGCTTTGCTATTAAAAGACATGCTTGACCTTGCCGCTGAATTATCACCACAGGGCAGCTCTGCAAAAATACATGTTGTAGGCCATGATTGGGGTGGCCAGCTGAGTTGGTTGCTGGCAGCATTTTATCCCGATAGAGTGAAATCACTGACTGTACTATCACGACCACACCCTGCAGCTTTTGCCCTGGCTATGAAACAAGATAATAAACAAGCTGGACGTTCGAGCCATCATCAAGCATTTCAAAATGCCAACAGTGCCGAACTGCTCCTGGCCGATAATGCGAAACGGCTGAGAAAACTATTTGCTGACCAATGGGTAAGCGATGCTGATGTAGAAGCCTACCTCGAAGTACTAGGGTCTACGGATGCAATGAACGCTGCGATCAACTGGTATAGAAACCTCGGCGATGATACTTCCATGGTTGGTAAAAATGTGCCTGTGGTGACCATACCCACACTCTACTTATGGGGAGATAAAGACATGAGCGTTGGCAGAGCCGCAGCAGAAAAAACAGTTGATTTCGTGGATGCGGAATATTCTTTTGTAGAAATCCCCGATGTTGGGCACTTTATTACAGATCAGCTTGTGGATGCGGTTAACGACAACCTGCTCAGGCACTTAGACTCGGTGGAAAACTCCAACTAGAATTTCTATATTATCCCAGCCAGACATCTACATCGTAGATGCAAAGCTGATCAGGAACTGATTAACTCAAAGTCACAGTCTTTTGCACGCTGCGCAATGTTATCTAGTTGCTCCGGTTTTGCCAGTATCCCTCGCATCACAAAGCAGGCTGTCTCCCTGGCTTGCTGCTCTGGTGAACCAAAACTATCGGTATGTAATGCTATCAAGTTTGTTTCCGTTAGCTGAAATATTTGCTCAGCACTCATGGCACTGTTAAGCGCCCTAAAAATACCTTCACCGATGCCTTTATCCAACTGTTTTTTATAGTGGGAGATCATTTGTGCTCTTTGACTTTGGGCTTCCTTGAAGTGCGGCTGACGTAGCTCCGGTAGATAAAAAATCGAGGTAATTTCCCGGTTTTTTTCTATCGACAGTACTCTGCACTCTTCATATACCATTTTGTATATCATCACCTCCGAGGCCAGGCCCTGCTCCTCCAAGGCCTGATAAAAATTAAGACTGTACCGAGACAAATGCACAACCAGGTCTATTAGTATGCGATCTTTGGTTTTAAACAAATTTAAAATAGATGGTGCCTGCACCCCCAACTTTTCTGCAATCATTCGCAAACTTGTGCCTGCATAACCCCGTTGCGCTATAAGTCTGGTAGCAGCTTTAAACACATCCTCTCGGGTAATATGCGCTCGTCCATCTGCTCTGGGCCTGCCCACGGGTCGTTTGCTCTTTTCATTGCTCATCTAAACCTTTACCTACCCTGCAAAATATCTAAATCATCCAACACAGCCGCTAACTTTCGTGCTACAAAAAGCATAACATCCCGGTTGTGCGTCTCCAAAAGGCTATAGGGAGAACGCTTTGCAAATTGGCTATGCATGCCCTGTTGCACGTTAGTGCAAACGGTTATGTCCTCCAGATGCACCGCATCTACGCTGGCCAACAATAGATCTGCAACCATGTCAGTTTCGGGTAAATTTAGTAAATGCGGGGGCAACATGATATCAGTATGCAGGTGAATTTCTTCTGGCCCAGTTGGAAATACCCTGGCGATAGCTGCCATATCCGGCCGCACAAATATAAAGTAGTTGGGGAGCACATATATAAGACAAAATGCAGTTCTTTGTCTTTCCGTTAAACCAGGCATCAGCGGCAATTCACTCGACATGCGTTTGCCTGCTTCATCTTCCACAATGAATTTCTCCCGTGTGGGACTCCACACCATGGTATAAGCACCATTATTGGGCAAACTATAACTCAAACTGCCAGGGAACTCTCTTTCCAGAGTTTCAGGATGCGTGCCTATATGATGATAACAATCCCCATTGTCCTGAAAAGTCTTCCAGTTCCAGGGGCTTTTACCCCACTCCTTGCTCCTAACCACTTTCCAGTCTTCGAGATGGTATTCAGCTAACTCTTTATCAAGGGGGCTTAGTTGCGGTAACAATGATTCTGCACTCCCCTCGATATTGATAAAGATAAATCCTTTCCATATTTCGTGCCTGATGGAGGGCAACTTGAGTTTTTCTGGATCGTAACCGGGGGCATCCTGCATTCCGGGCGCTCCACGCAAAGTACCATTCAGTTCAAAAGCCCATGCGTGATAGGGGCAGGTAAAAAACTTCCGATTGCCCGTGCCCTCACACACTGGCATCCAGCGGTGTGTACATACGTTTGATAAAACATGGATTACGTCGCGAGTATCCCGAGTAAGCACAATATTCTCATCACAAACCCGTAGAGCCATGTAATCACCCGGGTTAGCCACCTGATCTTGCCTGCCGATTAGTATCCAGCCGCGCTTGAATATCAGCTCTTTTTCTAGT
>JAHRWB010000158.1 GCA_019090385.1 Pseudomonadales bacterium | reverse complement strand
GCGGAGGGGGTGAGATTCGAACTCACGGTCCTGTTACAGACGCCGGTTTTCAAGACCGGTGCATTCGGCCGCTCTGCCACCCCTCCAGTGGGGGCGCATTATAAGAGAGAAAGATCGCGCTGTTAAGATATTGTTTTAACAATGTAAGCCTTCAGCTTAAGAAGGTCCCGTGATTATCGGTGTTTTTATGTATCGTCGTAACCCGCTGGGTTGTTGGATTGCCACCGCCAGGCATCATCGCACATGGTGGTCAGCGAGCGTGATGCGCGCCAGCCCAGGTCTTTTTCAGCCTTACTCGGATCTGCATAACAGGCAGCAATATCCCCGGATCTGCGCGGAGCCATCTCATGCGGAATTTGTTTGCCGCTGGCTTTTTCGAAAGCTTTCATCGCCTCCAGTACCGAAGAACCCTGGCCTGTGCCCAGGTTATGGATGGCGAGTTTGGGCTTGTCCAGGTGGTTAAGTGCAGCGATATGCCCCAGAGCCAGATCAACTACATGAATATAATCTCGCACGCCTGTGCCATCAGGTGTGGGGTAATCATCACCAAATACCTTGAGTGAGTTCAGCTGTCCGATTGCTACCTGGCTAATATAGGGTAATAAGTTATTCGGAATGCCATTTGGGTCTTCTCCGATTCGACCTGAATGGTGGGCGCCTGCTGGATTAAAATAGCGTAAAATTGAGATTTTCCAGTCTGGGTTGGCTATGTGCAGATCAGTCAGTATTTGCTCTATAAACAGTTTGGTTTGCCCATAGGGGTTAGTGGCCTGGGTTGGAAAACTCTCATCAATGGGTACCTCGGTAGGGTCACCATATACGGTAGCGGAAGAGCTGAAGACCAGGGTCTTAACATTATGAGCCTGCATTATTTCCAATAAACTCAGTGTGCCGCTGATATTGTTGTGATAATAGAGTAGTGGTTCGGCAACGGATTCTCCAACGGCCTTTAATCCGGCAAAATGAATTACGGCATCAATGGAGTGTCGGGAAAAAATTTTGGACAATAGTTCTTTATCAAGCAGGTCACCCTCATAAAAGGCCATTTGCTTACCGGTAATATCCTGTACAACTTCAATTGATTTTTTTGAGCTATTAGACAGATTATCAACGATGATGACCTCGTGCCCTTCATCTAACAACTCTACACAGGTATGGCTGCCGATATAGCCAGCACCCCCGGTTACAAGTATTTTCAACTTCTAGTACTCCATTTGTTGCGTAGTTTAACTGCCAAACAATGTATCTATTTAGCTCATGCACTAATGCCCATCCAATATCCTGAATATACAGGCTGTCATGCGTAGTAATCTTTGTACCAGTGCACAAACTTTTGTACGCCTAATTCGACGGATGTATCGGGTTTGTATCCGGTGGCGGCAATTAAATCATCTACGTCAGCGTAAGTATCCGGTACGTCACCGGCCTGCATGGGGAGAAAGTTTTTTGTAGCCTTTACCCCCAGGGCATTTTCTAAGTACTCGATGTAGGTGAGCAGTTCGACGGGATTATTACTGCCGATATTAAATATTTTATAGGGTACTTTGGGCGCTGCAGTATCGCTTGAACTATTGGGTTCTGCTGCTGCGGTGCTGTTGGCGGCACCTGCTTCGGGCGGTATATCCAGTACACGCAGCACACCCTCCACGATATCATCGACGTAGGTAAAATCTCGTTTATGTTTGCCATAATTGAAAACATCTATGGGTTCGCCAGCCAGGATTTTTTTGGTGAACTGGAACAGCGCCATGTCGGGTCTTCCCCAGGGGCCGTAAACGGTAAAAAACCGTAGACCTGTGGTGGGTATACCGAACAGGTGGCTATAGGTATGCGCCATCAGTTCGTTGGATTTTTTTGTTGCTGCATAGAGACTGAGAGGGTGGTCTACGTTGTCAGACACGGAAAAAGGCATGTGGGTATTGCCGCCATAGACTGAGCTGGTGGATGCATATACGAGGTGCTGAGTGCCGTGATTGCGGCAAGCCTCAAGGAGGTTCATATAGCCAAGGATATTGGCCTGGATATATGCGTGAGGATTTTCCAGGGAGTAACGAACGCCAGCCTGGGCAGCGAGGTGGATTATTCGATCGGGTTGACCAGTGGCCAGGATATCATCCAGAACGCCGGGATCAGAAATATCGGCTTTATACTGCTTGAATATGTACTTGTTTTTAAGCCGCTTTAGTCGGGCTTTTTTCAGCTCCACATCATAATAGTCATTCAGATTATCGATTCCAATGACAGTGTCGCCGCGTTCCAGGAGCCGTTCTGCTATAAATGAGCCGATAAAGCCTGCATTTCCGGTGACAAGTACTTTCATGCTAGAGAATGCTCCGTCTCAAATTTTTTATTTCGGGTTTTTATTAATCGTGCCCGGGAATAGCCGGGCTGATGGGATATGTTGATTTGGTTTATTATGGACCATATTGCATTTGCAGGTGTATTAGCTTGTATGCAATAACTGCTGCCAGAGCCCTCTGCTACCTATATTTGAGATCTTGGCCGCACTATTTACATAACTTTACAGAATGCGATGCCAAAAAGGGCTAGTATTAACTCCCACTGGCCGTTTATTAGTTGGGATATCGATACAATGTACAGGGAATATTTTAATCTTAGCGGCAAGCCCTTTCAGCTGTCTCCTGATGCTCGTTTCTTTTTTCCTAGTAAAGAGCACAAGCGCGCGCTTTCTTTTCTTCAATACGGGTTAAGCCAGGCAGACGGCTTTATTGTCGTTACCGGTGATGTTGGCACAGGTAAATCGACACTGGTTCAAGCTCTGCTCTCGGATGTAGACGCGGACACAATGCACGTGGCCAATCTGGTGACTACACAGTTGGGTGCAGATGATACTCTGTCTCTGGTAGCCATGAATTTTGGCTTAAAAGTCCAAACAGAAAGTAAAGCGCATATTTTAAGAGATCTTGAACAGCTATTTGTCCGGATTAAGCGAGAGGGTAAACGCCCGTTACTTATTGTGGACGAAGCTCAGAATCTCCCGCCAAAGTCTGTGGAAGAGCTCAGAATGCTGTCGAATTTTCAGTATCAGGGAAAACCTCTCTTACAGATTTTCCTATTGGGACAGGAAGAGTTCCGAGATACCCTGCTATCCGATGGTTTCGAGCAGCTTCGACAGCGAGTCATCGCAACCTACCATTTAAACCCTCTAAGTGAGGACGAAACACTCACCTATATTGAACATCGCCTCGGTCGGGTAGGTTGGAAGGATAATCCGAGAATTGAATCGGAAGCTTTTGCCGAGATTTTCCACTATACAGATGGAGTACCGAGGCGGATTAATAACCTGTGCGATCGCTTATTGTTGTTTTGCTATCTGGAAGAACAGCATCATATTTCTGGCCAAACAGTCCGTACTGTGGCTGAAGAAATTGGCGCTGAATTTCTATCTGGCGCACGAAATACTCGTGAGGAGGGTGAAGGCTTTGTCCAACCAGTGCAAGCTCTACATGAACCGATTGCTCCCACGTTAGAAGTGCGAGCTGCTGCACCTGCATCAGCCTCTAGAGCGGCACCCATACCTGCCCCTATACCAGGAGCAAATGCAGAAGAAAATACAAATTCGGTGCCTGCGGAACAGCCGTCTCAACCACTTGAGACCATGGCCAGAAGTCTATTCGACAAAGCTAACGTTCAGCAGCGACTTTCGTCTATGGAGCGCGCGCTGGATACCATGGGGCATGATCTAAAAGAAGAAATGGATGAAATAAAAGGGCTCCTGGAAAAAGTATTAGAGGCCATTCACCGATCTGATAATCGTGTTAAACCCAATCCCGAGCGCTCATCTCGCAGTCAGCATAGTTCGGTTCGCCAGGTGAACGAGCGCAACCGAATATCATAACCCGCTTACACTAAGCGCTTTGTTTATCCTGGCTTCGGCCAATGCAATAATAGTCAAATCCCAGAGATTTTAAATACTCAGGGTCATACAAATTGCGCCCATCAAATATGACTGGATTGTTTAGCGTATCATTTAGCTGTTGGAGGTCAGGAGTTTTGAACTCGTTCCATTCAGTAACAACAATTAATGCATCAGCACCCTGTATGGCTTCATCTCGAGACTGGCAGAGTGTGAGTTGTTCACTGTAATCGCTATAGTATTTGGCCGTCGCCTCCATTGCCTCGGGGTCGTAAGCGCGCACGCTGGCTCCGGCAGCCCATAGAGCCTCGATTACAATAAGACTAGGCGCTTCTCTAATATCGTCAGTGTTTGGCTTGAACGCCAGTCCCCAGAGGGCAAATGTTTTACCCCGCAGTTGACCTGAAAAATGTGTAAATATCTTGTTAAACAGTACTTTTTTCTGCGTATTGTTTACATTTTCTATGCTCTGCACGAGTTGTGTTTCATAGCCGTTTTCTTCACCAATATGAATTAGCGCTTTTACGTCCTTTGGGAAACATGAGCCCCCATACCCGCAACCTGGATAGATAAAGTTAAATCCAATGCGTGGGTCTGAACCAATACCTCGTCGTACGGATTCGATGTCCGCACCAAGCAAATCAGCGAGATTAGAGAATTCGTTCATCAAACTAATGCGCGCTGCGAGCATAACATTGGCCGCATACTTACTGAGTTCTGCTGAACGTATATCCATGTGGACAATTTTGTCATGGTTACGGTTAAAAGGAGCATAAAGCTGCTCCAATAATTCTTTGGTTTTGGGTCGATCTGACCCGATGATTATTCGGTCAGGCTTCATAAAATCACTGATCGCCGCGCCTTCCTTTAAGAACTCGGGATTTGAGGCAACACTGAAATCGATATCCACGGCGCGTTTTTTTAGTTGCGCCCGCAGGGCTTCTTTTACCTGATCTGCAGTCCCGACCGGCACGGTAGATTTGGTGACGACTATCTTGGGTTCATCCATTAGCATTGCTATGGTGCTGGCAACTTGCAGCACATAACTCAAATCTGCAGAACCATCCTGGCCTGAAGGGGTGCCCACAGCAATAAAAATGATTTTCCCATGTTTAACCGCTGCGCATTTATCCGTGGTGAAAAGTAAACGCCCGGCTGCATGGTTACTCTGCACCAGGCTTTCCAGACCGGGCTCAAATATGGGTATTTTGCCGCTATTGAGTGCTGCGACTTTATCTGTATTAATGTCAACGCACAGTACTTTGTTACCCATCTCGGCGAAACAGGCTCCCGTAACCAGGCCAACATAACCTGTACCAAAAATAGTAATGTTCAAACAGTGCTCCTTCTCTTCCTTTAGAAATCGCCAGGCAGTCGTAAATGCTTGCAAATTCGCATATATATTACTCGCAAATGATAGAGGATATACCCGGCTTTTCCTGTGTTTGAGTCCTCAATGTCAGTATAGCGCAGAGCTTGTGTGTTCACGGGTTGTCCAAGCGAGAAAGCATTGATATTTGTTGTCGATGCGGTAGTCTGCCTGCCTTGAGTAGTTAAGCGTTTCTCCATAAGGGTGCAATATTTAAGCATGAAAGAGTATGACTATGATCTGTTTGTAATCGGTGCAGGATCTGGTGGCGTGAGGGCCAGTCGCATTTCCTCTCAGTATGGAGCACGAGTGGCGGTGGCCGAAGATGCGGCTCTGGGTGGAACTTGCGTAAATGTTGGCTGCGTTCCAAAAAAATTATTTGTTTACGGCTCCCATTTTTCTGAAGATTTTGAAGATGCGGCTGGTTTTGGCTGGGATGTGGGTGAGAGTAGTTTTGACTGGTCTCGCCTGCGAGACAATAAAACCCAAGAAATTGAACGACTGAATGGTATTTATGCCGGGTTGCTTTCGGGTGCAGGTGTTGATTTGATTCAATCACGGGCCTCGGTTACCGGGCCTCACTCCGTTAACGCGGGTGGTCGTGAATATACTGCTAAATACATACTTATTGCCAGCGGCGGGCAAGCACATGTTCCTGATATTAAGGGCCGTGAACATGTCATTACATCTAATGAAGCATTTTACCTTGACGAATTTCCACGCAGAGTACTTGTTGTTGGCGGAGGATATATCGCAGTGGAGTTCGCCGGTATATTCAGTGGCTTGGGAGCACAAACAACACTGGCATACCGTGGACCCCTGTTTTTACGCGGTTTCGATTCTGGTGTAAGAGCATTTGTTGCAGAAGAAATTGCTAAAAAAAATGTTGAGCTGCTGTTCAATTATGACGTTAGTGAGATCAGCAAAAATGACGACGGCTCATTGCTGGTGGCATTTAAAGCCGGTAACAGTATTGAGACAGATCTTGTGATGTATGCTACTGGCCGGGTGCCTAATATAGAAGGCCTGGGTTTAAAAGAAATTGGCATAGACACGCAATCTAACGGAGCAATTGTTGTAAACGACCACTATCAAACCAGTGTACCCAGTATCTATGCCATAGGGGATGTGACCGACCGAATACAATTGACACCGGTGGCCATTGCCGAAGCCATGTGCCTGGCTGACAACTTGTTTCGTGGTGGAGAAAAGCTGCTTGATTATACCAATATTCCAACAGCTGTATTTTGTCAGCCAAATATTGGTACTGTTGGCCTGACGGAAGAGCAAGCTCTGGCGGAGTTTGGTGATCTGGATATCTATGAATCTACATTCAAGCCCATGAAGCATACCCTGTCTGGCCGAGATGAACGTTCGTTTATGAAACTGATTGTTGAGCGTAGTACAGACAAAGTTGTTGGGGTGCATATGGTTGGGCCTGATGCAGGGGAGATGATGCAGGGCATGGGCGTGGCATTAAAATGTGGTGCTACAAAAGCAGATTTTGATTCTACTATAGGTATACACCCTACAGCAGCGGAAGAATTTGTAACAATGCGGGAACTTAGAAAGTGAAATGCTCGGCTGTGTTGAGTCTACTTGCTGGTATCGGATGTGTATTGACCGGCGCTATGGGTTGCGCGCATGACTCCGGGATATTAAATGCTTCTGGACCCGTTTCTACGCCTGTTTCCGTACTTGATTTAATGCAGGAGCATAGGCTGTACCAAAATGTAAAAACCGATTTATCCTACGCCACCGCGCAAACCCGGGTTTCTCAACGGAAACGGGCAGGGGACAGTGCTGCTCGAAATGTAATATTCTTTGTGGGTGATGGTATGGGCGTCTCAACGGTTACCGCCGCGCGAATATATGCCGGGCAGTTACGTGGTGAACCGGGAGAGGAGAATTACCTGAGTTTCGAGGAGTTTCCAAATGTGGCGCTTTCAAAAACCTATAATACCGATGCCCAAGTGCCTGATTCTGCGGGAACGATGACGGCCATGATGAGTGGTGTGAAAACCCGGCATGGAGTTCTCGGTGTGAGTCGTAAGGCTATAAGAAGCGAATGTGACACGATGTCTGGCGCTGCGGTGCCCAGTTTTCTCGAACTTATGGAAGTTGCCGGCAAGGCGACAGGAATAATATCTACGGCGGAAATAACCCACGCGACCCCCGGCGCTACCTATTCTCATAGTGTTGATCGTAATTGGGCTAGCGATGCCGATATGCCTGACGCGGCCCTAAAGGCAGGTTGTGTAGATATTGCTCAGCAACTGATTGATTTTTCTGATGGGGATGGCATTGATATAGTCCTAGGTGGAGGTAGACGTTCGTTTCTTCCCGTGAATGTTGTTGATTTCGAGCTGGGTGATAAACAAGGTAAGAGACTGGATGGCAAAAACCTGATCGATGTGTGGAAGTCGAAACATAAAGAAGGACAGTTTGTATGGAATGCCCAGCAATTCAATAATGTGAAGTCGTTGCCCTTACTGGGATTGTTTGAATACGGCCATATGAAGTTCTCGGCGGACCGTAGTAGAGATCCAGCAGGGGAACCTTCCTTGTCAGAAATGACTGAAAAATCTATCAACTTGTTGCAACAGGCATCAGAACTTACCGGGCAGGGTTTTTTTCTCATGGTTGAAGCTGGCCGGATTGATCATGCGCACCATGGCGCCAATGCCTATCGCGCGCTTAGTGATGCCTTAGCCTTGTCGGACGCGGTCTCTACGGCGGATCGGCTTACAAGTGATGCAGACACCTTAATAATAGTAACGGCGGATCATAGCCACACCATGTCTATCAATGGATACCCTGCACGTGGCAATCCGATATTAGGGAAAGTTCGCGATGGGAATGGTGACTTGGTGTTGGATAACAATAAAAAACCCTATACCACGCTTAGTTATGCCAATGGACCCGGACACAATGGTCAAGATTTGCGTGAAATAGATACACGCAAGCCGAATTATCTCCAGGAAGGCATGGTGCCGCTCTACTCGGAAACACATGGTGGTGAGGATGTTGCCGTATATGCCAAAGGCCCATCAGCAAACCTGGTGGGTGGTGTTATGGAGCAAAACGAAATATTTCATGTCATGCTGTCTGCAGTCAAGGGCAGTACCACTGACTAGCTTAGTATTGCTAACAATCACCACCTATTAGACAGGAGAGCGCGTGGAAATTTTAACCAATATTCTAAATATAATGGACGGTTATTTGGGGGCTGCAATTTATTTCCCCTTTCTGTTATTGGGAGTTGGTGTTTTTTTTACTCTGTATTTGGGTTTTCCTCAAATTAGGTTTTTTCCTCATGCATGGCAGGTACTGACGGGCAAATATGAAACAGAAGAAAGCGAGGGAGATACCACCCATTTTCAGGCTTTAAGCACAGCTCTTTCGGGTACTGTTGGAACGGGGAATATTGGTGGTGTTGCTTTTGCGCTGTATCTTGGCGGGCCAGCGGCTTTGTTCTGGATGTGGGTAACCGCTTTTTTGGGGATGACCACCAAATTTGTAGAGGTGACAATATCGCACAAATACAGAGTTAAGGACGACTCAGGATTTATGGCGGGTGGGCCAATGTACTATATGGAGCGTGGCTTGAATATGAAGTGGCTTGCAGTCATTTTTGCTATTGCTACCGTGATCAGTTCTTTTGGTTCGGGTAATTTACCACAAAGTAATAACCTTTCCGTTGGGGTAGAAACCTCATTCGGAATCCCGACCGGTGTGACGGGTTTCGTGCTGGCGATATTATTAGGCTTCGTCATTATTGGTGGTATAAAACGTATAGCAGCAGTGACATCCAGAATTGTACCGGTAATGGCTATTTTGTATACCCTGGGTGCGTTGGCCGTCGTACTGTCCAATCTGGATAATGTATGGCCCGCGTTTTTAGAGGTGTTCAGCAATGCATTTAGTGGCAGTGCGGCCACCGGGGGTTTTCTAGGGGCAAGCTTTGCGTACGCGTTTAATCGCGGCGTGAACCGCGGTTTGTTTTCCAACGAGGCCGGACAGGGTTCGGCGCCCATTGCACACGCTTCAGCACGAACGAATGAGCCGGTATCTGAGGGTATGGTCTCAATATTGGAGCCGTTTATTGATACTTTGGTTATATGCACGCTTACTGGATTGGTAATTCTTTCATCCGGTGTTTGGAAAGAAAAATTTGAAAATAAATTCCAGCGTTTTGATACAGAAATTTTGGCTGGTACTTATACTGATGCGAATCCGGAGCATGTGAAACAGCTGTTTGAGCACCTTGATATTACCTTTAGTGGCCAGAGCCAGGTGAAGGCGTATTCTGGTGACCTGGTAGTTGAAAATGGCAATATTGTGACGCCTGGAATAACGATTATTCACAATCGATCCATTGCGGAAGATGTACAAATAAACATTTCTGAATACCACTATACGGGCACGTTGCATGTATCTGAAGGTCAAATTGACAATGTAGATGTTACTCTCATTGGGAAATCTCTTTTGCATTCGGTGCCGCTGACCACCGAGGCATTCAAACGGAGTTTTATCGGAGAGTCAGGACAATATGCTGTAACGCTGGGTTTAGTTTTATTTGCGTTCTCAACGGCTATCGCCTGGTCATATTATGGAGACCGTGCCATAACCTACCTATTGGGAACCGGCGCGGTTATGCCATTTCGGGTAGTTTATGTATTTGGCTTTTTTCTGGCATCTATTGCGGATACCACGCTTATATGGGTTGTTTCTGCAATCACTCTAGCAATGATGACTCTACCGAATCTGCTGGGGATAGTTTTGATGCGAAAAGAAATGAAAATGGAAGTGAAAAAATATTGGGATGTTTTCCATAAGAAACAACCCTAGTTAGACTTGGGTTTGTGTAAATATCTATCACCGTGGAATTCCACGATGATAGATATTAGTCGAAACTAATGTACCGTGCACATCTCGCACAAAGCATAGGTATGAATCGGGTCATCCAGTTTATTTAATATGCCTATAGCTCTCAGCAAGGGGTTTAATATTTTCATACCCACGCTATTGTCTTGACTGACTGCGGTATTTGGGCGCGGGGAATATACCGCTAAATTCTCAGCAATTTCGTTAATCAGCTTTTCTTTGGGCGTAAGTACTTTTTCCAGATACTGTATTTCATATTCTGTAATCTGAGCCAGTTCAGCTGCAGATGCTACGGCTTCTTCAACATTACCCAGCTTATCCACCAGGCCAAGCTCTAATGCATCTACCCCGGTCCAAATGCGGCCCTGGGCTATTTTGTCAACAGCATCGGGCTGCATGTTTCTGCCACGAGAGACAAGATTAATAAATCGTTGGTAGGTATTTTCGACGTTGGCTTGAAGAATATTTTCAAATTCTGGTTGTATTTCTGTAAGAGGATTACCGGCACCCGATAGAGCGCTTGTTCCGACGCCATCCATGTATATTCCGATGCTATCCAGGCTATTTTCAAAGGTAGGGAAAATCCCGAATACACCAATACTGCCTGTGATAGTGCCCGGAGCGGCCCATATTTCATTTGCTGTAGCTGATATCCAGTAGCCGCCGGAAGCGGCTACCCCCGCCATTGATACCACTACAGGTTTGCCATATTGCTGGGTAAGTTCTAGTTCCTGACGGATTAATTCAGAGGCAAATGCGCTACCCCCAGGCGAATCAACACGTAATACTACGGCCTTGATATCCGGGTCGTGTCGTGCATTCTTTATCAACTCTACCAGTGAGTCGGCACCTATTGTACCGCGAGGTTGGTCACCCATTTGAATTTCTCCTCGGGCGACAATGATGCCAATTTTATCGGGAGAGGATTTGGCCGCTTTATGTCTTTCTGCGATGTAGGATTTAAAATCTATTTGCCTGAAATCATTTTCTCTCTCGCCGACTTCGTCAATCAAACGGTTTCGAATTTCATCTGCGCTGAGTAATTCGTCTACAAACCCTTGTTCCAAGGCTACTCTGGCCATATCCCCCTGGGTACGAGTCAGTAATTCAGAATAGTTATCAGCGTAGCTTCGTATATCTTTTACTTCCAGATTGCGATTATCTGCCACAGTTTCTACGTACTGCTGCCAAAGTGTTCCTAAAAGTGCGGAATTTGCTTCTTTTGCGGCAACAGACATATCTGAGCGAATAAAGGGCTCTACCGCCGCTTTGTAAGTGCCGACCCTGAAGATATGCATATTTACTTTTAGTTTGTCGAGCAAGTTGCGGAAGTAGATTTGATAAGTACCCATACCTTCCAATAACAGTTGTCCGTGAGGATGCATATATACGGCGTCAGCAAATGAGGCCAGGTAATACTGTTCCTGTGAGTAAAAATTACCCGCAGAGACCAGGCGTTTGCCAGCTTCTTGTAACTGTGCCAGGGCTGTACCAATTCGGGCAGTATGAGCGGTGCTGGAATACCCGAGTTCTCCTAGATTGAGTACCACTGTACTGATGCGTTCATCTTCCTTCACCTTGTCTAAAGCAGAGATTATGTCTCTCAATCTTGTTTCAGCCACACGGCTATCAGATGCCATGATCGCCGCAAAAGGGTCTTTTTGGGTCAATTCCTCAACAATATCACCTTGTAGATTGAGAACCAGCGCCCCTCCCACGGGAACTTTTACGCTTTCTTCACCTGAAAATATGACCGAAAAAAGGAGAATTATTAAAATAAGGAAAAATAGATTGCTTACGAATGCGCGCAGAGTATCGAATATACTACCAATCTTTCTGAATATTCTTTTCATACGACCTGGCTCTGACATTTTTTCTCCAATGAATTGGTGCAATTATCATATTAGCTCGTATTGTCCGAGTCTGGGTGAAAAAAGGGAAGGTCTGTGTTCTCAGAAAAACTCAAATTAGTTCTGAATATGCAGATATCCCCGGGGCTGACAGCGTAAAGTAGCTGAGTTAAGGTTTGAATATTCAGAAGCTAATTAATAATAGGAAAATGCAATGCCCAGCAGCTCGTCAATTTACGAACAAAACCTTGAGAAAAACCCGGCTAATTACGCGCAGCTTTCTCCCTTGTCATTTTTCTCACGTACCGTCGATATTTATCCAGATATGGTATCTGTAGTACACGGGAATCGTACCTATACCTGGGCAGAAACTTATTCAAGATGTAGTCAGCTGGCCTCGTCTCTCCAGACTTTTGGAATCAAACGGGGTGATACTGTGGCTATTCTTGCGGCAAATACGCCTGAAATGTTCGAAGCCCATTTTGGTATTCCGATGGCAGGTGGCGTTATCAATGCGATTAATACACGCTTGGATGCGGCGACTGTGCGCTTTATATTGGAGCACGGAGAAGCAAAGATCTTTTTTGTAGATAGCGAATTTGCCGCCGTGGCAAGTGATGCAATATCTGACATGGAATCCCCTCCACGGGTAGTTAACATCATTGATCCCTTAGTCGAAAGCGCTGCTATTCCGGGAAATATTGATTATGAGGCGTTTATTTCGACGGGGGACGCAAGGTTTGAATGGACTCTACCGGAAGACGAGTGGGAGGCTATTGCTTTAAGTTATACCTCTGGCACTACCGGCGACCCAAAAGGTGTAGTGACACATCACAGGGGCGCTTACCTGAACTCCGTGTCAATGGCACTGACCTGGAATATGGGTGAGCAGCCAGTCTATTTGTGGACGCTGCCAATGTTTCACTGCAACGGCTGGTGTTTTCCATGGACGCTGGCTGTAAACGGTGGTGTGTCAGTTTGTTTGAGACAAGTGCGTGTTGAAGAAATATTTGAGGCGATTAGGGATCACCAGGTTACACATTTTTGCGGCGCACCGATTGTCCTTAATACCTTGTTGGGCGCTGCAGATAATTATAAGGCAATGGTTGATCATAAAGTGCGGGTAATGACAGCAGGTGCGGCACCACCTGCAGCGGTAATAGAAGGTATGGAAGAAATGGGTTTCGATGTTACTCATGTTTATGGACTAACGGAGACCTATGGCCCTTGTACAACATGCCAGTGGAGGGGGGATCTGTGGGATTCTCTGCCAGCAGGGGAAAGGGCCGCAAGGAAGGCACGTCAAGGTGTTCGTGGACATATGCTGGAAGGATTGATGGTCGCGGATCCTGAAAGTCTGGAACCTGTGCCGAAAGATGGCGAAACGATAGGAGAAATCTTTATGCGAGGCAATCTTGTCATGAAAGGTTATCTGAAAAATCCTGACACCACGGAAAAAGAATTTCGTGGCGGGTGGTTTCACTCTGGAGATCTCGCTGTATGGCATTCCGATGGCTACATACAAATTAAGGATCGCTCCAAAGATGTGATTATTTCCGGTGGGGAAAATATTTCCAGTATTGAAATAGAAGACACACTCTATCGGCACCCTGATGTACTGGAAGCTGCTGTAGTAGCAAAATTTGATGAAAAATGGGGTGAAACACCCTGTGCATTTATCACACTAAAAGAGGGGAGAACAACCAGTGTTGAGCACATTATTTCTTTTTGTCGGGATAATATGGCACGTTTCAAGGTGCCAAAGACAGTGATCTTTGGCACTCTTCCAAAAACCTCCACCGGAAAAATTCAGAAATATCTCCTCCGAGAGAAAGCTGAAAACAATAACTAGATTAGGAGGTTTGCTCATTAGTAGTATGGACGCATTGTGGTCTTGGAGAGCGGTATGCGAAGCAATGGGTGTCAGCCCCAGTGATGGGCCTGACATCAGTGGTATCAGCATAGATTCCAGGACGCTCAATCCCGGTGATTTATTTATCGCTTTAAGGGGAGATCCTGGAGAGCGCTTTAATACTTCTCACCAATCTGAGCTTGATGGGCATGACTATGTTCAGCAGGCCTTTGATGCTGGTGCTGCAGGGGTACTGATACACCAAGAAGATATTTGCGTAGCGCTCGAAAAGTACCAGACAGCAGATAGTTCGAGGGTCATTCTGGTGGAGGATACGCTGGATGGATTGTGGGACTTGGCTCGGGCTGCGCGACGGCGTTTGCGCTGTCCTGTCTTCGCTATAACTGGCAGCAGCGGAAAAACCACCTTAAGGAATTTTCTCGGAGCATGCCTGGAAACTGAGGTGGCGCCGGGCAGCTTAAATAATTTTTGGGGTTTACCTTTGTCTATGGCCCGCACGCCGGCTCATTGCTCCGCTGCAATTTTTGAATTGGGCACTAGCAGCCCCGGGGAAATCGAACCCCTTGCTGAATTGGTTCAACCTGATGTTGCGGTTGTTCTTAATGTATTGCCGGCGCATATAGAGTTTTTCAGTGACCTTGCCGCGATAGAAAAAGAAAAGTTGAGTATTATGTACGGGCTGACACGCGATGGGGTTCTTGTGTTGCCTCATGCTTTAAAAAAATCAGCGATGATTGCTAACGATAGCCTGGTGGGGTGGCAAGAGGGCTTTGAAAAAGCTGCAAATGTTCGCAAAGAGCGTATTCAGTTGATTACATTTGGAGACGAACAAAGTGCCAACATCCATCTGCAGTCATTTGATCTGAACTCTCCATTTCTTGAACTGACTTATCTAAATCAGAAATTTCAGGCTAATGTACCTGGTGGAGGGCAGCATAGAGCGCATACCGTTGCCGCAACCCTGGCCTGCATTATTGCAGCAGACCTGGACCCCGGTAGCATTCAAAAATTGGGTAACATTCAGCCGCCTGGCGGGAGAGGTAATGTGCTATCAGTGTTCGGAGTTAAGGTCATTGATGAAAGCTATAATGCTAACCCAACCAGCATGGCCGCTGCACTGAATAATCTCAGTGCAGCGAGTAAGGAAAAGAAATATGCCATCCTCGGTGATATGCTGGAATTGGGCTCGGATGCTGGGCGTTTTCACAAGGAAATGCTGGCATCTTGTACCAATATAGATGGCATATTTTGCGTAGGTAAACAAATGCGCTCACTGTTTGAGAGTCTGCCCGTGCGCCAACGCTGGGGGTACGCGGAGAATATCAGTGCTATGGACCTGGGAGCGCTGGTCATCGACTTGAGTGAAGGAGATTGTGTTCTGGTAAAGGGTTCAAACCGTATTTTTTGGTCCCAGGATTTTGTAGGAAAGCTGACCCAGGCCCTAACTGACGCGGCACAAAGGTAAAAATCAGTAAAATTCAAAAAAAAACCCGGTGGGGAGCACCGGGTGAGATCCATAAGGAGTCATAAAAATGGGTGTTCATCACCCAGCGGAGTCGTGCCTAGGGGGAAGAACACGATACCGTTGATTCAAGTAAAGCGTAAATTTCCAATAAATCCAGTGAACTACGTCAAATACCCGTAAAGTATTTAGTCTGGTGCCTGAGTTTGAGGGCTTGCCATCGAGCCTACTGGAACTTCTGAAGCAACAGTACTGGATGGAACAGTGGTTTTTTCCCAGTCTGAATTTACTGACCAGGGCAGGTCACGATAGGCTGCGGGTTCAGAGACATCCCAGAAAGGGTATTTGATTATTTCAAAATAGGGCGAGTAATCGAAATCACTGGGTGTACACAACTTGGGGTTGCGGCGGTACAGTTTTACCTGCTTGTCATCATTTTCCCTCATCAGTGGCAATATGGGAAACTGCACTTTGCCAAAGGCTTCAGCGATCATTGTTGAGCATACCTGCTTGGTCTCATAGCCTGCATTGTGCTGAAATAGTGAGGAGCGCCAGCGCCGTGGAAATATTGCCCAAGGCAATAAAAATCTTAATAAATCTAAAATTTGTCTTACATTGTATGGTTTGCCCAGTTGATGAACTGCATAATTTAGTATTTTTTGTACATCCTGATAATGAATACCTTTGGGGCGGCATATTCTTAGATGTTCACCTCGGTAGACTTGCAGTGCTCTTACCACGGTGCCCAAGCCCAATTGGCTTTCAACAATCAACTGATCCGTGCGCTTTGGTGTGCAATGCAAATCGATCATTTCCCGAATGTCCGAATCTTCAATATCATGCAGTTTGCCTATATACATAGCTGCGTGAGTCCAAGGACTGTTAGTAACAGCGCGGATAACATCTGCAACGTGTGAGCGGCCTTCCAATAGGATGACATCGCCGGGTCTTAGTTCGTAACGCATGCGGTCAAAGTCTGATAAGGGAAATGTACGCAATGGCCTGGTATGCCCCAGCCATCGCATAATGGGATTAGAAATAATTCTTGAAAACGGACCCATATTGAAGTTTCTAGCCGACTATTACTCTGATTATTGCACAAAATTGTCATTTTTCCTGTGCATTAGGTGGCATAGTTTATACCGCTTCGTGCTAATGTACGGCTCTCACAACTTATGTTCCAAAATACCATGATTGTTGATCACCAAGGGCGTCAATTCAAAAGTTTACGGGTCAGCATTACTGCGGCCTGTAATTATGCCTGCACCTATTGTGTGCCAAATGGGAAGAAACTGGTAGCTGCGCAAAATGAACTTACTACGGATCAGCTTGTTCGTGCTGTTCGGCTCCTGATCAGTACTGTAGGGATAGAAAAACTCAGAATTACCGGCGGTGAGCCGCTTATTTCTCCCAAATTTGACTCTTTTTTGCAGGGCGTCAGCACATTGGGCCTCCAGGATATATCCATTACCACCAATGCACAGTTTCTGGAGAAAAAAGCCAAGGTTATATTGGATAGTGGTATACGGCGGATTAACGTGAGTCTGGATACCCTGAATCCCTTGGCTTTCAGTAAAATAGCCCGCAGTGGGGATTTGAAAACAGTTCTATCTGGTATTGATAGCATGCTGGACGCAGGGATTACCGTAAAAATTAATATGGTGCCTTTGCGTAGTTCTAACAAAGACCAGATTCTTGATATGTTGCAATATTGTCTCGATAGGAATATAGAACTCAGGTTCATAGAGCTTATGAATATGGGACACCTTCAGCACAGTAATATTTATCACAGCGAATTTATTGGCCAAAAAGAAATACTTGATATTATTGGCGCTAACTATGAATTTGCCAGAACTGGCTCGGCATTCGATTCAACCAGTGTTCGTTATCGGGTATTGAGCAATAACCTTGTTTCAGGACCTGAAAAGGGCATAAAAAACGAAACAGGTTTGGGTGCATTTGGCATTATTGCTAACGAATCTGAGCCATTTTGTCGCACCTGCACGCGCCTGAGGTTGTCTTCCAACGGGTATCTCTATGGCTGCTTATCAAATTCTCGCAGGCATGGTATTCACCATCTGCTGGAGATGGAGGATAATCAGGCTATCAGCCAGTTACAGGCGGTGTTATCCAGTGCGCTTAAGGATAAGCAGGATAGGCAGTTTGTTGGTGAATATACGGTTATGAAGTTTATTGGCGGTTAGGCATTCTTGCAGGTAAAACCATCTGCTCGCGATTCCATCATATAGAACTATACTTTCGCATTAAATCATCGTTTGTTTACTGAATTGTGAACGGGAAATAATGTCAATAACTCACAGCTTGATAAAGCCTCGAATAACTGCACTGGGTTTCGGACTTATTGCTTTGTTAGTACTTGGCAGTTTAAATGGATGTAGCTTTAGTGGTATTCAAAGAGGCACGAGTAGCAGTGCAGGTTATTTGCCGCTACTGGATAGTGAGCGTGTAAATCGTGATGCACGCTTGATTATCAGTTTGCTATCACACATCGAGATAGCTTCTAACCTTCCCGATGTTGTCGAGGGTGAAACTGATATTAGGGCCCACGCTGTACGTGGCCTGACTCAGGTTTTTACTTATGTCAGTTTGCAACATAAACAGACCAGCTTGCCAGATGCTTTGATGCGGGCAGCAGAAAACAAAGCTGAAATGCTGCTGTATTTTACGCCCAAATTTTTGGATAAAAAAACACCTTCCACCGGGGTGGACATACGCTTGTTTGGAGGACTTGGCGCGGTTCATCCTGTGCAGCACTATGAAATCCGCTTGTTCGATGTGATATCTGGTCATACGGTGGATAGTGGTGCGATAATCATTTCTCGTGCTTTTTGGAAAGAAGTGTTAGATCCTGAGCAGATAGATGTAGCCTTTCGTCAGTATGCTGCACTTGTCAGCGGAAGGAGTTAAGATAGCTAGCTTCCTTACAAAGGTGCGGTGCTTTGTAAGTTTCTAGAATTTGTCTATGAAGATCTATTCCAGTAGATCTGCCCATTTTAAAAAGGGTCACGCACTGAAAACTTACGCTACATTGACCCGATTCTGCAGGTTTGAGTAAATGCGCAGTACAGAAGTATTTGAATTATTATCTGAATATATCAATACTCGATCGTTGCCACCGGTGCATCAATGGCATCCAGAAAAACAGTCAGAAATTGATATTCGCATCGATGCGTCGGGTGACTGGTTCCACGAAGGAGGCATAATCAGTCGTGTTTCAATGGTAAGGTTGTTTGCTTCGATCCTGCGCAAAGACGGAGAGGCTTATTACCTGGTGACACCTGTGGAAATGTTGAAAATACAAGTAGATGATGTGCCTTTTTTTATCAGTAATATCGAAGCTACTGGCTCTGGTAAAGACAGCAATATCGCTTTTGTTACCTCCGTCGGAGATTGTATACTACTGGATAAAGCACACCCCCTGGTTATGGAAAATCATGCTGGCAGAGGTTTTCGGCCATATATAACTGTTAGGTGCGGGATGCAGGCGGTACTGGCAAGATCTGTATATTACCATCTTGCAGAACTCTGCTCAGAGCAGCCTGATACTGGTTTTGGAACTGGCAGTTCAGAAGACCTTGAATATGGTGTATGGAGTGCCGGAAAATTTTTTTTGTTGGCACAAAACCCGAACATTTAGAATGCGCTCCAAACAGGTATTGTCTGGAGCGCATATTGGCCATCAGACTGCTACATATTTGGATAGTTAGGGCCGCCGGCTCCTTCCGGTACTACCCAGTTAATATTCTGCGCGGGATCCTTGATGTCACAAGTTTTACAATGTACGCAGTTTTGCGAGTTAATCTGAAAACGTTTTTCACCATCATCTTCAACAAACTCATATACTCCGGCTGGGCAATAACGTTGTGCCGGCTCATCAAAATCAGGTAGATTTTTTGTGAGTGGGATGGTCGGATCTGACAGTTGCAAGTGACACGGCTGGTCCTCTTCATGATTCGTGCTGGACAGAAAAACAGATGACAGTTTGTCAAAAGACAAGGCACCATCGGGTTTTGGATAGTCAATTTTTTTGGATTTGCTGGCCAGTTTCAGCGTTGCATGGTCAGGTTTTGGGTCATTGAAGGTGAAGGGTAATTTCCCTTTAAATACCGCCTGGTCCATTACAGCAAAAGATGAACCTAATAAAATGCCAAATTTGTGCAGGGCCGGGCCAATATTACGCGAACGGTGGAGTTCCTCATACAACCAGGATTTTTTCACCTTGTCGGGATAGCTAGTCAATTCTTCGCCCCCTTCAGATCCTGCTTTTAATGCCTCGTAAACACTGTCGGCAGCTAACATGCCGGATTTCATGGCAGTATGATTACCTTTGATTTTCAGTACATTGAGGAATCCTGCATCATCACCAACTAACAAACCCCCGGGGACAATCGTTTTAGGAAGCGCTTGAAGTCCGCCTTTGATTATGGCGCGTGCGCCGTAAGCTACCCGGGTTCCGCCTTCCAGAAATTGTGCATATATCGGATGGTGTTTTAATTTTTGAAATTCATCAAAGGGACTGAGGTGCGGGTTGCTGTAACTCAGGTCTACTATCAAGCCCAGTGCTACTTGATTATTTTCCATGTGATACATGAAAGAGCCACCCCCAGCTCCCGGTAAATGTGTCAGTGGCCAGCCCACGGTGTGAATAACTTTTCCCGGGTGGTGTTTATCGGGGTCAATATCCCATATTTCTTTAATGCCAATGCCGTAATGTTGCGTACCGGACTCGTCATCAAGATTGAATTTTTTGATTAGTGATTTACCAAGGTGGCCCCGACAGCCTTCGGCAAATATTGTATATTTTGCAAGCAATTCATAGCCTGCCTCAAAAACAGGCTTTTTCTCGCCGCTTTCGGATATGCCCATGTCGGTTGTGGCAATGCCTCGCACGCTGCCATCTTCAGCATACAAAACTTCAGATGCCGCAAAACCGGGAAACAGATTTATTTCCAGTTTTTCTGCTTGCTCGCCAAGCCAGCGGCATAAATTGCCGAGACTAAGCGCATAGTTGCCATCATTGTGTGTGGCCGAAGGAACCATCATAGGTGGTACTTTGATGCGATTGGTGTCATTTACCAGATAATAGACTTCATCTGCAGTAACCGGGTTATTGAGCGGGGCTCCACGCTCCTTCCAGTCAGGTATTAGTTCATTAAGTGCCGTTGGCTCCAATACTGCACCTGATAGTATGTGGGCACCAATTTCCGAGCCTTTTTCAACCAGGCAAATTGATATCTCTTCACCATCCTGTTTCGCTCGTTGAGCTATGCGTATGGCGGCTGACAACCCTGAAGGTCCTCCGCCAACGATAACTACGTCAAACTCCATCGACTCTCGTTCAACCTGTTCCAAAATGTCCTCTCCTGATGGTAAAAATATTTGCGGCAATTATATAAACCTTAGGTTTCAAAATCAGCCTTTATTACAGGGCAAAAAAACAATTCAGACCCTGGTGAATACAATTTGCTCTAGACTGAAGGCTTGACCTGAACCCCTGATGGGGCGAAAATTACACGCTCAGGGCTTTAACGTGCCCTGTTATTTTTCCCTCACAATGTTTTCAACCCGAGGAAGTCATGAAAGTACTGGTACCTATTAAGCGCGTCGCGGATGCGAATGTTAAAGTTCGGGTCAAGTCGGATAACACCGGCATGGATCTTAATAATGTTAAAATGGCAGTTAACCCTTTTTGTGAAATTGCTATCGAGGAAGCGCTACGACTGCGTGAAGCTGGCAAGGCCGAAGAAGTTATTGCTGTATCGGTAGGCACAGATGCCGCCAAAGAACAACTGAGAACCTGTTTGGCACTGGGTGCAGACAGGGCCATTCTGGTAGAAACAGGTGAAGATTTACAACCGCTTGCAATTGCCAAAATTCTTAACGGAATTAAGGAAAAAGAACAGCCAGGTTTGATATTGCTTGGTAAGCAGAGCATTGATGGTGACAATGGTTCTACCGGTCAGATGCTGGCAGCACTGGCTGGATTAGCTCAAGGCACCTTTGCTTCCGAGCTGGATGTTCAGGGCGACAGCGTTACTGTAAAACGGGAAATTGATGGTGGCTTGCAAACATTGTCACTCAAAATGCCTGCCGTTATCACTACGGATTTGAGGCTCAATGAACCACGGTATGCCTCATTACCCAATATTATGAAAGCCAAGAAAAAACCTTTGGACGTATTTTCTCCTGCTGATGTGGGTGTTGAGTTGGGTGCCGGAATTGAAACCTTGAGCGTAGAAGTCCCAGCAGAACGTCAGGCCGGGATAATTGTCGAAACCGTAGAAGAACTGGTCGAAAAACTTCGAACCGAAGCCAAGGTGATTTCATGAGCACATTAGTAATAGCAGAACACGATAATAAAGAACTTAAGCCGGTTACTCTCAATGTAATTGCTGCAGCTTCCGAAATTGGTGGCGATATCGAGGTGTTGGTAGTGGGTAGTGGGTGCGCAAGCGTAGCCGATCAAGCAGCCGCTGTTGCCGGTGTTGCAAAAGTCATCGTGGCAGATAACGCGGCCTATGAGCATCAACTGGCTGAAAATGTAGCCACGTTGGTTGTAGAGGCAGCATCCGGATATAGCCACGTTCTCACCGGGCATACAACGGCTGGTAAAAACTTTTTGCCCAGGGTCGCCGCACTGCTGGATGTTAACCAGATTTCTGACATCATCGGGGTTGATGGAGCAGACACCTTCAAACGTCCTATATATGCTGGCAATGGTATTGCCACAGTCAAAACTGGCGATAGTATTAAAGTTATATCTGTCAGGGCAACGGGCTTTGATCCTGTGGCTGAGTCAGGTGGAAGCGCCGCTATCGAAAATCTGGATAGTGTACATGATCTGGGTCTGTCCACATTTGTAGCCGAAGAAATTGCCAAGTCAGAACGTCCCGAGTTGACAGCCGCTGACGTCATCATTTCTGGTGGTCGTGGTATGCAGAATGGCGAAAATTTCGTTTTATTAGAAGCCATTGCAGACAAACTTGGTGCTGGCATAGGCGCATCCAGAGCTGCGGTTGATGCAGGCTTTGTTCCCAATGATATGCAGGTAGGTCAAACGGGCAAGATCGTTGCGCCTGATTTGTATATTGCAGTGGGCATCTCCGGAGCAATTCAGCATCTGGCAGGCATGAAAGATAGTAAAGTTATTGTTGCTATCAACAAAGATGAAGATGCGCCCATTTTTCAGGTTGCTGACTATGGCTTGGTTGCTGATTTATTTACTGCTTTGCCTGAGCTTGACAAGTTGCTGTAATTGTAACAACCGGCGTTTGGTGCCCGGCCTTTAGGCTTGGGTTTTTTGGTTTAGGTTCTTTGGTTTAGGAGCTTAGGTCATTGGATACCTGGACGCCAGGATGCGAGAACGAAGGTACTCAGAAAAAATAATGGGGGACATATTACCCGGTATGTCCCCCGTTTTTTTATCAGTTAGCTATGCATGCCCATTGTAATTGCTTAAACACATCAACTATTGGTTTGGAACAGGCTCTCTTTTAGCGGTATACCAGGTAACAGGATGGACATAGTCATGGACTTTATCAGCCACATCCAATATCAGTGCGAACAGCGCCATACGGACCAACACGCCATTATCCGTCTGACGAAAAATAGCCAGATTGGGGTTTTGGTTAAGGTCTTCGTCTAATTCTTTTGCAGCAGATCGTGAATCTCTTGGTAAAGGGTGCATGATGACGGTGTTCGGTTCGCAATGCTCAGTATAAATCGACTGGTTAACACGAAAGAGTCCCCGGTATTTATCCGCTTCTTCCTGATTTTCGAATCTCTCTTCCTGGGTGCGGGTGACGTAAAGTATATCCACATGGTGGATGCCTTCTTCCAGTTCATGACAAATTTCAACGCGGTGGCCCTTGGCAATAAGCGCCACAATAATTTCTTCTGGAGCTGCCAACTGAGGTGGTGAAACCAATTTAAAGTGCACTTTGGTGTACATTCCCAGTAATTTGCAGAGAGAGTGCACAGCCCTGCCATTTTTCAGATCACCTATGAGTGCAATGCGTAGCCCGTCTATGCCTTGACCCCGCGTAGCCATTTCAAGTTTAACTGTGTAGAGATCAAGCAGGGCTTGGCTGGGATGTTCATTGGGGCCATCCCCGCCATTAATAACCGGGACTCTGCTAGCCACCGCATATTCTGCAACCGATCCGGGTTCAGGGTGGCGCATAACAGCAATATCGCTATAGCCGGAGAGAACGCGTGCAGTATCGTGCAAGGATTCGCCCTTGGCTAGAGAGGAGGCTTTAACCTCAGTGGTTTCACGTACTTCGCCACCGAGCAAATTAAATGCACAGCCAAATGATATGCGTGTTCGTGTTGATGGCTCAAAGAACAAGTTACCAAGGATCGCGCCATTTAAAACTCTGGTGATACATTCTCGCTGGGCATAAGGCCGCATTTCATCTGCTGTGGTGAATACTTTTTCTATATCTGCACGGGTAAATTGGTCCACACTAAGTATATGACTGCCTTTAAATATCAAAAAATCTACTCCTTGGAGATTTCGGTTTAATCATATTGCCCGCTCCTGAGGTATACTCGGAGCAACTGGTAATATCCTGAGTTGAGCATTATCAATGATCGTTAATTGAACGCTCAATCTTGTCTCATATAAGCTATTGCTCACGTGATCCGGGGGCAGTACCGGTACAGTTTCAGTTTCCGGTCCAATTAAGTCAACATTCTGATGTTCGGGCTGTCATACTGAGAACTAGCTCTGTAGGCGTTTGCAAGTGCCACTGTTATCATACATTGGAGGAAGCCAGTGGCAAAAATTCACTGTTGTTACTGATGTCATGCATATTACAGATGT
>JAHRWB010000157.1 GCA_019090385.1 Pseudomonadales bacterium | reverse complement strand
CCCGGCACAGTTCGCGCATCATTCAGTTTTTACAATTCACATACCGATTTACAACGCTTTATAGAGGCAACAATAAAGGTAAGTAATTTTGTCTAATTCGGCTTTTGGTAACGACCATTCTGGAGTACGCAATGTCTGTTAGAACCTTCGACCCTATCTCACAAAACAGTGCTGAATCGGAATCAACACAACTAGCTATCTCACACTCTGCAACCCAGCATCTGATTACTCAACAGGTAAACCACCCATCTGAGTATCTTAAGCTTGATCTCACCAACAGTGGCTGCTCCGGGTTTAAATACAAACTTGAGTATGTCACCTTGGTCGAAAAAGATGATATCGAAATACAACTTTCAGAGCATATAGTTATTTATGTGCCAAAAATCCGCTATGCCATGCTAAAAGGTACCAGGATAGACTACGTAACGGAGGGACTGAATTCCTCTATAAAATATTCAAACCCTAATGCAGATGCAGAGTGCGGCTGCGGTGAAAGTTTTTCCATAAAAACTAGCGACACTACCGCCCGATGAGGAGTTGCTCCTATAACTGGGTGCGCAATTCCTATAGACAAAAATTTTAGAACACTATTGGCCTATGCAACAAAAAATCGTCACAACCTTACAACCATGCCCAGGCCGGCTTGTGCCTGTTGGCACCCCCGTGGTCATACCTGAAAACAGCTTTGTAACACTAACTCAGTCACTCGGTGGTAGTTACACTGTGGTTTATCAGGGCAATATGATCAGAATAGATGGTATTAATGCTGCAGCTATCGGCTTTGAAGCATTCGTTGTTGACTACCCAAAACGCGCTCCCGGTCCGGCCTGTGAAGAGGATATTTGGAAAACGCTGCGCACCATTTATGACCCTGAAATACCCGTCAATATCGTAGACTTGGGATTGATATATGATGTCACCATAAAACCTGACAATCCGGGCAGCTATGTTAAAGTGACGATGACATTAACCGCACCGGGGTGTGGCATGGGTCCGGTCCTGATTGATGATATCTACGCACGCCTAATGCGAACCCCCAATATTGAAAATGTTGATGTTGAATTAGTATTTGATCCACCTTGGAGCCGAGATATGATGAGCGAGGAAGCTCAGTTACAATTGGGTATGTACTAGCCAATCCGAAAACGCTTGTAAGCCGAAATAATCTGAATTATGACTGATACCTATCTCGAAAAAATTCCCTATGGGCAAAGTATAGACTGCGAAGACATCCTTGAAAATTTTGAATTTTTAGACGACTGGGAAGAGCGTTATCGCTTTATCATAGATCTGGGTAAACAATTGCCTGGAATGCCCGAAAAGTACCATACGGATATCAACAAAATAGTCGGCTGCCAAAGTCAGGTGTGGGTGATCTATGATACCTTTGAAAATCAGTATCGATTTGGCATGGACAGCGACTCACTTATTGTTCGAGGCTTAATCTGCATTGTACTCAGTGCATTGAATTACAAAACTAAAGATCAAATCACATGCTTCGATATGGAAGATTTTTTTGCGAAACTCGACCTGTCAAATCATTTAAGCATGCAGCGAGGTAATGGTTTACTAGCGATGGTTAAACGCATTAAACATATCGCTGCATAAATACAACAGTTTCTATACTTCGGCAGCAGCAACCACTGACATTTCCGGGTTTTTTTTACGCTTTAGCCCCGCTTTGTCTGATCTGGGTAAAGCCCGTACTAAATTCATCTCATCATCTCGCAAACCAAAGTTTACCTGTATATCACTGGGAGCTAGTCCATTTTTAATACATGCTTGAACCTGACCTAAAATATGACGGCGGGTACTTTGAGGGTTCGATGGCGCTAACGCTTTGGCTTGTTTACCTAAATGAAGGGACATATTAATAGATGCTTCGACATACAAAGCCAATTGCTCACTGAGCTGATTGGTTTTTTTTTCCGCAATAATGGCGCGTACCCAGGCGAATATTGCAAAACTGCTGGTAAGTAAGCAAAAAAATAGGACCAAAATATTCTCAGACAAGTTCATCAACATGTTGCACTTCCCCATCAGGTGGTTGCTTGTTTTTTGGCGGTGCCGCTTTGTTCTGCGCACCATCACTTTTTTTATTTTGCTTGTCTCTCTCGCGCTTGCTATTGGATGGCGGCAAAATAACAGGTCTTGAATTTCTCAAAGAGTCAATATTCATGGTTTACACCTTCTCTTCGTTAATATAAAACCGTCTTTTCTATAAAACTCTGTCTAATTTAAAACTCGCTATTATCAATTTCTTCATTACCTAACTAAAGATTAGTTCATAAATTTGGCTTTACCATTAATTGACGTCTATCCCAGCTCAGAAGTCAGTTTTCTGACTCATCCCCGGTAAACAATACTCCCCCACCATCCAAACGCCGTGCCCTCACTTTGGGCTCTCCTTCCGACAGGAGTTCCTCTTCAAGGTCTTTGGGCTCATTCCAATCCATATCAATATCCTGATGGCGCTGCCCGCTCAGTGCGGATAGACCACGCTGCACACCTTGAGTTCTGGATATAAGTAAGGTCACGCGCCGATTCTTTGCCCGGCCGGCCGGTGTTGCATTTGTGTCAATGGGATGATTATCTCCGTATGCAGCAACAGCCATACGTGTTTTGTCGGTGCCTTGTTCTATAAAGTAGCGAACAACCCCCGCAGCTCTAGCAGCAGACAATTCCCAGTTGGTTGCGTAACGCCCGCCAGACACAGGTAAGCTGTCTGTATAACCTTCTACTGTTATCGGGTGGTTAACACTGGAAAATTGCTGAATAACCCCATCCAGCATTTCTTTGCCTTCTGCTGAAAGTGCAGTCTGGCCCGCGGCAAAAAGCAAATTTGACTGCAGGGATACCTGTAACCATTGTTCATTACTACTTATTGTCAGCGTGTCATCTGCTATGAGTCCTTGAAAATTATCTTCAATGCTTTTTTCCAGTATCTGTAACTCTGTATCTCCAGGATCCTGGTCTATACCATCAGAAAGCTGTTCTGTTACCACCGGATGCAATGACGACGTTTTTGCTGGTTCACCTATTTGAATCGGTTGGAGCGTAAAGTTTTCGTCGGAAAACGTAGCGCTTAAACTCTTGCTCAACACTCGGTATTTACCTTCATTAACTGAAGATATCGCATACATAACAACAAAAAATGCAAACAGCAGCGTCATAAAATCCGAATAGGAAACCAACCACCGATCATGGTTTTCATTATCTTCCAAATGGGGTTTGCGTACTCGGTTTACGATACCCATCTAACTGTCCATAAAGCTCTTAAGCCTTAGTTCTATAAAGCGAGGATGCTCGCCTTCTGCCAAAGCCAAAATACCCTCAATCGTCATGGCTCGATAGTTGGCTTCGTTATTTACCAGACTTACCAAACGGTCAGCGACGGGTAAAAACAATAGATTGGCCAAGCCTACGCCATATATTGTGGCAATAAATGCGACTGCAATTCCATCTCCGAGCGCTGACGGATCAGCCAGATTACTCATTACTTGTATCAAGCCCATCACAGCCCCGATAATACCAATGGTCGGAGCATAACCACCCATACTCTTGAAGACTCGGGCACCGGCAATATCGCGCTCAAGACGAAGACTGAGATCCCCCTCCAGAACCTGTCTGATAATTTGAGGGGTTCCCCCATCTATGAGCAGCTCCAGCCCTTTGCAGGCAAATTCGTCTTTCTCTTTAGCCAGGATTTCTTCAAGCCCAAGTAAGCCATCCTTCCTGGCCGCCACGCTCCAGGTGCGTATTTTTTTAATACCATCATTTACCACATATACCGGGGGTACGAAAATCCATTTAAGTAATTGTAAAGCTCTCTTAAGCCCTGGCCATGGAGTTTGCAAGACAATGGCACCAATTGTTCCCCCAAGCACTATGACTCCAGCAGGCGTGTTTAACAGAGCATCTATCTCGCCTCCTTCGAGAAAATTGCCAAACACTATGGCACCGAAAGCGAGCACAATACCAAGAATTGCTACAATATCCACTTGCCTCTCCTACTGGAAACAGCACTTATAACCAAAGTCAATCGATACGCATATATCATCACTACTCCCCGGCCCAGTCTGCTAATCTTGATTTTAATCTCAGTGTAGCCTGACTATGAATCTGGCTGACACGGGACTCACTCACTCCAAGTATTTCACCTATTTCCCTCAGATTTAGTTCTTCCGTGTAGTACAAAGACATAACCAATTTCTCTCTTTCAGGCAATCGATCAACTGCTTCCACCAAACGAGTGCCAAATTCACTACGTTGAAACTCTTCCAGGACACTGGGTGAACTACCAATCAAGCGCGATTGTTCAGGATCTTCGACATCAAATATCTCATCAAAACTAAACAATCGGCAGCCTACGGAATCTCGTAGCATCGCTGAGTACTCTTCCATGCTGACTTGAAGGTGCTCCGCAATTTCAATATCGGATGCTTCACCACCCTTATAGTATTCCTTCTCCCTAATAGCCTGAGATATACGCCTGGAATTTCGATATACAGAGCGTGGTGCCCAGTCACCACGTCGAACTTCATCGAGCATAGCCCCTCTGATACGAATACCTGCAAAGGTCGAAAAGCTCGCACCCTTGGTAGCGTCGTATTTGTTTGATGCCTCCAACAACCCCAACATACCTGCCTGTACGAGATCATCCAACTGCACACTACTGGGTAAACGTTGGAGCAGGTGATGAGCAATCCGCTTTACTAGTGGTGTATGCTCCGTCACCAATTGATTGTTGGTTTTTGCGTAGGCTCCTATTCCGGCACGAGACATAAAATTAGGCCGTCAATAGTTGTTCAACAAAAAACTGCAGATGACCGGATGGCTTGGCTGGCAAAGGCCAGCCATCCACACTTTCGGCAACTTTGGTAATCGCTTTACTGGCGGCTGCCTGTGGATAGAGGTCAATTACGGCTTTTTGTTTCTGTACTGCACGCCGAATATGTTCATCAAAGGGAACATAGCCTACGTAGTCCAATCGAATATCAAGGAAACGCTCAGCCACCCGAACAAGTTTTTCATAGAGCTTCCGGCCTTCTTCATCTGAGCGAACCATATTTGCAAGTACACGAACATGGTCCATGTGAAAATCTTGACCTAACACCTTTATTAGTGCGTATGCATCCGTTATCGATGTTGGTTCATTGCAAACTACAAGCATCACTTCTTGCGCTGCACGCAGAAAATTCGTTACGACATCAGAGATACCCGCGGCTGTATCAATAATTAGCACATCCATCTGATGAGATATTTCACTGAAAGCGCTGATAAGCCCGGCATGCTCCTTTGGACTTAAGCGTGTAATGTCCTGGGTTCCAGATGCTGCTGGCACAATCCGTATGCCCTGCGGCCCTGGCACGCTTACATCATTGAGTGTTGCATCGCCATTGAAAACATCCTGCAGCGTTTTCCTGGGTTTTATGCCCAACAGCACATCAACGTTACCCAATCCGAGATCAGCATCCAGTAGAGTCACCTTTCGACCCATCTTCGCAAGCGCAATTCCAATATTTACGGAAATATTGGTCTTTCCTACACCACCTTTACCACCGGTAACTGCAAGTACACGAACGGGGTTTAAACTTTGTACAGCCATTAAAAGTCTCCGTATATCATAATCATTTTTCGACCTCACTTTGCGCATCTGAAGTCCTGAGTAATTGCGACTCAATAATGGACAACAACAATTCTGCAGAGGCACTTTCCAGGTCGTCAGGTATATTGGCACCTGTACCCGCATAGCAAATTTTCCCACCAGCATCATGTATCTGGGAAATACACTCTCCCAGGCACTCAGGCTCATCCAGATGTGTTAGAACCACCTGGGGCTGAACCATTTTCTCAACCTGAGATTTGATGACGTTTTTGTGGTGTGTAGCCGGTATCACCAGCAGCATTTTAAGGGGAAACGGTACCTGAATATTATTGTGCTCAGCGCCGCCTGGCGTATCTATAAAAATTAGTTTTTTGTGTGCCAGACGTTCCAGAGCTGGCGCTAGTGCCGCCTTTGATATAAGTTCCTCAACATGAATATTTAATAAATCACCAGCCATCAACAGTTGTTCACTGCCCGCCAATCTATGGCTATCCAATGTCAAAATCGCTACAGAATCAGGTCCGTGCTGAATAACATGGTTAGCTGCCAGCTTAATAATGGTACTGGTTTTTCCTACACCCGTTCGCCCTATCATGCAGTAAATGCCACTTGTCAGTACAAGTGGCATGGCATTTAAAGGCAAGGTATTAATTAATGCTGCTTTGACTTCCGACCAATTGGATGCATTTTCGCAATCTATCTTTTCGATAAAGCGTGTATCAAATCCCATGCGCTGTAATCGATTCAAATACTTGTAATTCAAGTGTTCCAAGCCTGGTGTTTCATTATTGTAGCGATTACTCAAAATCACCTTATCATCCCGGACTGCTGCACGCTTTTCCGAACGAACATTCGGAGCGGGGTGAAGATCAGCCTCTGATTCCGAACTCGCCCACACCTCAGCCTTCTTTGAGCTGACCTTTTGTTCCAGGATAAGTGCATCAGCACCGAGTGATTCCCTCACCTTGTTAAAAGCCGAGCGCAAGTCTTTTGCGACGAAATGTTGTGCTTTGGCCTTAGAACTACTCGTATTGCTCATCTGATTTTTAGCTCCTACCTATGGTCGCTACGACCGTTATCTGCCTATTTTCCGGAATTTCTTCATAGCAAACCACATGCACCGGTTGTTGCGAAAACCGTACAAATTTTGCCAATTGCGCCCGTATGGAACCCGCTACCAAAACCACCGCGGGTTTGCCAGAAATCTCCTGCCTCTCAGCCGAAGAGACGATGGAAGCCTGAAGGCGTTCAGCCAATCCCGGCTCTATGACTACCGCTTCATTACTGCCTTTCTGCCAGGCCTGTATGAGCATTTGTTCTAATTCAGGCTCCAATGTAATCACATCTAGTGATTCAATCTGACCATAGATGGTTTGCACAATCAGACGACCCAAAGCGACTCGTACAATAGCAGTCAAATATTCCGCTTCAGTACCGACCGCCGAAGCATCTATCACCACCTCGGCTATGGTGCGTATATCTCTTACCGGAACTTTTTCAGTCAGCAAATTTTGCATAACTTTAAGTAGTACCGGGAGGGAAACTGCATTGGGTACCAACTGTTCCGCCAACTTGGGCGAATTTTCTGCCAACAGATCCAAAAGTTGCTGCACTTCGTCATGCCCCAGTAATTCTGCTGCATGTTCCTGCATCAATTTATTCAGATGCGTTGCGATGACTGTACTGGGATCAACCACGGTATAACCCAGAGTCTGGGCATGGTCTTTTTCCGACTCGTTTATCCACAGAGCATCAAGTCCGAAAGCTGGGTCTTTAGTTGCAATTCCTTCAACCTTGCCAAATACTTCGCCTGGATCTATCGCCAACCACTTATCAGGATGAACTTCTGCTTCACCCACTGTCACACCCGTTAATGTGATACGGTAAAATGTCGGACTTAAATCCAGATTGTCACGTATATGTACTGTAGGAACCAGAAAACCAAGCTCCTGAGATAGTTTTTTCCTAACACCTTTTATTCTGCTAAGTAACTCACCGTCCTGTGCTCTATCAACCAGTGCAATAAGCCGATACCCAACCTCAAGACCGAGAACATCCACTGGCAAAACATCGTCCCACGATACGTCAATTTGAGATTCATCTGGCTCCGGTTCCGTATCGACGAGGTCCTGTTGCTGTTCTTCTTTGTTGAGTTTCTGAAACTGCATATAGGCAGCACCTCCTGCTAACAGTGCGAGCAACAGAAATATGACATGAGGCATACCGGGCACCACTCCCATAACACCCATTATTACGGCAGCAACAAATAGTGCTCTCGGGTCAGTAAACATTTGCTCTACTATTTGTTGACCAACATCATGTTCACTATTTATTCGCGTTACCATTATCGCTGCAGCTGTCGAGAGTAGTAGAGAAGGAATTTGCGCAGCCAGCCCATCCCCAATCGTCAGCAAGGTATAGTATTGAATCGCCTGATTGGCACTCAGATCATGCTGGGCCATGCCTATAGCAAACCCACCAATAATATTGATTAACATAATCAGAACGCCGGCAACTGCATCGCCCTTAACAAACTTGCTGGCACCATCCATTGAACCATAAAAATCGGCTTCCTGGGACACCAGTTCCCGCCGTTCTCTTGCCTGGTCCTGATCAATCAGCCCGGCATTAAGATCGGCATCAATGGCCATTTGTTTGCCCGGCATAGCATCCAGTGTAAATCTCGCACTGACCTCAGATATTCTGCCAGCACCCTTTGTGACTACTACAAAATTAATAATCACTAGTACTACAAAAACGACCAGTCCCACAACTGAATTACCACCGACAACCACATCCCCGAAGGCCTGTATTACAAGCCCTGCAGAATCACCACCATTATGCCCTTCCAACAATACCACCCGTGTAGACGCAACATTGAGAGCAAGCCTTAACAAGGTCGCTACAAGAAGTACTGATGGAAAAGCCGCAAAATCGAGCGGCTTTAGTGAATACAAGCTAACCAGCAATATCACAAGTGCAAGCGCAATATTAAAAGTAAAAACAGCATCAAGCATCACGGGGGGAATTCTGAGCGTCATCATACCCAGCAACAACATCAGCATTACCGGTATGCCCAAACTGATACCGTGGAAATTTGCTCCCTTTGCACCACTACTCACTGCTGAATTACTCATCTTGAGCATACTCTTCAGGAATAGGCACACTAGCTGACAACTCAGGTTTTGAAGCCAAACCTGACTTATAGCGCGCTAACTGGTAAACATATGCCAGGACCTGAGCTACAGCAACATACAAGCCTGCAGGAATCTCATCTCCAACCTCAGTGGAATGATACACTGCACGTGCCAACGGTGGAGACTGTACAATTGGCACGTTGTGACTTTGGGCAATTTCCCGTATTTTAAATGCCATTAAGTCTGCACCTTTTGCTACGACCAAGGGTGCTGAAGAGGACTCAGCGTCATATTTTATTGCAACAGAGTAGTGATCCGGATTGGTAATTATCAAGTCGGCTTCAGGTACATTATCCAGCGTTCTTGCTCGTGACATTTCTTGTTGCAGTTGTCTGATTCGCCCTTTTACCTCCGGCCGCCCTTCAGAATCTTTCATTTCATCCTTTACTTCCTGGCGCGTCATTTTCATTTGTTTCGAAAACTGAGCGAGTTGGAATGGAACGTCTATGAAAGCAATAACTGTTAGTGACAACGATAAAATCAGCAGAGTCCAACCAACAATAGAAACCCCTTCAGCGACTTCTGAGTGTAATGATTGCCTGCCTAAGCTCAACAGGTCATCAGTCCACGCCATGAGAATGGCAATGGCAAAGCCCCCAACAAGTAATATTTTAAACACCGCTTTCAATAATTCCACCAGCGATTGACCTGAAAACATGCGTTTAAAGCCCTTCATTGGACTCATACGATTGGCTTTAAAGGCAATACTCTTGGATGAAAAAACAAAACCCCCGAGCGCTCCTGACGCGATGATTCCAGCTAGAAATGTAATTACCATTATTGGACTAGCAGCAACTACAGCCTGGTATAGCGCCCATTCCAATATAGTAAACATATGCTGGGGATCAGGTGCATGATAGGTATATATTTGTCGCGTCAGGTCAAACCATGATGTCATCATTTGTTCGCTATATACTAACAACCCGACACTACCCGAAATAAGGATACCCATGGTATTTAGCTCTTTAGAGCGAGCAATCTGGCCTTCTGAGCGCGCCTTCTCCCTTTTGCGGGGGGTCGCCTCTTCGGTTTTTTCTTGGCCCTGACTTTCCTCAGCCATCTACAGGGCACTCCATTGTTGAGCCCAGGTGAGAAATTCATTAAAAATTGACTGAAAATCCAGCCGCCAGTTTTGAATCAAATACCAGACAACAACCAGCCCGAAAATCAAACTGAACGGAAAACCAAGAGAAAATATATTTAGCTGAGGTGCCGCTCGAGTCATAACACCAAATGCAAGGTTTACAATAAGCAAACTCACCACAGCAGCGAACGCAAGCTTTAGCGCCCCGCTGAACATCCATTGACCCAATAGAACTAACTGCCAGGACATTTCTTCCAATCCACCAGCCACGGAAAACGCATTAACCTGGAACCCTTTCAATAACACATCAAGCAAAAGTAAATGACCACTGTTTGCCAGGAAGCTGAGTGATACCATCAGGAGGAAAAATTGGCTCAATATGGTCACCGATATGCCATTGGTAGGGTCCACCATGGAGGCAAAGCCAAGACCCATTTGCATGGCCAGAAACTGCCCCGCCAGGATAAACAACTGGAAAAATATCACAGTCGCAAAACCAAGACCCAGACCAGAAAGCAACTGAATCAACACATTCATGAACAGGCCTATATCCATCTGGGTAATTAGTGGCATAGAACCCAACAACGGTGACACCGATACCGCAATCATAAATGACAATACAATACGGATTCGAGCGGGTACCAACTTACTTCCAATAACTGGCACAACCATAAAAAATCCGCTCAAGCGCAAAAAAAGCCAAAAGACATCACTAAACCAAGACATGAATTGATCAATTGAAAAAATCATAATCCACCAGCCGCTAAAGCGGTGAACCCTGTAGAATTTTTTTGAATAGATCCATCAGTTCCTGCAACATCCATGGGCCAGCAATCATTAAAGCAAGCAATGTAGTTAGTAGTCGTGGTAGAAAGCTCAGGGTTTGCTCATTGATCTGTGTTGCTGCTTGAAATATTGACACTACCAATCCAACCAACAAACTCGGAACGACGCAAACTGCGACCATTAATATGACCAAATAGAGCGCATCGCCAAACAAACTGATCACTTCATCCGGATTCATATCGTACCAAACCCAGTGGCAAGCAAACTCATAACCAGAACCCAGCCATCCACAAGTACAAACAACATAACTTTAAAGGGCAGAGATATGATGAGAGGAGAAAGCATCATCATGCCCATAGACATTAATATGCTGGCAACAACCATATCAATAACCAAAAAGGGTATGAAAAGTGAAAACCCAATAATAAAGGCGGTTTTCAACTCACTTGTCATAAATGCAGGTACCAGCACAAAAATGTCTACATTGGACACATCCTGGGTATTATCTAGAGGATCATTGCCTGCAATGGAATTGAACATTACCAGTTCTTCTACCCGAACCTGGTCCAGCATAAATTTTTTCAACGGTCCGGATGCCTCACTGATAGCTTTCTCTGCCCCAATACTTTCCTCTAAGTAGGGCTGAAGCGATACCTCATTTATTTCCTGAAAAACCGGCGCCATAATAAATAGCGTTAGAAATATGGCTAGACCGACAAGAATTTGGTTTGACGGCGTTTGTTGCAAACCAATTGCCTGACGTAAAATAGCGAAAACAACAATTATTCGCGTGAACGAAGTCATCATGATTACAAATGACGGGAGCATTGTAAGCACGGTCATTATGGCGAGTATTTGAATACTCACACTATAACTCTGCTCGCCCTCGCCACCCGTCACCATTGTCAGCGCTGGAATATCGGCAGCATGCAAACTGGACGCAGCCACTAACACAAAAGCAAATGTAATCCCTCTTACCAGTCTTTCCATTACGCTTTACGTTTCATCCATCTTTTCAAGGCAGAAGAAAAATCTACAGGTTCTGCCGGTTGAGTCGATATATTTATTAAGGCATCATCAAACCCACACAGGTTTGAAATCTGTTGCGATGTTACACCCAGCAATATCTGTTTATCCCCAGCCTGGACCAACACCAACTTCTCCTTGGTACCAAGTTGAGTAACTGAAACAATTTTAATCAGACTGCTGTTTCTGCCACCAATGCCAGTAAATTTTTTTGCTGCAAACGCCAAAAGCATTACCAATCCAAGTGTAACCAGTAGTGCCAATGCAATTTGAAGTACCGCGCCACCTGTATCCATAAATCAATGTTCACCTTTCCTAATACAGCAACTCAAATTTGCGCTCGCTTAGTGCAGCATTTCTATTCTCTGTTCGGGCGAAATTACATCAGTCAATCGAATACCAAATCGCTCGTTCACAACGACCACTTCCCCATGCGCAACCATGGTCCCGTTCACAAGAACGTCCAGAGGTTCACCAGCAAGTCGATTTAACTCGACTACAGACCCACGTTTTAGCTCCAATAATTTGCGAATGCTGATATTGGTATTACCGACTTCCATCGAAAGCCTGACCGGTATTTCCATTACAACGTCCATATTTTTGGTACTATCTGCCACCTGATCCATAGGTGATTCCCCAGATTCAGGCAATGGTCCAGCATCTTCAATCGATTGTTGATCACCAGTACCCGTCGTTTCATCCGACACATGCTTCTCCTTAATGTTTTACAAAAGTCTCTTCAATTTCGAGCGCCAGACAGCCTCGACTTTTACCCAGCTTCGCTATAAATACCGGAGCCAGATTAGCAAACACAACGTGTTCGTCTTCCATATCAACAGAAATTACATCACCTGCTTTAAAATTTACTACATCCCCTAAAGTCAGCTCTGCTTCCACAACAGGGCAACTAACAGGAACTTCTATGTCCAATATTTGTCTTTCCAGGTTGGGCTGCCACTGCGTGTCATGTTCCAGATCTGAACTCTGAGAAATATTGTCCAGCCTTTTCTTATAAGGCTCTAACATCGACAGCGGCAACACAAAATGAAACTCACCGCCACCACTGGGGAGCTCAATACGAAAACTATTTACAACCATAATCTCACTGGCAGACACTATATTTACTAGAGACGGATTTATTTCTCGGCTCATGTATGCCATATCGATTGGGATAGTCGACTCCCATGCCTTAGCCATATCCGAAAAAGCAACTTCTAGCAGCCGTCTGACCAAGCGTAGTTCGGTCGGTGTAAAGTCACGCCCCTCAACCTTTACATTCTGACCATCACCACCAAAAAAGTGATCAACCATTTTGAGAACCAGGCTAGCGTCATAAACCATCAATGCCGCCCCTCGAAAAGGCTTTACACGAATAACATTCAAGCTCGTCGGTACGTATAGTGACTGTACATATTCTGAATACTTCATCAGCTGCACACCTCCCACCGATATGTCTGCGGGATGTCGAAGTAAGCGATATACACTGCCGCGATAAAACCGCGCAAATTTTTCGTTTATCACCTCAAGTGCAGGGAGTCTGCTTTGAATAATTCGATCTTCGCTAGTAAGATCGTATGGCCGTGCCTCTCCTTCTGCATACTCGGGCTCTGTTGATGTCACCTCATCGGAAGAGCCTCCTCCCATCAGCGCATCAATTTCCTCTTGACTTAGTACGTCATCTGCCATTTTATTGCATCACAAAATTGGTTAGTAAAATCGACTCAATTCTAGAGTCACCTGATTCTTCCGATAATATTTTGTTAACTAAATCTCTCAATGCGTCCTGCAAATCAAGTTTTCCCTGGTCTGTCTGAAGCGTCACATACTCCTGGTCAGTCAAGAGAGAAACTATCTGACTACGAATCAAAGGTGCATGAGATATGACATTAGTGATTGCTTTTTGGTCCCTGGACACTACCGTAAGGTCCGCCTGCAAATACCTGGGGCTATTACCCGCCATAAACGTGACTATAAACGGCGGTCTCATGTTGTGGTAAATGGCTGACTGCGCTTTTGTTTTTTCCTCTTCCTCTTCACCATCTACTTGTTCCGACGGCATGAAAAAAAACAAAGTAGCGCCCACTGACGCACCAACCAACAATAGAACACCCACCGCCAACATAATAATTTTCTTCATGTTGGATGCTGGCTTGCCCTCTTCCTTTACTTCTGTCTTTTCTGGTTCATCTGCCATTATCAATCACTACTAAAGCCATATTTATTCCGTCAATACGGTGACACATAAATGAAGTCTAGAAGAGATTTGGGAAATTACCTGACACAAATGAAATAATTTTGCGTCAACTCTTTGACGTAAAATTTTGGTAGGGCTACAAAGTTAAATATACGCGTCAATTATTCCAAGCGTAACGGGCCGGTCTTCGTCTATCTGGCGAGATACTGAAGACATAGTCAGCGAGTCGCTCGGAAAATCACGCTTTGAACTCTCCTGCTCTTCATTTTTGTGCTCGGAATGACTAACATCCACATCGCCCAGTGTCAGTCCACCTTGTTCTGCAAGACTTCTAAATCGAGATAATTGCTGTTCAATGATATCTTTCGCTGCCACTTGTTGAACGTGAAAACTAACGTCCAGCACATCTGAGTGCATTTTCAAGTGAATATCCATTTTACCGAGTTCTTTTGGCTCCAGTTGCATACGCGCGGCGGAAACAGTCCCCGCGTGCATAATCATTATTCTTTTCGACAAACTGGATGCAAAGCCCGATTCGCTGGTTACAAGTGGTCTACTGAATGCACCGGACAGCTCAGTAGACCCGGAGCGCCCTGTAAGGCCATCCACTAGCCCCCTCAGTTGGTCACCACTTGCAGTTGAGCTTGTGGCGGGTGTAGACGTCGTCAAAGCACTGGACGATTCAGCAAGTTGTACCGCACCAGGCTCTGTGCGTACCATCGTGGCATCTGCAACCATTCTTTTCGAGGAAGTCCCCGCCATGATTTGCTCCAGCACAGCTGGCCTGTCTGACATAGCCGCATTGTTCAAATTATTTTCCACGACGCTGTTTTCTGTAGATTGCGATAACGTATGGGGCAAAGGTAGTGTTTTTGCCATGGGCATTTCAGGTGCTTTATTCCTGTTATATAGAGCCTCTGATATCGGCATACCCGTATCATGCCCATGTGGGTTTTCCCCATATATGTTCGCAATAGCTATAACACCGGGTTGCACCGGTAGCGACTCAGGTTCACTGCTCAGTGCGCCTGTAGCAAACGTACCCAATAATGGGCCTACAAAGGCAGCCTGATTACCCTTCGATGGCTCCAGCCGCGGGTTAAGCTCCAGGGGACCGATAATACTGTTTCCAGTCACGTCGAGGTCTAGGTCCAGCTCAACCAAATCGAGACTTTCCAGTTCGGCAAAAACCGGTTCAGTATCAATGTCCTCGTGAGTAGCATTATAAGGCACAGTGTTGCCGGATAATTCACCGCCTTCCGGCAACAGTTTGCCGAACGCTTCCAGACTATTCAGCTCGGGATCGGCAGAGCGCAACTTTGAACCGGCTTCCTTTATAAGCGACGTAAAATTGTTCTCTAACTCCTGGTCTGGAGATTGATTTTTTGACATTACCGCGTTACTGGCAAACGCGGAGTTGATGGATGTGGTGCTTGCTGCGGTACTACCATCTGTGGAACTGGAAAGTATGGGTATCATGATCGCGATATTCGTCCTGAGCATTCGTTTACGGGTTAAACGACAACATTTCGTCAAAATTTGCTATGCATTTATCTATGTATATAGATTTGCAAATTCGGTGCCAGGTTTGTAACGTGCGATTAAGCCCGGGAGCAAGTCACACGCTTTCAACTAACAATTCAAGCGTAATTCCTTTATTTCATCAAGCACGGCGAAATGTAGCGTGGAGAGTTCCTGCATTACTTCTTCCATACCATCAAGGATATTGTTTTTGGCACCTCTTTCCAGCTCAGAGCACATTTCTGCCATACTGCTTGCACCCATATTGCTGCAGCTGCCTTTCAGAGTATGTGCCTGCCGTCCTAACTGCTCAATATCTTTCTCACTCCAGGATGTGCGTAACTCTTGATACTGTTTATCCGACTCAGTGATATAGCTATCCAACAAATCTGGAAAGCTTTCCTCCATAATATCTTTTAGTTCTGATAATAATGCTTTATCCAGTAACTCACTCATCGTTCAATACCTTCCTGTGCAAATCATCCCAAAGAAACACCGCTTTAACGTGATTACCGACCCCGAAATACTCTATAGAGTCACATAAATCCATTAACAGTGACGTTCCTCGGCCATGATACTCATCCGTATCCGAGCGTTCACTGTGCTTTAGCTTTTTGAAATTAAAACCAGAACCACTATCTATCACGCTCAACTCCAGCCTGCCGCCCCGTTTGTGTTGAGTACAGACAATGTCGAATCTTACATATCCAGATTCAAGCATTTT
>JAHRWB010000156.1 GCA_019090385.1 Pseudomonadales bacterium | reverse complement strand
TTCTACCAGCCACAGGCGTCAGTTTATTGGCCAGTTAAAGCGGGATTTGCTGATTGGTTTTCGCTCCGCTTTAACTGGCCAATAAACTGACGCCTGTGGCTGGTAGAACGCCTGTGGCTGGTAGAGCGCCTGTGGCTAGTAGAACGCCTGTGGTTAATGGAGCGCCCGTAGCCGCAATTATGCCCGGAACCAGCAGACTGATCTCCAGCAGATTCATGCTTGTTTGAATCAGAAAAGTCGCTCATAAATTAACCTGCCCAAGATCGAGCTGGCGTTTATCAGACAGATTCAGCAACTGATGAGTTGCATAGACCACCGCGCCACCCTGTGCACAATGCTCGGCAATTAACTCACAAACCAATGCAACGCCCCCTTCATCCAGAGCCGTTAGTGGCTCATCAAGCAACCATAGTGGCGAATCAGAAAATATCAGCCGAGACAAAATAACCCGACGTTTCTCCCCAGCCGATAGTTGCATGCACGGTATATCCTGATAACCAGCCAATTTCACCCGCGATAAAGCGCCATTTAATTCAGCATCAGTCACATGAGCGCCAGTCAGCGATGCGTACCAGCGCTGGTTTTCACGCACGGATAACAAGCCGCTCAAACCACTCGCATGCCCAAGATACAGAAAACCCTCTAGTTCAATGTCTCCGTCAAAAGTATTGCTTAAGCCTGCGATACAGCGCAACAATGTGGTTTTGCCACTGCCGTTCGGACCGGTCAGCTCCAAAGCCTCGCCGGCCTGGACTACCAAATCAAGCTGGCTAAAGAGCATGCGTTGGTCACGCTCACAGCAAAGCCTGGTTAAATGTAGAAGGGATTTTTTCACGGGTTTAGTCTGGTCCAGTTTGCACTATTATACCTGGATATCCGAGGCGTCCAAAGCTGAGCTGCCTTGAATCAAGCACCCGCTACCACTTTATAACAAGGATGATAGGTACTACCTGGCAGTTTCATACGATTTTCCTGCACAAAGGACTGTAACAGGCCGTCCAACAGGACCATAATCGACTTATCCGCTCGAATTTCGAAAGGGCCATGCTCATTGACCCGCTGAATACCCTCTTCTTTTATATTCCCGGTAACGATGGCAGAAAATGCCTTGCGTAGATTTAGAGCCAAATCATGTGAGGGCAAATCCCGACTCAATACCAACTGACTGACAGACTCATGAGAGACAGCAAATGGCAGTTGAAACTCCATAGGAATATTCAAAAGCCAGTTAAAATAGTATGCATTCCCATCTTTACGTCTCTCACGCAGCACCTGTGAAATCTGCACGGACATCCATTCTGCTGAGGCTACTGGATCACCAATAATCATTTTATATTTATCGCGCGCTTGCTCGCCCAGCGTCAGACAAACAAGCTCATCAATTTGACCAAAATATTTTCTGCTACTTTCTGGCCCGGTTAGCAACATCGGCACACTGATATTTTCATTTGCTGGACTCATCAAAACCCCCAGCAAATACAATATCTCCTCCACGGTACCTACCCCGCCTGGGAAAACAATCACGCCGTGCCCCACTCTTACAAATGCCTCAAGACGCTTTTCAATATCGGGCAAAATAATCAAATTACTAACCATGGGATTGGGTGGCTCCGCGGCAATGATGCTCGGTTCACTCAAGCCAATATACCTGGCCTCGCGGTTACGCTGTTTTGCGTGACCGATTGCAGCGCCCTTCATTGGCCCTTTCATGGCACCCGATCCACAACCGGTACAAATATCCAATCCGAGGAGACCCAGATGATAACCAACTTCTTTCGTATATTCATATTCATGGCGTGAAATAGAATGCCCGCCCCAACAAACTACGATGTTGGGCACCCGCTCTGGTCTTAATGCCAAGGCATTTTTTAGCACATGAAATACGCCCTCAGTAATGTTTTCACTGCTTCCACTTGAATAAAGGCTATTATTTTCGATTTCCACACTGTTGTACAAGATATCGCGTAGTACGGCAAACAAATGCTGCCGTATTCCTTCTATCATGCGGTCGTTCACAAACGCATTATCAGGTGCATCTTTTATTTCCAGCTTCACACCCCGAGTGCGCTGGACAATTTTTATATTAAAGTCGGCATAGCGACGGAATATAGCCGATGCATCATCTGTTTCGTTACCAGTATTCAATACAGCCAAAGCACACTGACGAAACAGTGTCAGCATGGACGAATCCTGAGTCTGAGAAAGCTGATGTACCTCTCGCTGGGACAATAACTCCATAGCACCTCTAGGGCTCACCTGTGCGTCCATTACTTTCCCTTTCCCATTACCAATACCACCAATAATTTACGGTTTTCACTACTTACTTAAATCCGATGATAACTTTTGATGCTGGAATTAACGATCCAGGCGAATAGACTTTGGTGTTAGTGCAACCACCCTATAGACCGCATTGGCATAGTCATCAGAGATATAGATACTCTGATCAGCGGCTTCACTGAGCTCCGCAGGCCGGCCAATCACCTTTCCATCAATCAGAAAGCCAGTTAAAAAATCACTGGCATGAATATTTCCTTTCCCATCCCACTGCAGCGAAACAACTTTATAGCCATCTTTGACTGAGCGATTCCATGACCCATGTAAAGCCACCAATGCTGTATCAACATGATCCGCAACCTGGGTTAAGGGGTGGGAAGCTCCACGCAAAAACAAAAATCCCAGTGGTGCATTATGGGGATTAAAACCAAACACAGGTGACAAAGAGGAGGTTATGACGGCATTTTCAGTTTTTCCAAAATCCGGGTCTGGCTCCGCATTTCCGTTAGCAAACGGCCAACCATAAAAACCACCCTCGACTATTTCGTTTAATTCGCAGGGCGGATAATCATCACCCAATAAATCCCGGCCGTTATCAGTCGCAAATAGCTTGCCATTCCCAGGTGACCAATCGAAACCGGCACTGTTACGCAATCCTGAAGCATATATTCCCAGAAATTCTCCTTCGGGTGTATAACGCAGCATCGTTGCCCGGCGCTCATCCTCTTCCAAACATACATTACAACTCGAACCCACTGCCACATACATTAGCCCATCAGGTCCAAAATGCAGTGTTTTTCGCCAATGGTTGCCTCCCGTTGGCAAATCAGCAATTAGTATTTCATAAGCGCCACTGATATCTGCGCTTTGCTCGTTAAAACGTATACGCCCTATTTGACCTTCCTCGGCAACGTACAAATAGCCACCGTGAAAACCTAAGCCATGGGGTTCTTTCAAATTGTCCAACAACACCTTACGAGCAGCTGAGCGGCCATCACCATTCAGATCACGTTCCAACCACAACACCTGATTCAAACTTGCCGACGAAACCAGCAGATCCCCCGGGCTGGTATTCAGCAGGACCCTAACACCAGCAACATCTCCCGCAAACAGGGAAACACTATAACCCTCGGCAACTTTTAAGCGTTCATTCACCCATTCAGATTCAGCCCGGGGCGCCATAAACGAACCGGGAAACAGATTTGCCAGACTTCCCAGAAGGGGGTAATTCACTGATGGAAGAAATAACCAGCTGCCTATGAATCCGATTAAAATAACAAGAAAAAATAAAACCAATAGTTTGCCAAAGCCCTGGATGTGTTTCATCTTCCGCCTCTACTCCATTGTTATCCTATCGCATGGTTTCTCTTCTACTATGTGTTCCTTTGACGCGTCCATAGTGGCGAGCAGCTATTCATACAGTTAAAATTTACTTAACCTCCCGGGAGCCAGCATAGCGCCCTGAACGAGACCCCGCGTAAGAAAGAAACCTGCGAAAACTCTCCTGATCGACTTTAAATCGAAATTTCAAATAAGGCCCCTGGGCAGTATAATCCGCTGCTATAAAATCTTCATCCTGAAAGCCTTCTATATTATAGCCTAAACTGACCCAGAGATTTTTCATTGGGCTATGTCCCAGCGACATTCCATAGGCATACTGCGTAGTTTCCGTCGCTTGAGAATAAAGATAGGAATTCCCTATGCCAATGTCCCATTTAGGTGCAACATCAAAATGCATTTGTACACCCACCAGCGTCGTGAACCCGTGATAGCGCCGCCCATCTATTTGATCGAGTACATACTTCAAACCAAATTGTAGAGACAATTGTGCTTTATCGCTGGCCTGCCAATTGGCATTAAAGTTATCCACAAGTTTGTTAGTGCGAATATTAAACGCGCCATTTTTCTGCTCGCTATAGACCCAATCCAATCTGTTTAAAAACATCCATTCACTCTCAGCAGGCCGCCAGGCTAGTCCAAAACGTACATCGCTCTGGTTGGTTCGACTAACCGGTGCTGAACCTTGGTCGCGCTCTTCGCTCAACAGACTTATACTGCCCGATAACACCCGCCCCTCACTAAGCTGACGACTTAAACCTGCCAGAAAATTCAATTTATCCGCGATATCGCCTTGATGAAATTCCAGTCGCGTACTCATATCCCAGTTAACTTCCCGATACCCGATGCCCAAAAAGGACGCAACAAAATCGTTATCGTCCACATCCACGGCTATAGATCTGCCGGCACCAAACTCCCCTGTAGATCCGGGCAGCGTCGGCGCACCTTTTCCATCCAGCGTGTGAACCCGATCAAACCCAATATCCAAAAGCCAATGTTCTTTAAATCGCCACTGTTGCAATACGCCCGTGGTAGCAAGCAAACGGTCACCATTCTCACCACCATTACGCTGAATCACTGAACTGACATTTGCACCGCTCCAAGGTTCCGCCTTTATACCTACGCGTGAATCACTGGTATTCTGAAATTGTCCCCAGGATACCTCGTGATCCGCTAACAATCTCACCCCACTGGTCAATTCATATTCCCCACCAAATATCACACGATCCGGGTACTCCGCACTACTACTGCTAGATATATCCAACTCTGCAGTTGCGTTCAATAGCAGCCTATTTTCCATGAGCGTGTGCCCGGCACCCAGGGTAATTTGTTTAGCATTAGAACTTCCTCCGGATTCCAGGCTTTCATCCACCGAGCGCAAACCTGCATTCACAGAAGTTCGGCCCAAACGATATTCTGCTCTTGCTTCTGCCACCGTGCGCCTGGATTCATCCTCTAAGCCCATTTGACGATAGGCGAGCGCCCGTAGCTGTATACCTTCCAGAGCACTATACTCCCCCTCAATACCAATTTTGCGTGTTCCTGCTTCCGTCACATTTTGTTGACCCATACCAAAGGCCTGCTCTTGCTCTCGTACATATGCCAAGCCAGCCGCATTCGTCGATTGGTGTTCGATCTGCACCAGGTAAGCTGAACCGCGACCAAGTTCTTCTGTATCGGAATGAGCAACTTCGGCAATTATCCGATTGTTATCATTCACCTGCCAGCGAATATCCAAGCCACCTAACTTCCCCACAGCGCCCGACGTATCGTCATGAATGTAGGTGCCTGAAACGCTGGTCTTATCCTCGTTAAAATTGCCGGTTACCCGAGTGCCAGCTACCAAAGCCCGACCCTGGCCCAAACCCTCGACTTCGTACTCGGCTACAATATATCTGGGGTTAAATTTGTTATCATGGCTGGCCACTGGCCGCTTAAATATGATCGTGCCAGCCTCATAATCAATACTGTAATCAGCGTGTCTGGTAAAACTCTCCTCGCTTAGAATAACTTCACTTCTAAAACGGTCTCGCGTTTCTATCACCAACCTTTCGCTATTAATAACCAAAGAGCGTCGGCTTAGACGGTATTTTCCTGAGGTGCCATCCCCCTGAATTTCATCCCGCACATGAGCCAGATCACTTTTGGCTGCAAAGACTTTAGCCTGCCATTTATTGCCAAAATACTCCGACTTAAACCCATTAAAACGCCGGTTATAACGGGTTAGCTCTGCACCATCAAAACTGGTGTCGTAATCCCCGAACAAGGTATTAAAGTCTGACCGCTCAATCTGCAAAAACAATTTGCGCTGACTTTGGGCATCATAGCGCTGCTCGGTGCCATCTCCATACAAAGTATAAAACTTGTTAGGATCAATCTGCTGACCAAGACTGTGCTCAGATTGTTTGTCCGTATCGTAGGCAATTGTCATTAACCAACGACCGGCAATTTGTCCCTTCGCATAAAATGCCACGCGCCCATCCGCACCCAGTTTATTGCTGATGCCTGCATCCTTCGCACTAGTCATATTCCCGGAGAGCATTTTGTAAGCAGCGGAGCCCTCGCCAAAACCCACCAGCACCCAATCTCGTTGACTGGGCACCAGGCGTGCGCTCACTTCATCAAAACGATTATCTCCAAATTCAAAACGCAGTTTGACCTCACCGGTTTGCGTGCTTGGTTCAAGCTGTATATA
>JAHRWB010000155.1 GCA_019090385.1 Pseudomonadales bacterium | reverse complement strand
TTATATTGATAAAAAACATAACACAGTCGTTTTCAAAATATTTTCTGTGGTAACCGCTGATGATTATCAAGTTTTTAACATCCACCTGATAAGGGACCTGCAAGATGCCCCCAGTCATAACTTACTGGTAGATGCCCAGCATACCAAAGGGTTGGATTTCCAACCAAAATTTGAAGATATTGCAACTCAAGTTCAAAACAATGCCTTTAACAAAGAATCAAAAAAAGCCTGTGTCACCACTGACATATTGATAATCGGGCTGGTTAATATGCTTAACTCGCTTGGCAGTGAATCCTTCGGTAAAATCCTAATATTTTCGGAAATGCAAGAAGCCAGGGCCTGGCTTGGAATGTCTACTTATTCCGCTGATTAAACGTCACTCCGATAATCCTCTATCACTGTCGACTCAAACGACCAGCCGGCGCCTTTGCCTCGATGTTAGAGCGAAAGGGGTTAATATCGACCCCGCCTCTGCGCGTAAAACGTGCAAATACTGTCAGCATCTCGGGTTTGCAATACTGCATTAGATCCAGAAAAATTTGCTCTACCGTACTTTCATGAAAAGCCGTATGGTTTCGATAGGAAACCAGATAAGCCAACAATGCCTGATGTGATATTTCCTGACCAGAGTAATGCACCATTACGCTGGCAAAATCCGGTTGCCCGGTCACTGGACACAAGCTTCTAAACAAGTGTGTATACACCGTTTCATTTTTTTGTATCGGCTCCTGTACAATAGCCTGCTTTGGCCCAGCCTTTACTTCAAGTAACTCAGGTGTGCGTGAATACTCAATAATCTCAGCCTCCAGCTTATCCAGACAAATCCCCTCGAAGTGAGCATGAGCCACCGGGATTTCATCCAGCGCCATTAGCTCCAGATAAATGCTTGTTTTTAAAAGTGCATTCAGATCTTTTGTGATCGTACGGCACAAGGCATCTTCGCTTTCAATGTACTCCTGCGAAAAGGCATTCAAATATAATTTCAACGACTTGCTTTCCACCAGGTAAGGCGAGCGGCAAGGTACCCGAATGGAAAGTGCTGCCACCCGGGGCAGGCCTTGTTTATTGAGCCAGGTTAACTCATAGCAAGTCCAGACATCTTCGCCCTGAAATGGCAGATTACCTTCAATGCCAGCAGGTCTTCTAGACTCAGAGCGCTCAATTGCATGTAAAACTTCTGGTGAATATTTTGCGAAATACCGGGTTTGCTTACCTAAGGGGTTTTCTGTTTTATGCATAAATTTTCTGTACTGTTATTTACTTGAAGATGCCACCACCTGGGAGCATACAGTATGTACTCTTTCCATTTTCAGGTGTACACCCATACATCACCTAACCTAATTGAACTCTATGGCTATGGCTGCCCAGGGCATTAGTTACTCTACAACATAAAGATCAGGTGACAACCGCCAAACTACTGTATATATTAACAGTAGTTTGGCGGTTAAACACTCTCTCAAACTACTTAGTTCTCTTTTTGTTTCTCTATTGTGTTTCTCGTTAATAATTTTGAAAAATGGCTCAGAATAAAAAATTAGACACTCTGCTCAAACGTCGCGATATCTGGCGAGCTGCAACTGTGGCCCAACAACCCCAAGGCGTATCCACTGGCCACCCGCTGCTCGATGAAAAGTTACACCTAAATGGCTGGCCTGCCAGTACATTAACAGAACTATTTTGCACACAACCAGGTATAGGTGAAATTTACCTGTTAAGCCCATTACTCGCCTCTCTCAGCCAGCAGGGCCACTGGCTTTTTCTTATAGATCCACCCTACATACCTTTTGCAACAGCCATCAGCCAACAAGGCATACAACTGGAACAGCTTATTATTATTCAAACACAAAGCCTGGCTGACCAGTGCTGGGCTACGGAGCAAGTTTTACGTAGCCAGGCTTGTGGTGCCGCCCTCACCTGGCTGCGTGACAAAAAAGTTAAACAGCAACATTTACGCAAACTGCAACTCTCTGCCCAAACCGGCAATAGCCAGGCTTTTTTATTTCGTCCACCCGCATCCGCAGCCCTTCACTCTCCGGCCGCCTTACGACTTGTCTTAAAACCCCAGAGCAACAATTGCCTTGTACAGATACTTAAACAACCTGGCGGTTGGAGTGGCCAACAATTACACCTGCCCTGGCCTGCTTTTCTAACGCAGCCCTATATTCCAGCACATGCATTACCCGTGCATATACCAGGTAAAATCAGCAAACCCCCTGGCAAAGCCCCTGCGCATACGCCTGTGAACAGCCTTGAGCGTATAGACAGTCTTGAGCGTATAAACAGCCCTGAGCCAATAGACAGCCCTGAGCCAATAGACAGCCCTGAGCGTATAAACAGCCCTGAGCCAATAGCGCGCATAGCGATAAAACGCCCACAACCTGCGGTAGTACACTAACCCTTATGTTATGGCTCTGTTTAAGATTACCCCAACTCCCACTGGAAATTTTCACTCGCAGTCAACCCGACTCTCCGAACCATGCCATTGTTATCATTGAGCAACACCGAGTGTGCTGTTGCAATGCCCATGCAGAGCAACTGGGCATAAAGAAACACAGTTCCTGGGCTACAGCATGCATGCTCAGCCCAGATGCCAAAGCGATAGAGCGCACTCCTATACAAGAGCATCAAGCACTACAAGCTCTCGCCCGCTGGTGTTATCAATTCACACCAAGCGTCAGTGTAGAAACACCCGACAAACTGCTTTTGGAAATTCAAGGTAGTCTGGCATTATTCAATGGCTTGTATACTTTATTAAAACTTATCGAACAAAATATAAGTTCACAGGGTTACAGCCTGAACACAGGCCTGGCCCACACCCCTAAAGCTGCAACATTAATGAGTTACAGCAAGACACCACCCTATGAGTACATAGACCAGGGTCTGCTATACACCAAAGCCAAAAGCCTACTTAACGCACTACCTATTAGCGCATTAAACACAACCGAACAATTAAAAGCCAAGCTCTATCGTACAGGCTTTGAATCATTAGATGATGTATTTCGCCTACCCTATACCGCAGCAGGAAAACGTTATGGCAAAGCCTTTGTATTATATTTACAGCAAATACTGGGGCAGATCTCTGATCCACAAAAATTTATTAAACTACCTGAGCAATTTTCGGAAACACTGCACTTTGTACAAGGCATCAGCGAAACAGAAGCTTTGCTGTTTCCTATACAGCGCTTGCTCTCGTCATTGTGCACTTATCTCCGCACCCGACAACTGAGTTGTACAGCGCTCACCTGGTCATTCGAACAGCATTCAGGGCAAAAAACGACGCTGAATCTATGTTTTTCCCAAGCTCAAAATGACCTTAAACATTTTCGTGCATTGGTTAAAATTAAACTCGAAAATTTTAAGATAATAGCTCCCATTGAAAGCGTTACACTTTATGCCAACAATCTGAATAGATCAGAGCAATCCAGCGAATCCCTTTTTTCAGGTTTTGAGTTCTCTTATAAAGCCAATAATCAAAAACCTATAATCAAAAACCATAAGGCTACCCAGGTTTTACTCGACAAACTCGGAGCCCGTCTTAGCAATGATGCAGTTTATGAACTTTGTATAAAAGACAGCCACATTCCTGAGTACACCTGGCAAGCAGTGCCTGCCCTGGACACTCAATATAAAACTGCTTCCAGGCCTCGTTTCGAACCTGAAAAAGAACAAGCAAATAACATCAGAACAAACCCGCGACCTGCCTGGTTATTAAACAAGCCCATACCCCTTCAGAGCAAACAGCATCAGCTCTACTGGCATGGAAAGCTGGAGATTATCAAAAACCCCGAACGCATCGAAGGTAACTGGTGGCAAACGCCCATACAACGTGATTATTTTATTGCCCGCCGTGAAGATGGCACCTACTACTGGGTATTTCAGGACCGACTCACACACCACTGGTTTCTACAGGGTTTATTTGGTTAACAGCCCTGAGCCGATCTTGTAAACAACCCTGAGCGGTTTTATCAACAACTCAGCACCAGGACAAACATGTACGCAGAACTACACGCCTTAAGTAATTTTACCTTTCTACGTGGTGCATCCAGACCGGATGAATTAATACAACGTGCTGCAGAATTGGGATACAGCGCAATGGCTCTAACCGATGAATGCTCTCTTGCTGGTGTGGTTAAAGCACATATCGCCTGTAAAAACCACAACATCAAACTCATTATTGGTAGTGAATTACATTTTTCAGAAAATCTAACACTGGTGCTGATTGCACCAGACAAACGTGCTTATGGAGAACTTTCAACACTCATCAGCCTGGGGCGTAAACGTAGTATTAAAGGCGAGTACCAATTGCATTTAAACGATCTGAAATTTGGCACAAAACATTGCCTGGCCATATGGTTGCCTGAATACATGCCCCAGGTTTCTAAAGAAACACTTATTAAACAAGGCCATAAGCTAAAAAAACTTCTCCCTAAAAAACTTTGGATAGGGGTAGAACTGATCCTTAAAGGTAGTGACCAACAACACTACTTAGCACTTTATCACTTGGCCAGCACATTAAATCTGCCTATGGTTGCCTGTGGCGACGTGCATATGCATACCCCTAAACGCAAAATGTTGCAGGACACTCTGACCGCTATTCGCCTGAATACCAGCGTCAATAAATTAGGCTCCCAGTTACAGGCTAATAGCGAGCGTTATCTGCGCCCTATCCAAAAATTACAAAACATTTACCCTAAAGCACTACTGGAAGAAAGCATTGCTATCGGCAAACGCTGCACCTTTTCGCTGGATGAACTGCGTTATTGCTATCCTAGAGAACTAGTACCCAAAACGCACACACCTCAAAGTTACCTTGAGCAGCTGGTCATGCACGGCGCATATTCACGCTGGCCTGAAAAAATACCAGAAGAGATCATAGCTTTAATTAAAAAAGAGCTACGACTAATAGAAGAAATGGAATATGAGTATTATTTTTTAACCGTTTACGATTTAGTCCAATTTGCTCGCAGCCAAAATATTCTTTGCCAGGGACGAGGCTCTGCCGCTAACTCTGTAGTCTGCTATTGCCTGTTTATCACTGAGATTTCTCCAACCCGAATTTCATTATTATTTGAACGTTTTATTTCCAAAGAACGGGCAGAACCACCTGATATAGATGTGGATTTTGAACACGAGCGTCGCGAAGAAGTTATTCAATATATTTACAATAAATATACTCGCCAACGTGCTGCCATTGCTGCAACTGTAATCACTTATCGAACACGCAGTGCCATCAGAGATGTCGGAAAAGCTTTAGATCTCGATCCTTTGTTCATAGACCAATTGGCCAAATCACTAGCCTGGTGGGACAGGAGCAATGCGCTTAAAAAACGATTTGAAGAACATAAAGCACAGGATCGCGAACAGTTATTTTTTCAACTGGTTCAGGAAATTATCGGTTTTCCTCGCCACCTGTCCCAACACGTTGGCGGGTTTATCATTAGTGAAAATCCTATAAGCCAAATCGTACCTGTAGAAAATGCCAGCATGCCAGACCGAACCGTTATTCAGTGGGACAAAGAAGATATAGAAGCACTTGGGCTTCTAAAAGTTGATGTCTTAGCGCTGGGTATGCTCACCACGATTCGCAAATGCCTGACAGAAATCAGTCTGTATAGCGACCAGGTAGGCAGCATACAATCTATTCCAGAGGGTGACAAAGCCACCTATGAGATGCTATGCCGGGCTGACAGTATTGGTGTTTTTCAAATTGAGTCCAGAGCTCAAATGTCCATGTTGCCGCGCTTGCGCCCGGTATGTTTTTACGACCTGGTTATTCAGGTTGCGATTGTCCGACCCGGTCCAATTCAAGGCAATATGGTGCACCCATTTTTAAAACGCCGTGCTGGCATAGAAGATGCTACTTACCCTAACGATGAGATAAAAGCTGTACTGGAGCGAACCCTGGGTGTACCCATTTTTCAGGAACAAGCCATTAAACTGGCCATGGTCGCCGCCGGTTTTTCAGGAGGTGAAGCCGACCGACTACGCAGAGCAATGGCCAGCTGGGGTAAGAATGGGAATTTACTGCAATTTGAAGATAAGCTTGTGCAGGGTATGTGTCAAAGAGGTTATAGCAAAAAATTTTCTCTCCAGCTTTTTGAACAAATAAAAGGCTTTGGCGGGTACGGATTTCCAGAATCCCACTCAGCCAGTTTTGCATTGTTAGCCTATATTTCAGCCTGGATGAAGTGTCACCATCCTGCCGCATTTTTATGCGCCATACTTAATAGCCAGCCCATGGGTTTTTACTCCCCGGCACAACTTATTCAGGATGCCCGGCGGCACTCGATTAAGATAGAACCTATAGATGTGACCATAAGCGACTGGGACCACAAACTCGAAGCCATTGATACCGCCATAAAAACGCAGCAACAACCCAGCGTGCGCCTGGGGCTTCGCCTTGTAAAAGGCCTGAGTAAAACCACAGCAAAACGCTTGATGCTCAAACGCTCAACAAAGCCATTCAGCAACCTGCTGGATCTTTCCCGGCGGGCACAACTCAATAAAAATGAAATGGAAATACTGGCAAATGCCAGTGCATTCACCGCTTTTAGCCCACACCGCTACCAGGCTCACTGGCAGGTATTGGGTATAGAAGAAGCCAGACCCTTACTCAACCAAGTAGAGAACAGTCATAAAAATACTCTTGCAGACGAAGTATATCTGCCCCCTCCCCTTCCACAGCAGGATATGTTGGCCGACTATCAGAGCACTGGACTGACTCTCAACAAACATCCAATGGCATTTTTACGCACACACAAAATACTCGCACGTTGCAAACGTCATACCGATCTGCAACATCTAAACAATGGCCGTTTTGTCAATATTGCGGGGCTGGTCACTGGCCGGCAACGACCAGGCAGTGCTTCAGGCGTTTTATTCATTACCCTTGAAGATGAAACTGGAAATACCAATATTATAGTATGGAAGTCTGTACAGACACGCTTTCGCCAGACCCTGCTATCGGGGAAATTGCTGCTGGTGAAAGGCGTGATGGAATGCAAAAATGAAGTGATTCACGTAGTAATGGGCGAGGCTCTGGATCTCAGTCACCTTCTGGATAATTTTTCGGTGCGATCCCGGGATTTTCACTGATATGATAAACTATGAGATCCTGCAAAATATCAATACAGTTAAATAGATATCGTTAGACAATATGGTCATACAATAATTAAGTGATAGTTAAACAATGAAACGTGCAATTATTCTGGTCCTCGATTCCCTGGGCATAGGCGCCACTGCAGACGCAGAAAAATTTGGTGATACCGGCGCAAATACACTTGGCAGCATTGCCTCATACAGGCAGGACACAAAACGTCAGAAATTATACTTACCCAATCTCACCAGTCTGGGACTCATGCATGCAGCCAAAGACAGCAGCGGAGAATTTCCCGCTGGTTGCAATGCGAGTGGCACAAAGGTAAAGGCTGCTTACGGTTACGCCAACGAAATCAGCACCGGCAAAGATACACCCAGCGGTCACTGGGAAATAGCCGGAGTGCCTGTCACCTTCGACTGGCATTACTTTAAATCAAAGACAAACAGCTTCCCTGCAGAATTTATAGCGCAACTGAGTGAGCAAGCTAATTTACCTGGCATATTGGGTAATTGCCATGCCTCAGGTACGACCATTATTGCAGAACTGGGTGAACAACATATGCGCTCAGGAAAACCCATTATCTATACCTCAGCTGACAGTGTGATCCAAATAGCCTGCCATGAAACAAGTTTCGGCCTGGAGCGCTTGTACGCTCTGTGCAGCATCGCGCGTAAACTGGCCGATAAATATAATGTAGGACGAATTATTGCCCGGCCTTTTGAAGGAGACAGCAGTAATACCTTTGTTCGCACAGGCAATCGCCGAGATCTCACAGTTCCACCACCGGCACCCACATTATTGGATAAACTGAAAAACAGTGGTGGTGAAGTTATCAGTGTAGGAAAAATTGCAGATATATATGCCAACTGCGGAATAACAAAAAAGATCAAAGCCAATGGCAATGCTGAACTTTTTGACGCGACCCTCAGCGCCCTGGACGAAGCAGGAGATAGATCCATCATTTTTACCAATTTTGTTGATTTCGATATGTTGTTCGGCCATAGACGAGACCCCGATGGTTACGCCGGTGCGCTGGAATATTTTGATACACGACTACCTGAACTAACTGAAAAGCTTGCGCGCGGTGACATTATAATAATTTGTGCCGACCATGGTTGTGACCCTACCTGGCCCGGTACCGATCATACCCGGGAGTATATTCCCGTACTGATATACGGTGATAGCATCAAACCCGGTCCTATAGGACTACGGAATAGTTTTGCTGATATTGGGCAAAGCCTGGCAAGCTATTTTAACCTTGAGCGCATGGATTATGGTAAAAGTTTTATCTAGGCCATTTGCGTTAAAAACTATTAGCACTAAAAACAGCATCACTGATAAACAGATCTTCTATAAACCCCGCTCGTCTAACAACCTAAATCCTTTAGTAGCGTAGATGTTTAACCGATTCTCCTGAGTTAATTAACTCCAAAAGCGAATCCACCCCAATTTGCAAATGGCTCTGCACGTATGATTCATTTACTACCAAATCACTCTCTACCGTTTTCACACCTTCTGGGATCATGGGGTTATCAGATACGAGCAGCAAGGCACCATGGGGAATTTTATTAATAAAACCCACTAGAAAAATAGTCGCGGTTTCCATATCAATACCCGAAACCCGGATTTTT
>JAHRWB010000154.1 GCA_019090385.1 Pseudomonadales bacterium | reverse complement strand
GGGCCACTCTTTGGGAAGGAATTTATCTCGCGATAATGAAGGGGCCTTTAATCAGCTACCTTGCGATAACAACATGGAACGAATTTTCCCTATTGCTCGAGTCGGGTTAAGCCCTTTTGGACATACGCTGACACAATTCATTATTCCTCTGCAGCGAAACACGCTAAACGGATCATCCAGTTTAGCTAGTCTATCAACTGTAGCAGTATCTCTACTGTCTGCCAGAAAACGATAAGCTTGCAACAGACCTGCAGGACCGATAAATTTATCTGGATTCCACCAAAAGGAAGGACATGCGGTTGAGCAGCATGCACATAAAATACACTCGTAGAGGCCGTCGAGTTTCTCTCGTTCTTCAGGCGTCTGCAAACGCTCCTGTGCAGGTGGCATTGTATTGTTCTGCAAATAGGGGTCAATTTTTTCGTACTGAGTATAAAACTGGTCCATATTAACAACCAGGTCCCGAATAACAGGCAAACCTGGCAATGGTCTCAAGGTCAGTTTGCCACCTTTTGCCACTGTTGAAACAGGCGTAACGCAAGCCAATCCATTTTCCCCATTCATATTAATACCATCAGACCCACAAACTCCTTCGCGACAAGAGCGCCGGTAGGCCAAGGTACTATCCTGAACTTTAAGCAACTCCAGCACATCAAGGACCATTAGATCTTTGCCCCCGGGTAATTCCAGGGTCATATCCTGCATATAGGCCTTTTTGTCCTTGTCCGGGTCAAACCGGTAAATGCTGAACTGCATTAATAACTCTCCTGGCAGCTTAACCACTGCACATTGATATCAAGAAGATAAATATTTAGTACTTACGAACAGTGGGCTGAAAGGTATCTACCAGATTAGGCTCGAAGTTTACCGGCCGCTTGCCTACACGTTTTTCACCGGGGTAATAGAGCGAGTGGCACAGCCAGTTTTCATCATCCCTGTCCTGATAGTCATCACGCGCATGCGCGCCACGGCTCTCCTTTCTTTCTTCTGCCGCAATGGCCGTTGCCTCGGCCACTTCTAGCAGATTATCCAATTCCAGCGCTTCCAGTCTGGCAGTGTTGAAAGCCATACTCTTGTCATCCAACTCTGCTTGGGCAATACGCTCACGTAATTCCGCCAATTTAGCCATACCGGTAAGCATGTGCTCTTCGGTTCGGAACACACCAAAACCATTTTGCATCACCGTTTGAAGCTCTTTTCTCAAATCCGGTACGCTCTCGCCAGAACCAGAATTATTCCATCGATCCAGCCTTTGCATAGCCGCTTCAAGATCTGATTCAGAAGCATCGATCATGCTGACACCCTCTCGCACAACCTGCTCTATATGTATGCCCGCAGAGCGGCCAAATACAACCAAATCCAGGAGGGAGTTCCCTCCAAGCCTGTTTGCCCCATGCACGGATACACAGGCAACCTCCCCAGCAGCATATAAGCCTGGGATAGTCTGGTCTTCGTCATTCGCATCACGAGTGATCGCCTGCCCATTAATCGAAGTAGGAATACCACCCATCATATAATGGCAGGTGGGCACTACCGGGATGGGATCTTTAACCGGGTCGACATGGGCAAATGTTCTCGATAATTCCAATATGCCGGGCAAGCGACTGTTAAGAACATCCTCTCCCAAATGATCCAGCTTGAGAAACACGTGGTCCGCCTCGGGTCCGGCACCGCGTCCTTCCAAAATTTCAATCACCATGGATCGTGCCACTACATCACGGCCGGCGAGATCCTTGGCTGTTGGCGCGTAACGTTCCATAAAGCGCTCGCCATCTTTGTTAATAAGATAACCACCTTCGCCACGACACCCTTCAGTTACCAGAATACCTGCACCAGCTATACCCGTAGGGTGAAACTGCCACATTTCTATATCCTGCACAGGGAATCCAGCCCGCAGCGCCATACCTACTCCGTCGCCGGTATTCATCAGAGCATTAGTAGTAGAAGCGTAAATTCGGCCTGCACCGCCGGTAGCCAAAAGCGTCGCTTTGGACTTGATAAAAACCAATTCGCCAGACTGCATTTCTATGGCGAGTGCACCAACAACTTCCTGGTTGGCATTCTTAACCAGATCCACCGCAAACCACTCATTCAAAAAAGTAGTTTTCGCTTTCAGATTTCCCTGATAAAGCGCGTGCAACAAAGCATGTCCAGTGCGGTCTGCAGCAGCGCATGTCCTGGCGGCTTGTCCACCTTTGCCAAAATCTTTGGATTGCCCTCCAAACGGTCTTTGATAAATCCTGCCGGATTCCGTTCGCGAAAAAGGCAAGCCCATATGCTCCAGTTCGTAAACAGCCTGGGGGCCTACATTGCACATATACTCAATGGCATCCTGATCACCGATATAATCAGAACCTTTGACAGTGTCATACATATGCCAGCGCCAATCGTCATCTGGGTCATCACTGGCAATCGCACAGGTTATTCCACCCTGGGCGGAGACAGTATGAGAGCGCGTGGGAAAAACTTTGCTGATTACCGCTGTTTTCAATCCCGACTCAGACAATTGCAAAGCGGTTCGCATTCCCGCGCCACCACCACCGATGATGACGCCGTCAAATTCCATCGTTCTTAGCGTATTTTTAATACTTGCCATCCCGCTCAGAGTCTCCAAATCAAATTCATGGCCCAAAGCGCATAAATAAATAACGCTGCAATGCAGGCTGATTGATAAAATAGTCTAGAAGCCAAAGCCCTAGTCCCAAAATAATGTTCACGAATGTAGTCCGTTCCAATCGTCCACATACCAATCCAGGCGTGTGCAATCAGCGAAACCATCGCCATTGTGCTAAAAATCTGCATTGGTAGAGTAGTAAAATAGCCTACCAATATCTGATGTGTCATTGACTCATGGGTTAAGAAGAAGCCCATAATACACAGAGTGTACGCCGCAAGAATAACAGCACTAACCCTTTGCAAAACAAAATCAGACAGCCCACTGCGTCCGAAACTAGTTACATTGGTTACCATATCCAGATCCCCGCCAGCGCTATAAGTACAATTGAAATACCAACTGTTAGTTGAGATGCCAGACGCGCTCCTTCGAGCGTATCTGCAACGTGGAAATCCAAAAGCAAATGTTTAGTACCAGCGACCAGGTGATAAAGAAGTGCCGCCATGAGACCAAACAAAATAAATTTACCCAACGGCGTAGCCAAGAGCACTTGCGCTTCTTCAAATCCTGGCTCTGATCCCAGTGCCAGGTCCGCAATATACAGCAAGAATACCACTCCGACGAAAAGTACACCGCCAGATATGCGATGCAGAATTGAAGCGATAGCAGCAAATGGCCATGCAAATCGCAACAGAAAAATATTGACAGGGCGTTCAGTTTTCATACTTAAAGTTTCTTCCTGTGAAAGAAAATAGTTTCTGGCATATACCGTTTCCAACAGCCTAGCCAAAATCGCAATATTTCCTACTAACTAAAAAAGGCGCCCTATGATAAACGAAGCGCCAATCTTCTGACAATATTTTAACCCCATTTCTAGCAAATTCTGCTGAGTGGAGGATTTTGCTCTATACTCGAGCATCGAAGAGTCCATCACCAAGTACGGAAATGCAATATTATGGACCGCTACATGGTAAATTGCGCCTAAGCGACATGCGCAATGGCTGGGGTAAGTTCGGCATAACAAGATTTGACAAGCCCCCCCAGCAGCCGATATTTTTGTTTACTAGCACATCAAAGGGAAAATTCTACTATGGCGCAGAAAACTGCCCAACTCAGTATCGACGGACATTCAGAAACCATCACACTGCCAGTCCATACCGGCACTGAAGGACCAGATGTCATCGACATCGGGAAACTCACTGCGCAAGGATACTTTACCTACGACCCCGGCTTTGTTTCTACAGCCGCCTGTGAATCTTCCATCACCTACATAGACGGCGACCAAGGTATTCTTTTACACCGCGGCTACCCTATTGAGCAACTTGCTGAACATTCCAACTATCTTGAGCTGTGTTATTTGCTGATTAACGGCGAATTGCCAAATGCTGAGCAACAAAGTACCTATGTGGACACAATTAAGCACCACACAATGGTCCACGAACAGCTGCGTTTTTTCTTTAACGGTTTTCGCAGGGGCGCACACCCCATGGCAATTTTATGTGGCGTTGTAGGCGCACTCTCTGCGTTCTATCATGATTCATTAGATATCGATGATGAGACACATCGGCAGATAACAACCAATAGACTCATAGCCAAAATGCCTACCCTGGCCGCCATGAGCCATAAACATGCCTCTGGCCAACCGTTCATGTATCCACGCAACGACTTAAGTTATGCGGCCAATTTTCTATACATGATGTTTGGCAACCCTTGTGAAGAATATGTAGTCAATCCAGTACTCGCTAAGGCGATGGACAGAATCTTTTTGCTCCACGCCGATCACGAACAAAATGCCTCTACTTCAACGGTAAGACTTGCCGGTTCAACCGGTGCTAATCCATATGCCTGTATTGCTGCTGGTATTTCTGCTTTATGGGGCCCGGCGCACGGTGGCGCCAATGAAGCCGTACTGAAACAGCTTAATGAAATCGGCTCTGTTAAGAACATAGATAAGTTTATAAAACGCGCTAAAGATAAAGACGATCCTTTTCGCCTTATGGGCTTTGGCCACCGTGTATACAAAAACTACGATCCCAGAGCTAAGGTAATGCAGCAAACCTGCCATGAGGTTTTTGCTGAACTCGGCGTTGAAGAAGACCCACTCCTGAAAACTGCTCAGCGCCTTGAGCAAATTGCCCTCGAAGACGAATACTTCGTAGAAAGAAAACTCTACCCCAATGTCGATTTTTACTCTGGCATCATCCTCAAAGCGATGGGTATCCCGGTAGACATGTTCACGGTGATTTTTGCCACAGGCCGCACGCCTGGCTGGATTGCTCATTGGAACGAGATGATCAGCGGCCCATACAAAATTGGGCGACCGCGTCAGCTCTACAAAGGTCCGACTAAAAGAGATTACGCCGACATTAAAACCCGCTAGCCAAAAGGCTTGTTATCAACATGCCGACATTTAAATGTCGGCATGTTGTCACGGCTTCCCTCTTCTACTGAACCGTCTTTCGCCAGTTCTTCTCTTTTGCTAGTTTGTCAGTGTTAACCCAATAATCTTTATTCAATAACGCGCCAACAAGACTTCTTTAACTTAAAACAGTTTCTTTAGAGAAACCCTCTTCACTTAACATCGTACGTAATTCCTTGAGTGCCTCTACCTGAATTTGGCGTACCCTCTCGCGCGTCAAGCCTATGGCTTTGCCCACTTCTTCAAGGGTTGTCATATCGTGACCACGTAGCCCAAAACGTCTGGAAATCACATCCCTGGATTTGCTTGGTATTGCATCCAGCCAGCCATCGATTCGGCTTTTCAACTGATCGTTTTGTAAAATTTCCCAAGGATCAGAGACTCTAACGTCTTCATATCTATCCCAGGTCGGCCGGTCTGGATCTATGGTGGAAATCTCACTGCATTCGATTTCATCCGCTAGCGCCAGCAGTTTTCTGACAGTTTTAACCGGTTTACCTACCAGTTCGGCCACTTCATCCGCTGAAGGTTCATGGTCGAGCTTTTGAGATAACTCACTATGCGCACGCAAAAACCCGTTCAGTTCTTTAGCCTTGTGTATAGGTAGTCGTATCGTCTTTGCCTGATTCATTAAACCGCGTTCTACAGCCTGACGAATCCACCAGGTAGCATAAGTTGAAAATCTAAATCCTCGATCGGGGTCAAATTTTTCCACCGCTCGTATCAAACCGAGATTCCCCTCTTCAATCAGATCAAGCAGAGACAAGCCACGGTTGAGATAGCGGCGGGCAATTTTTACCACTAAGCGTAAGTTACTCTCAATCATATGCTGACGGGCTATTGCACTACCCGCCTGTACTTGCCTGGCTAGCTCTTTTTCACTCTCTGCATTTAGCAACTCCGAACCTCCAATTTCTGCAAGGTACATTTCAGTAGCATCACCTACGCTTCGGCTGGTAGGTCGTATACCCACGTATACATCCTGTACAGTTTTTTCTTCAGATGGATCCGTCTGGTCAAGTGTTGAATCCAAGTCTTCGCTGTCTCTAATCTGAAAACCATCGAGTTCTGCTTCATCAACCACTGTAGTAGTCCCGCTTTCTACGTACATCATGCTATTCCTTTTTCTAGGTAATATTAAATTCGGCAGCGTCACTACCACCGAGTTCACATGCCAAAAGCATTTCTTCTTTATCAAAAGGTTTTTTCAATAAAAATTCCGCGCCTGCTGCTAACATCTTGCTTTCTAATTCAGGGGTATAGTGCCCTGTCATAGCTACCACCTTTATTTCCCTGGTAGCAGGGTCTTCTTTTATCGCTTTGCAAACTTGTATGCCATCAAGACCCGGCATCATTATGTCCAGCAAAATCCTGTTGGGCTTAAATTGGTGCACTTTTCGCCCCGCATCAAATCCGTCAAAAGCCGACTCAACCTCTATTCCACCACCCAGCGCTTCCAGAACAACAACCAGGTATTCATTGAATTTCTGATTGTCATCTACAACCAGCACTCGGGGGTTGGACGGCATGATGTCAATGCCCATACGTCGAGCAAATTCTTCTACCATTTCTAATTCAAAGCGACGGTGACCTCCTGCGGTCGTACGGGCCTCAATCATGCCTTTCTGCGCCCACTGACGTACCGTAATTGGTGATACCATAAGCATTTCAGCTACTTCGTTTGGTGTTAGTATCCTTTTACGCTTCATGATTTTATCTGTTATATCCGTAAACTTTCGGCCAATTACATGGTCTTATTTAGTTGCTTAAAGTGCGCCAATCCGTTTAAGCGCTTTAATCGGTTTAATCGGTTGCTTGGTATGAGTGCTACCATAATCGGTTATACCGATTAAATAAAGCCTATTTTGGAATAAAGTGACTTTTTTTTGACACAAAAAGTAATTAATAAATCAACCTGAGTAGAATAAATGAGCGATTTATCTGGACTGCCAAGCATTGACAGGTTGTTAAAATTATCGGAAGTCCAGAGTTTATACGGGCTGTGGGGACGACAATCAGTTACCCAGGTACTACGATCAATGCAAACCAAAATTCGAAATGAAGGGATAGTGCCCGACTGGGCTTTAAACCCTAAAAATTATATTGAGCGACTTGAAGAACATTTTTCGTCAAACCACGGCTCAAATCTGGCACCCGTGTTCAATTTGGCGGGCACTATTATCCATACCAATCTGGGCAGATCCATCCTGAGCGAGGAAATGGCCAGGGCAGGTCTTAATGCAGCAACCCAGCCAGTCACTCTGGAATTCGATCTGGAAACTGGTCGGCGAGGCAACCGAGACAGCTTGGTTGAACATCTCTTATGTGTCCTCACCGGCGCTGAAGCAGCCACGATAGTCAATAATAATGCTGCTGCAGTACTACTGGTGCTAAATTCCCTGGCCGAGAACTCCCCCGTGCCCGTCTCTAGAGGAGAGCTGGTAGAAATTGGTGGCAGCTTCCGCATCCCGGAAGTCATGCAAAAAGCGGGTTGTGTTCTGGTTGAAACAGGGACAACCAATCGCACCCACCCAAAAGACTATGAGCAGGCCATCCAGGACGAGACACGACTCTTATTGAAGGTCCATCCCAGTAATTACCGTGTTGAAGGTTTTACCAAGAGCGTAAGCGTTTCTGAATTATCTGCTATTGCGAACAAACACACCCTGCCGCTATACATTGATCTAGGTAGTGGCGCCCTCATTGATCTGACCAAGTTTGGCCTGCCGGCAGAACCCACCGCCCGCGAAGTACTTGCCCAGGGAGCTGATGTTATATCATTTAGTGGAGACAAACTTCTTGGTTCGATCCAGGCCGGTATCATAGTCGGAAAAAAAGAGCTCATTGATAAAATCAAAAGCAACCCCCTCAAGCGTGCCTTGCGAGTGGACAAAATCACACTCGGCATTTTAGCTGATACCTTTAAGTCCTATCAGGATCTCAACACTGTGACGCAAAAAATCCCTCTGCTCGCTACGTTTTCTCGTCCGCTTAACGAAATAAAGCAGTGTTGCGAAGATGTAGCCCACGTACTCAGTATGCAGCTTCCGAGTGAATACAAGGTTACCGTTTCCGAAAGTTTCTGCCAGATTGGCAGCGGATCAATGCCAGATCACCGACTACCCAGCTGGGCGGTTTGTGTAAGCGCCATTAGTGGAAAAACCTTGGAGCACTTGCATGCTACCTTACGGCACCTACCTGTACCCGTTATTAGCAGGATCCAGGGAAATAAATTGTGGATGGACATGCGCACTGTGGACAATTCCGAGAATTTACTCACCACTCTGCAATACTTGAAAAACCTGCTCAATGAGATTTCTCAATGATAGTCACACTTGCAGGCCACGTTGACCATGGAAAAACCAGCCTGGTAAAAGCCCTGAGTGGGATTGATACGGATCGCCTGCTGGAAGAGAAACGCCGCGGTCTAACCATTGACCTAGGTTTTGCTTATATAAATGAGCAGAACCAGGATATTGGGTTCGTCGATGTTCCTGGACATCACAAATTTATTCACAACATGTTGGCCGGTGTTACCAGCACGCAATTTGCCTTGTTGGTTGTGGCTGCCGATGATGGCCCCATGCCGCAAACCGTAGAGCACCTTAACATTCTAAAAATTATGGGCCTGCAGCAAGGCATGGTTGTCGTCACAAAAATAGATAAGGTATCCAGCCAAGAAGTGGAAAGTTGTTTACATAAAATACGCGATTTGCTAATAGGCAGTTTTTTGGAAACATGCCAAATATCCTGCGTATCTACCTACACCAAGGTGGGTATCACGGAGTTACTGCAAGTCCTGGTTTCCCAGGCCAAGAACCTGGAAAAAGCGACTTCCGATAACTGTTTTCGCCTGGCCGTTGACCGGGTGTTTACCATTAAAGGCTCAGGGTTGGTCGTTACAGGTGCCATCCACTCCGGGAAAATCGATATGTACACCCCGTTGCTGGCCTCTTCAAATGCAACTACCCTTAGAGTCAGAAAACTTTACAAGCAGAACCAAAGCGTACAAGAAGCGCAGACGGGCGATCGTTGTTCGCTAAATTTAACCGGTATAGACAAATCTCAAATTTCTCGCGGTGACTGGATACTTGAACCAGCAGCCTATGCAGAAAGTCATACCATGGTGATTGATCTACGTGTTCTGCCAGACTTCCCGAGAACTATCAAGCACTGGCTGCCGGTGCACATATACCACGCCACCAGTCACTCAACCGGTAAAATCGCACTACTGGATTCTGCTCCACTGCAACCGGGACAAACCGCCCGGGTTGAGCTGGTACTTGATGCGCCTCTCTTTCCAAAAAGGAAAGATCGCGTGGTACTACGGGAATTTGGCGCAGAACTAACACTGGGCGGTGGTGAGGTAATTGATATCGGTCAATCGCCCTATCGCCGACGAGATCTTCGCCGACTAAAAAACCTGGAAAACCTCGCAATGTCAGATCCCGAGGCGGCTTTAACAGCCATGCTGAACCCCGACCAGGATCCAGGCGGTGTGTTCAGTCTCGTAGATCTGCCACTATTTGCCAGCAACTGGAACCTCTCCTCCGCTCAACTGGACAAACTGGCCGACAAGCTCAAGGCAAAAACGCTGGTTCAGGACAGTAAGCGCTATGCTTACGCTGCACTTCGAGAAAGCAGGGCAGAAACACATATTATCGAACTGCTCACCCAACATCACACAGATAATCCGCAAAGCAGCGGCATAAAACAAAGTAGTATACGGGCGCTAATCGATGCCCCGTCCCTCCTGACAGATCACATAATTGCCCAATTGGAAACGCAAGGTAATTTAAAAATAGAAGCGGGCCTGGTCCATTTGCCAAGCCATAATCAAAACCTGCCTCCAAAGGTCAAGGCGCTTTTCCAAGCCTACGTTACAGTAGCCAAAAACAGAGACCAACCCCCTAGTTTAGGTGATGCGGCAAAGCACATAAATGTAGCTCAGGCAGACCTCGCCAGAGCGCTTAAACAGGCGGCACGCACTGGCATGGTGAGCGAAATCAGTGCTAACCGCTTCTTTCTGCCTGATCAGTTACAGAACATGATTCAGCACGTGATGGACCTAACGACTAACGAAGCTACCTTTACTGTCAAGCAATACCGAGATAAAACGGGCATTGGGCGCAATACTGCCATCGAGGTTTTGGAGTATTTCGATGCCAAAGGCTTCACTAAAAGAGCAGGCAACCTGCGCAAACGTATTGGTGAATATTCATAAAATGCATTACGATAATTACCGCTAGAATCTGCAAGCAGCGCCTTTGACAAACTGCTTGTTGGATAACATAAATATCTCTTTGGAAGAGAATCGTCTCCGGTGAGGCGCGCGGCCTTCAAAGCCGTTGAGGTGCGTGATCGTGCCTGGTTAGTTCGACTCTGACCTCTTCCGCCAATATTGCTCTCCTCTTAACTATCCTGTGGCTAGTACTCTATTTTTCTAGCAAATCTTTGCCACATTTCTTCTTTAGCAAGCAAAAAAAAACGCCAGACTCTCATCTGGCGTTTTTGCTAAAAGGTAAAACAAGTTTAAAAGCTAATTTCAATACCTATACGACCTTCCCAAAGTGATGCATTTTCTTTCACATCATTCAAACTTAGATCATTGAAATCTTCGTAAACAAAGCGGCCCGATCCATCAACAGATGCATCCACCTGCTGAATGGAGAAGAACTGCGCATCTGTAACTGTGCCCCAGTCTTTATCCAGTAAGTTCCCCAAATTATAGAGCTTAAAGAAGATTCGACCACGGACTCCTTCAATAAAGGTGGGTAATTCCTGATCGATACGAATATCTATTCTGGAACTCCAACTGGCATTTTTTTGATTACGTTTAACAAATCCCGACCCCAAATTCTCATCTTCTACCCAGGCAAAGAATTCATCGCTTTGAAAGTTTTCACCAAATACAACAAAGGGATCGCCTATGTCAGTAGGTATGTATAACAAATGTCTACCATAAAATCCGTCACCTTCCAGATCACCACCACCCATCACGTAACTTCCTGCCTGTCCTTCCTGGGCCAGGGCATACATAGTGAAGCGAGTTTCAAGGCTTGGAAAGAACTCATGGCCGTAACTGGCGCGAAAGGTAAAGCGATGCGGCACTTCATAGTTTGAGGTAGCTGGCCGTGGATTATTGATATCCAGGAGCGCCAGATTATCGAAGTTGGATTGTGCCGTAGAATTAGTCATTGGTGATATATCCTTGGCGCTAACGTGAGAGTAGCCCAATTGCATATCCAGCCCATTCTCGAAATCTTTTCGCAAGATCAATGAAAACACATCAGATGAACCATTGCGTGAAGAATTCGTCAGCATCTGATTGTCTTCGCCATTAACGTAATCGTAGATCGGTGTACCAATAAGTGTTTCGCCGACGATGGCCTGGGACAAATCGACGTAATGCGCCGAATCGACCGCTTCAGTATGCAAATAATCCACATCTGCCGTAATGCCTCTGGGCAACTCGATGGTTGCACCCAAAGCAAATTTCCACTCACCGGGCTGCTTATAATCTGGATCAATAAGAACCACTCTACTGTCCGAAGCATTTGCCGGTGTGACTGCAGCTACGGCATCAACCATATCCTGGGGCACATCAAAACCCGGACGACCTGCTCCAGACAAGGCGATGTCATTAAAAACTGAAGAGCTACCGCCATAAAAGTTTTGGAGTTGCACATTGGTAAGGCCATCATTGCTCCAGGCATTTGCTAGCCATACGTTGGGATTACCACCGGAATAAAGGCCAACCCCCGCTCTGACGGTGAGCGTATCACTGGCACCCCAGGTCAACCCAAATCTGGGCATTAATATATCCAGGCCATCTATATTCTCGTCATTGCGCAAGCCGCCGTTAGCATCCGCAAAAGTCTGGTTGAATTTAGGACGATCATTGCTGGTAAAGAAATCGTAGCGCAAGCCAAAAACAATACTCAGATCATAGGCATCAAAGAAGAGTTCATCTTGCAAATAAAGGCTGTGCTCAGTGTTGGAATATTCAGCTGCTGCGTCATTAGGATTATTGGTTCCACCACCGCTTCCATAATAGACTCGAGACGGACGCCCCAGTTCAAAAGCATCAATACCCGAAATGCCACAATTTGTATCGTCAAAGCGGCCCTGGGCAGTCAGTGCTGCACAAGCTGCGGGGTTATCTTCTGAGCTATCAAAAAAATCATATTCACCACCGGCAGAGTGCTGAACAAATATATTAAATATATCCAGCTTATCCTGCTCATATCCGGCAGTTATTACATGGTCACCCAATAAATATTGGGCAGAAATCTTAAAGAACGTTGATTCTGTATTCAGACCATTGGCCTGACGGGAATCGTCTGCTCCCAAATACACGGTGCCATCCCGCCCATTAATACTGATCTGGAAATCACCAAAATCTTTCGGGCCTACAGTTACCTGAGCATCATCCATTTGGGTATTGCTGAGAAAAATTTCAGTGGAAAAAGCATCAGTCCACTGGGATATCAACTGTGCAGTAAAGGTTTCAGATTTTGATCCCTTTTGATAAAAATGATTAGAAAACTCAAACTCATTGCTATCGCCATCAGAATCCCTGTCTTGAGTGCCATCATAATAGTTGTAGATCAAAGACAGGTTATGGTCGTCATTGATATTCCAATCAACTTTTAACATGTACTTCTCATCTTTCTGAGCGCCATTACCCGGCTCACTGCCCGGGTCATAGTTATACAGGTTGTTGGAAATATTCAGTATGCGGTTGTAATCGGTTTCACTAAGAAACTCGCGCTGGATTCCACCACTACCCGAGCCATCAAAAGCCTGAGAGATAAAACGTGGTTTTTTGTTTTTTTCATAAGCCGCGAAAACAAATAACTTATCTTTGATAATCGGTCCACCTACGCTAAAACCCTTTTTAGTTTCATTGTAAGAACCACTATCAATTTTCTGATCACCTACCTTTTCGCCCTTGAACTCATCACCACTATGTTCCAGGAATACATTGCCATGCCATTCGTTGCTACCTGATTTGGTCACTGCATTGATATTGCAGGCAGAAAAACCACCAAAAGTCACATCAAAAGGTGCTAAAGAAACCGATACCTGTTGTATTGCATCAAAGGGAAAAGGCATACCCACCGCAGTTACATAGCCGTTATCATTAAGACCAAAGCGATCATTCATGCTGACACCGTCCAGAGTAGTACTGTTGAACCGGGGGTGTTTGCCTGCACAATTTACGGAAGAAGCATCGTCATCGACATCCAGACTGATACGCGGGTCAAGAGAATAAACATCGATAATATCGCGATTGAAGGCCACCGCCGTATCAATATCAAATTGCCCAAAACTGGCCGAAGGGCCGGCAGCAATCTCTTCTCCCAGAGCTTGTCCAACAACTACAACCTCTTCCACTATTTCCTGCGCGGCAAGGTTAATAGGTAGGTTGTAAATTTCGCCAAGGGCCAAAGAGTCAATTGTGTTGGGTTGGTGTCCGTTGACTGTTACCCGATAAGGACCACCAACAGGCAGCTTTGAAGCCAGGAAAGTACCAACACTATTGGTACTGTAACTGTGCTTCACACCCGTTCTCAGGTCCTCGACCACTACCGATGCACCGACAAGCGGTGCACCGCTTGTGCTGATTACTTTGCCACGGATAGACGATGTTGTTTCTGCTGCGTTAATTGCACCTGGAAATAATAATACCAGCGCAATAATGGCAGAAAATACATGTCTCCCCACCCACAAATTCAAAAATATGCTGCTTCCACCCTGCGAACAGTCTGCTGATTTGTCAATCATCCTGTATTCCCCCCAATTTACCCATAAGCGTAATAAAACACTTGTTTCAATTTGTAACTGAATTCGGCGCTCATTTTGCTCACTTCACGAGAATAAATACAGGTTTATTTTAAAAAAACATCATCTCCATGAAAGCCCCTAATTATAGGGCCTTGTGGGCTTTTTATACTAAACAGTAAATTAATAAATCACGAAAAAACAACCATTTTTTATCGTGTAGTCAAATTTTAGCCGACCTTTAATCTTGCTTTGCCTCGATTCACAAAATGGATACCATTTACATTTGAAATCACTGGTTTGAAAACATCTGCCGGGGCAATAGTCCGACCAAGCGAAAACAGGAGTTAAACATGTCCATACTTATTCGGGGCGCAACCGTGGTCACAGCCGACAAGGTGGCACGCCTAGATCTTTACTGCGAACAAGGAAAAATTGCAGCCATAGGGGAAAACCTGCTTAATTCTGCCGACCAAACCCTGGAAGCGGACGGTTTGTTAATCATGCCCGGCGGGATAGACCCGCATACACACATGCAATTGCCGTTTATGGGAACTACCGCCTCGGAAGATTTTTATACTGGTACAGCTGCCGGGCTTGCGGGTGGCACCACCATGATTCTGGATTTTGTAATCCCGGACCCGCAACAAAATATTATTGATGCTTATCAACAGTGGCGAGTCTGGGCTAAAAAGTCCACGGCCGACTATAGCTTTCATGTAGCCATAACCTGGTGGGATGAAACTGTTCAGGCAGATATGGGCAAGCTGGTTCGAGACCATGGCGTCAACAGTTTCAAACACTTTATGGCCTACAAAAATGCCATTATGGCAACAGACGACATCCTGTATTCAAGTTTCTCCAGAGCTCTGGAACTGGGTGCCATACCCACAGTACACGCAGAAAATGGCGAATTAGTTTATCAACTGCAGCAAAAACTGCTGGGACAGGGCCTCACCGGACCGGAAAACCACCCATTGTCACGACCCCCGGCGGTGGAGGGAGAAGCAGCCAGCCGGGCTATTCGTTTTGCAGAAGTGATTGGGGTACCACTTTATGTTGTACATGTATCCTGTCGCGACTCACTGGAGGCCATCACTCGGGCACGTATAGAAGGCCAGCGTGTTTATGGTGAAGTGCTTGCCGGCCACCTTCTGGTTGACGATTCGGTATACCGCAATCCCGATTGGTCCGTTGCTGCAGCACATGTAATGTCACCCCCTTTTAGGCCCGAGGCGCACCAGGACGCGCTTTGGAAGGGACTACAATCCGGTATGCTGCAAACCACTGCCACGGATCATTGTTGTTTTTGTGCAGATCAAAAAGCTGCGGGAGTTGATGACTTCACCCTCATCCCCAATGGCACAGCCGGCATAGAAGACCGAATGACAGCTTTGTGGACCCACGGCGTCAATACTGGTCGACTAAGTCCTTCCGAATTTGTTTCTCTCACTTCGACCAATGCGGCACGCATTTTTAATATTTATCCTCGCAAAGGATCAATTTCAGTAGGTGCTGATGCGGACATGGTACTTTGGGATCCAGAAGCTACAAAAACTATTTCTGCCGCTACCCACAAACAAAATATCGATTTTAATATATTCGAAGGCATGCAGGTTAAAGGCTTGCCCGCATACACATTGGCCGCTGGAAAAATCGTATATGCCCAGGGTGATCTACGCGCTGAACAAAGCGCTGGAAGATATATTAACCGCCCCGCGTACAGTCCTAAGTTTAATGGATTGACCGACTTTAATGGTTTGGAAAGACACGCTAAACTCTGAGCGTTTTCTATAGACAGCCCTGAGCGTTTTCTATAAACAACCCTGAGCGGTTCTTACAAACAACCCCGAGCAATAACTATGAGTACAAGTATGAGTGACGAAGATTTGCTTGAGATAGCCAACCAAGTACGAAAAAATGCCCATGCTCCCTACTCAAACTATTGTGTGGGCGCAGCTATTTTAGATGACCAGCTTCAAGTTCATGTAGCCTGCAATGTCGAAAATGCGGCACTGCCCCTGGGAACCTGTGCAGAAGCAAATGCGATTGCCGCTATGGTAGCATCCGGCGGCAAAGAAATTAGGGTGATCGTTATTGTTGGTGGTTTCTCTGGTCCCGAGTCCTGCCCCCCCTGCGGAGGATGCAGGCAGCGCATCCAGGAATTTGCTGGTACCCAAACACGTATTTTACTGCTAAATGGAAGCGGTCAGCTTGAAGCCCATAACATTCAGGAATTGCTTCCCAAGTCATTCAAGTTCTAAACCTGCCAGCTCAGAGACTTCAGGGTAATATACCACCCAGTATTATCTGGCAGAGTGAGTCCTCTATTTCTTTAAAGTGTTGCTTGGTTAAACGTGAGATAGACATAACCGCCTTAACCTGGGGCCCAAAATCCGCATAATGTTGCGTACTTGCCCAGATAAGAAAAATTAGATGATAAGGATTCACCTTTTTCAATTTGCCGGTATCAATCCAATACTGTATTACCTCAGTTTTACGCATTACCAGATCGCGTACATCCGATTCCAGCGAGCCCTTTAAAAAAGGTGCCCCATGTAACATTTCATTTGCGAAGACCCTTGAATCATCCGGCATCAAACGACACATGTCGACTTTTTGAGAAATATACTTGCGTAATTCAACGCCAGGATCCCCTTCTCTATCCATTACCTTCAATGGCGCCAACCAGGTTTCAAGCGTACGCTGTAATACAGCAATATAGAGATCGGATTTTGTATCGTAATAATAATGTAGATTCGGTTTGGATATACCGGCTTTAGCCGCAATTTTATCCACTGTCGCACCCTCATATCCATATTGAGCAAAGATCTCTAGCGCAGCGTCCATAATACGTTTTTCGTTGAGCTTCTGAATCCTGGTTTTGAAAATAGTGTTCACTGACAAGTCCTGCCTGCAAAATTATTCACGAAATAGTAAACAGCAACCCTGCAATTGCTGCGCTCATCAAATTTGACAAGGTGCCTGCCGCGACAGCCTTCAAACCGTATCGTGCAAAAAGCTCCTTTCTCTCTGGCATTAAAGTACCCAATCCACCCAATAAAATGGCAACCGATGACAGATTTGCAAAACCACAGAGCATAAAGGTTACTATCGCCTGGGTTTGATCACTCAAACTGTCGGCAACCTCACCAAAATGAAAAAAAGCAACAAATTCATTGAGAATAAGTTTTTCTCCAAAAAACGCACCGGCAATTTGTGCTTCCTCCCAGGGTATATTCAAAAGATACATTAGCGGGGCAAATACAACACCCATCAAGTATTCAAAAGTCAGGCCTTCAATTCCAAACCAAGATCCGACACCATCCAACATACCATTTAGCATCGCAATTAAAGAAACAAATGCAACAAGCATTGCACCTATATTGACCGCCAACTTTACACCATCCTGAGCACCCACCGCTGCGGCCATAATCACATTGACGTGCTCAGTACCCTCAGCCTCCAAAGCATCTGCCGAGGCAAGTTCTCCTTCAGAACCCCCATCGGGCATAATTATCTTTGCCATGAGTAACCCACCCGGCGCTGCCATGAAACTGGCAGCCAGCAAATAATCCACCCGTATCCCCATTGATGCATATGCAGCGAGCACCGTTCCTGCTACAGATGCAAGTCCCGAAACCATTATGGTAAATACCTGGGGTTGAGTCAGTTTTGACAGATAGGGTTTAACTACAAGTGGCGCCTCGGTTTGCCCGACAAAAATATTCGCAGCCGCACACAGCGACTCAACAGGCTGCGTCCCTACCAGCCAGCGAATTCCCCCGCCAATGACGCGTACCACCAGCTGCATCACACCAAGATGATATAGCACGGATATGAGCGCCGAGAAAAAAATAACAATCGGCAGCACATGTACAGCAAAGCTCAAACCAGCGCTTCTATTGGCCAAAGGCCCGAACACCATATCAATGCCTGCATTTGCATATTCCAGGATGGATTGTACGCCGTACGACATGCCTTGAATCAAGCTTTGCCCTACCGCTGAGTGCATAACAAATAGCGCCACGCCAATTTGAAGCAAAAATGCGCTACCCACTATCCGGTATTCAATCGCTTTTCTATTATCTGAAAGCGCATATGCTATACCCAGTATCGCAGCAATACCAAGCAAACCCACCCAATTACCCGCCATACCCTTTCCCGCTCATTATTTTTAGTCCAGGTTTATTACAATACGACCCAGGCATTCATATAGCCCTTGCGGCGAAGACTGACGTGTTAACCCTATGACGTCAACCGTTCTACCACCGTGGCATGCAAGACAGGTTTTTCACCTGCTATCAAACAGGCATTCTGCACTGATTGCGTGGCACGCTCAGCATCTTCAGGAGATTTTGCATGTATTAATGCAATGGTTTGACCAGTTTGCAACTCACTCCCCAAAGGCATAACTTCACTGAACCCTACACTTAGGTCCAGTTGTTGATTGGTCTGTTTTCGCCCTCCACCCAGTTCAACAATTACATTTCCCATGGCCCGAGTATCCATTTTGGATAGCCAACCATTCTGCTCTGCCAAAACAGGGACTATAATATTTGCCTTGGGAAGGTATTTATCTGGCTGCTCCATAAAATCAGCTGCCACCCCTAAGGCAACCAGCATTTGAGAAAACTTCTCGTAGGCTTCACCTGATGTAATGGCCTGCTCAATTTTATTATGCGCGTTATGTAAATCGTCACTAATACCGGTTGCTAATAACATTTCGGATAGAAGAGCTACAACAACTTCATCAAGCCGAGTCTCTCGAGTATTATTCGCCAGGTAATCTATCGACTCCCGAATCTCCAGTGCATTGCCTGCCGTGCTACCAAGTACTTCATTCATATCTGTAATGACTACGCGGGTATTAACTCCTGCCTTAGCTGCCGTACCCATAATACTGGTCGCCAAATCACGCGCATTGGACAATGTTTGCATAAAAGCGCCATTACCCCATTTAACATCCATTATCAGCGCTTCATTTCCCGCAGCAATTTTTTTGGAAAGTATGGAAGCTGTGATTAGTGGTATAGATTCAACCGTCGAAGTTACGTCTCGAATGGCATAAAAGCGACGGTCTGCCGGTGCCAGATCACTGGTTTGCCCAATAATCGCACACCCCACCTGTTTAACGACTTTCTTGAAAAGCGAAAGGTCAGGAAATGTTTGATAGCTTGGTATGGCACTCATTTTATCCAGTGTGCCACCCGTATGCCCCAAACCCTGGCCAGAAATCATGGGCACATAACATCCACATGCAGCGGCTATGGGTGCTAACAACATACTCACTTTATCCCCAACACCTCCGGTCGAGTGCTTATCTATTACCGGGCCCGGTAGATTTAGCTCACCCCAATCCAGCATTTGCCCGGAATTTGCCATCGCAGAAGTAAGGAAACCCGTTTCAGTAAAGGTCATCGAATTGAGAAAGACCGCCATGGCAAATGCCGAAATCTGCTCTGCAGGTACATCAGGATTGGTTAATCCATCAACAAAAAACTGTATTTCTTTTTTCGTCAGTGTCTGACCATCACGTTTTTTGCGAATGACTTCGGTAAACAACATATGCAAATCTCATTGACTGAGCGCGCAGCTAACCGATATTTGACCATATTGTCAAAATAAATTGGACGTTACTCACCCTTTCGGAGAAACAGCTTAAAAAGGATAGAGAAGATTGCCGGCAAGCGGACATAAAAAATGTGCAAAAGCTCATCCTTGAATGGCCTGACTAAATATATATGCAAAGGATGCGAACATTTATTCGCTCCCTCAAGTTAATGGTATCGCAGCGTTGCCAGAAAACTGATATCCGGCGCGCTACCCACATTCAGATCCTCAATAAAACCTATTTCTGCAGACCAGCAACGGGCAAAACGCCAACGCGCTCCCAAGCTACCCAATATTGCCGTACTGCCTAGTGGGGCCATAGCGCTTTTTGCAGGTGCTGAATGGGCATCCATTTGCGCTATAAAAGCCACTGACTGCGTAACCGCCCAGCTTGCAGACACACCACCAAACCAGATGTCCTGTTCTTGACTTCGACCTAATAGCGCAATATTACCCGCAGACAAATACCCAAACTGGCCAAACAATTTTATCGGCCAACTACCAGAATGTTGCGCTCTCAGGACAACAAAAATATCGTCATTACGGCTTCCGATTAAGGTATTCTTTCTGCCAATCGCTGCTTTATAACCCAGCCCTAAGCTCAATGCTTTCCTGTCATCCTCATACAGAGCCCTGCTGAGAACAAAAGACAAGTCGCCAAACCCGCTATTGCCCTTGGAAAAATTGAAACTACCATTCTGCCCTGTATAACGATAGGTGACTTGATCCTGGGGCAACAATTCACGTCCCCCATTAGGAAACCCCCATAAATCATGCCAGTTATCAATTGTACTATCCATAAAACCGCCACTGTAGCGTACCCAGGGCAAAGCGATCTGGATATCCCATTTGCTTCCAAGGCCGACACGTAAATCTACAATGAGATTATGCATTTCCCCATCAAATATTAATTCTTCCTCCTGACGAGATTTACTGACGAAATCATTAGAAAGATTGCTATGCAGGACAATAGCGTAAGTGCCTTCGGCCGGACTCCTCGCCTCACGCTGAGCAGGAATACCCAACATACCAGATACAGCGCTTTGATTTTTAATATACAAAGGCCCATCAGCAGCAGAAACCAACGTAAAAGACCCATTCAGCACAAGAAAGAAAAGTACAGAATAAATCAGCTCTATCTTTTTCAGTTTTTGTCCTTCATTTTTACATCCTCTGGTTTTGTGTACTCGACGTGGCTCCCGGCTCCGCATATCCAGCTAGTTTCTCCTCATGTCAATGCAGTAAATTACTCAACAAAAAATTGGCATGCAGCATTCAACGAACTGCCACCATAATCAGTTTGCAACCAAATTGCATTCAAGGTGTCAGAGTTCGTATTTGCGTTACACGGCATTCTCATTTAAATAACTATACAAAAAAACTAATCCACAAAAAAATAGCGTGGTAGGAGAACTATGCCAAAAACCAAAGGCTACAAAAAATGGGCTGCCTTTTTGCTACTAATACCAACCATTCTTACCACAAATCTCTGTGCGGACTGGGGAGACCCCTGGCAATTCTGGAACACCGACCAGGGTTCAGAAACTCATAAGATTGATCATTCCAGGTGGCAGGAATTTCTGAATGAAACAGTAAAAATACTCGAAGATGGACAGACCGCCGTAGATTATAAAAGCATCAACATTCTCGCTGAAAACCTACTAGAACAATATCTAAATGAGATGAGCCTACAAGACCCGCGTAAGTTCTCCCCAACAGAACAAATGGCCTACTGGGTGAATGTATACAATGCACTGACTGTTATGCTGGTCCACCGTAACCAGGACAAATCCTCAATCCTGAATATGGGCAATGATCTCTTCAGTCGCGGGCCATGGGATGATAACTTGATCCAGATTATGGGAAAAATGCTTACGCTAAATGATATTGAACATAGAATATTGAGAGCAATTTGGAAAGATCACAGGATTCACTTTGTACTCAATTGTGCCAGTAAAGGTTGCCCGAATTTAAGTCAATTCGCCTACACGGGTACAAATATGGAAGCGGATCTAGCCGCAGCTGAAGACACCTTCTTACACCAACCAAAGGGGCTATCATTCGACAAAGATGGCGTATTACATCTATCATCCATTTTCAGCTGGTATCAAAGCGATTTCGCTCCAAACGAAACGCAGCTGTTAAGTTACTTGGCCAATATCCGACCAGAGCTATCACCGAAGCTTTTAGATTATCGGAGCGATATAACGTACAAATATAATTGGCAATTAAATTCACTACCCGAATAACAGAATTCTACTCTCAGCCTGAAAGCTTGATCGAAATCAACAATCGCTGTAGAAGCAACGTCAAAGCGCCAGTTTGCTGTTTCAGACGAAAGATTATTTATGTTATCTTGCCGACCAGAATAAATGCATTAGTCCTCGTTCACACCAGCTGGTTAAATTGCCAATAGCCACTGAGAAGTAAGGCGAAAACCATGACATCAGAAAAGCAGATCTGCAAGAATGCTATAGCGACAATTGAGCGCTCTCTGTTCCAGGTTGCAGAAGCCTCTGGAGACATTACACCACTCGTTTACGCCGATTATTTTGCTCATTGTGAAGGTTCGGAATATCTGATGCTGGATATTGAGGACAGAGAGAAAGGCCGTATGATGGACGAAGTTTTCAGACTGCTGTTGGTTCAGGAACTACGTCCGGAGAAAGAATATCTACGCTATGAAACCAAAAATCATCAAGGTTACGGTGTTGAACTGGAAATGTATGAAAAACTGTTTAACTCCCTACAGAATACGGTTAAACGACTGCTGGGATCTAGCTGGCTTCCAGAATTTGAAGAAGCCTGGCAATTCAGAATTACCGAATTGTTAGATATCATTAAAAAATCATCCTAGAGCATAACCAATTTTGTAATTGAGCTAGCTACATGAGCCGCTCAGGGCTGTTTACAGAAAATGCTCAAGGCTGTTTACAAGAACCGCTCAAGGCTGTTTACCTAACAACTATCTGAAGTTGAATTTCAGAGCGGCTCTTACTGGAACAGCATGGCCAGCTTCTATCATCGGTTCAAAACGCCACTTATTGAGCGCTACTAAAGCATTTCGCTCAAACATATCGGTGGAGGAACTGGTAACGATTGCATCTCTGATTTCACCAACTTCAGTTATGGTGAACTCCAGCTCTACCCAGCCTATCTGATCCCGTAACATAGCTGTACGTGGGTACTTGGGGCTTTCCTGATGCAAAACCTCCAATTCACTTAACACATATACTCTATCGAAAACGCCCTCTTTAGCATCCAATACCCGCCTGCGATATTCCATATCAGATTCAATATTAGCAAGCATTTCTTTACTAGCACCTGCTTTTAACGCCAACAATATTGCTTTCTCCCCACCTTCCAAGTCTGAAGCATTCAATTCAGAACTAGCGCGGTCAATCAGTAATTTCTGAACCAATTCTATACCGCGTTGCGCAGCTATTGATTTTGAGTTCTTACTCAATACTTTTCTATAGAGCGAAAATGCGCTGCCGGCAGCTGGCTCTATTAAATGGTTTGCCTTTATTGCTTCTGATGCTTTTGCCAAGTCCTGCTGTACATCTCTGCTCTGTAGAACCTGCTGCCACTCTGCTGCCAATTTTTCTGCTTCTTTGATACCTGGAGCTTTGGAGTCTACGACGGTAGCCTGAGAAATAAGTCTTTTTGCTTCCTTCACTTTTCCTGCAAATATTGCAGTTTGCGCGCTTGCCAGCAATCTTTGGGAAACGGAACGTACTCCCTCCAGGGCGAGAACGTTATCAGGATCCAAATTTAAAATTGCCCGATAGCTTTTAACTGCATTATTAGATGCAGGTGCAATCATGTCACCTTTTGCCATCAGACTAACAGCCTGTCTACTCAATTTTTCGATACTTTCAAGACGAACCGTCTGAGATTTCACTTGCAGTGCCAAGGAATTTGTAGGGTCAATACTCAAAATAACCCGAGTAAATGACCTCGCGGCATCCCAATCATTTTGATATACCGCACTATCAGCCTGGGTCAATAGATAGCTTTTTACCTTTTTCAAACCACCCAATGCATCTTGATTGCCTATGTCACCTTGCAATAATGATTGATAGTAACCCAGTGCATTATCGTATTCCGGCTCAATAATTCGTCCGGCAGCAAAGGCTAGCTCTGCCTGCTCTAGCAGGGTTAAAGATACATCGGTGCCAATAACCGGCGCTGCGTCAGGCACCGTGATTTGCTCAATTGTAAACTCTAAAGGCGCCTGATCATGATTAACGAAAAACCAGGTTGTAATAACACCCAGCACAACAAACAATGCCGCAATGCCAAAGCTGTGAAATAAACTCCCAGCATTATCCTGGTCTGATGAAAAATATGAAATTGTATCGGACATACATTAGTCCTTTCTATTATCTGATTGATTGTTGCCGCCTTTAAAAAAGCGCTTCTTTATACTAAAAATGCCTACTCGCATTTTCCGCAGGAAACCCGCTTTGTCGTTTTGGATAGGATCCGCCACTCCGGTAGACTGAACCCGCTGTCCGCCGTTCGCTCCTGGTAGAGAGATTAGCTTCAGGTGTTTTTCATACGCGGACTGTAACGAAATGCGGCATTGACCCGCTCGAACCGGTTTGATCAAAAAACGAAATATCTGACTACAATTAATTAGGGCAATTAGAGTCTGTGCATCAGAACGATCACTAGCAATAATAGTAACCAGTTCGGGAACATGGGTTTTAAGCTGCGTCGTCAGATTTTGAATTTCTTCTTCGTCAATGGCTATGTCTGTAACAAATACACCTACTGAACTTACTGCCAATATATCTACCGCTGCTTCGATATCTTCTGCAAAATGTATTATCCGCCCTGCTTCACACGATTCACGCAAAATGCTAATCAGCTCCAGATCCTTGCTAAGCACCAACAATTCAATACTTGACTCCTCCACTTTGGAGGATGTAACACTCAAGGGTAATTGTGGAATATCTTCCTGTCCCCTGGCCTTGTCAGTATCTTGTGTATTCTTGCTATCAATTGGCGACCCTGGCGCTTCTATATCTGGGACCACACGTAACTTAGGTAAAGCCAATGATCCTTTTTCCTCCTCAGCATCATGTATCATTTCACCTGCCGAGAGGGCACTCACCGCTGAGGGCTCTTTATTAGCTGAGGGCTCTATATCAAAAACTGCTGAAGGCTCTTTATTAGCTGAGGGCTCTTTATTGGCTGAGGGCTCTTTATTGGCTGAGGGCTCTTTATTGGCTGAAGTCTCTATATCAAAAACTGCTGAGGGCTCTTTACTAGCTGAGGGCTCTATATCAAAAACTGCTGAAGGCTCTTTACTAGCTGAAGGCTCTATATCAAAAACTGCTGAGGGCTCTTTACTAGCTGAGGGCTCTTTATCAAAATTTTCGGAATGCTCGTTTAAGATTACAGCGTCTACAGCAAGCGCTATGGCATCTTTTAATTCGGTCTGCGGACAGGGCTTTGTAAGGTATCGGAAGACTTCACTTTCATTAATTGAGTCCTCAATTGCATCCAGATCAGCGTAGCCGGTCAAAAGTATTCTAACAACAGAAGGTGCGACATTTTTTATCTGTGATAACAGCTCGGTACCAGTCATTTCAGGCATTCGCTGATCAGATACAACAACATCAATCGTCTCGGTGTTAATAATATCTAGTGCTTCCTGACCTGAGTTTGCCAACAATACTTTGTAGTCTCTGCGGAACATAGCCCGCATGGAAGTCAAAATCTTTACTTCATCATCCACAAATAATAAACATGCTGTTCTCTGCTCACTGGACTCCACAATATTACGCTGCTGCAACATCGCGCTCTTCCTTCATATCATGGTCAGCTTGCGGTAAACGAATAGCTATTCGTGTACCCACCCCTGGCTTTGAGGATATGTCGATGGTTCCATGATGCTCCTCAACTATCTGATTAACTATGGATAAACCCAGGCCGGTGCCTTTTCCAACGGGTTTCGTGGTAAAAAATGGGTCCAGTACTTTACTAATATGCTCCTCGGATATACCACAGCCTTCGTCTTGAACAACCACTTCGACCCAGTGTTCCACAAGCTGAGTACTAAGAGTGAGCTTGCCTTTACCATCCATTGCCTGAATAGCATTAGTAATCAGATTAATAAAAATCTGGTTTATTTGCGAAGGTGCACAAAGAATATCAGGAACCTTTTCAAAGTGTTTTTCTACTTCAATACCACCTTTAATCATGTTGCGGGTGATAACCAGAGTTTTTTCTAGTCCTTCACGCACGTCAAACCGATCCTCATTGGCACGATCCAAACGACTAAAGTCTTTAAGACTTTGAACCAACTCACTAATCTGTTCGAGACCGTCCTTAGTATCGCCAGCTAAGGTGGAAATTTCCTCGAGGTTCTCCTGTATAGTTTCAGGGTCTGCTACCTTGCAAAGATCAGCAAGCTGCTTTTGAAGAACCTCAGAAGATCCGTCTGCCTCACTCACAGTCTCAACTATATCTTTGACCAACAGCATGGTGGTAGAAAACTCCTCCACATTAGTTGAAACCATCTCCGTATTATTTTTTATGTACAACAGTGGCGTATTAATTTCATGCATTACGCCTGCAACCAACTGCCCCAAGGAAGACATCTTTTCCGCTTGTACCAGCTGCACCTGAGAATCAGACAAATTCTGATACGCACTTTCAAGATCCTGCGTTCGATCCTGTACACGTTCTTCCAACTCATCATGACTACGGTTCAGCACTCTATAGCTATTCGCCAAACGTGCCCCAAAATAAATGAGTACCAATAAAAGCATAACTGTGTAGACATTCAATAATATTCGGGATTCATTAATTGTAGTTAGGCGAGAAAGGTAGTCTCGCGTAACACGTTCCTTCATATTGGAAACCTGTCGTAGAAAGCGACCAGAAGAAATATTCTCAAGTTCGCTTTCCATGGTGCGCCGATTGGGAACCATCCTGTGCATTTCGGCTATCATATTGGAAAAACGGGAAACTTGATTGGGAGGCAACTGCGCTTGCTTTTGCTTTAAACTAGCAATCTGCTTTCGTATTTGGATCAGGTCTTGTTCACTGCCGCTTAAACCTTTGCTTAGTATTTGTTGCACGCTTTGAAAGATCGTATCAGCCTGCAGCCGTTTACCCTGCTGTCTCAACTCCTGTGAAATCAGGCGACTTTCCTTTGAAACACTGGTTTGTAGGTTTAGATACACACTCAAAGATTGAGTAAAAGAATTTGTTTTTCCAGTAAACCAAACCGCCGATTGGTCCAAAGCGGCAAAGTCTTCAGTCATTTGCTTAGAATCAATTCGACCCTGATTACGCGCACTAAAAAAATTATAACCAGACCGTAACTGCTCACTGAAAGCAATATAAACACTGGCATCCACAAGGTATATGCCGGACAGTTCTTGCCCAAATTGATCAACGCTACTACTGAGGTTTGTAGATAGAGCTTCCAACCGACTGGTATTGTCGACAGCTAAGTTCCGAGCATTCCGAGCGTCCCTCTCGATTGCAATACTCGTATCCTTTAAATGGCCCAGCGTCAAATCCAGACGTCGCTGCGCATCATCATCCAAACCTGTTGAAAGTATGTATAAAGCAGCCAGCAATAATACTGCGGCTGCTACTGCAAAAAAACTAAGAGCATTCTTTAACATTATTATTCACCATGCCTATGCTTACGCATTCGCCTCCATTCGATAAGCAACTATCTGCTTATGTGCAACTGACATCCATTCCATCACTAACGATAGTATTAGATCAACTTCATAAAAACCGAGACTTACATCCATGCAAAAAGAGAAAAATGTCGCAAAAGCACACAGCAAATGGAGTTTTTTTCACGAGAATGTTAACTAAGAGTCTATTTGCAATGTTCCACATTGTTAAACCCGGTATTTTTCACCTATAATAATTGCTTCATTCTATTCAAATTCCCACTAGCCGCCGCAATTTACCCTCGTAAAACCACTAACCAACACCCCAAAATATTGCACTCAAACGCAAATATTATGGACCACTCTCTCGCAACCCTATACATCTGGCCGAAGCCAGGTGATATTCGACCGGGTACGAAGGTTCACATTTCAAGTAAAGATAGGTAATTCTCGTTGGGGCTGGACCTGGAGATTCCGGGTTACTAACGCTTAAAGCAGTACACCCACTACAACCTGTTCTCGTCGGTATCGGGGTTTGACACCTTCAGGTATCTGAAGCGGCTTGCGAGCTTCCACCACTCGTCTCAGATCTGGAACTGGTTAGTAGTAAAACCGCCAGTATTATCAGCCATGGAACACTAAAACCAACCACCCAGTTCCAGCCGTAAGTGGTTAACAAATACCCCGAACCCAATGCCGCGCACGCTTGTATGGAGAACACCAGAAAATCATTGAGTGCCTGTACTTTAAAGCGCTCTGCAGCTCTGTATGTCGTTGTGAGCAATGTCGTACCACCCAGAAAAAGAAAATTCCAGCCTATACCCAACAGCACCAACGCAAACCAGTAATGTATAAGGTGCCGGTCCATGTATGCCACCATGAGACAAACACATAAAATGGCCAATCCCGCGATGACTATTTTTCTAGCGCCTAATCTATCGATTAAAAACCCACTAAAAAAGGAAGGCAAAAACATCGCCATTATATGACTTTGAATAACCCAGGAAGTATCCCCCAGACTAAAGTTGTCCACAGTATGCATACTCACCGGAGTGGCTGTCATCAATAAGCTCATTACACCATAAGCAACGGCTGCTGCACCCACCGCAAGCACGAAGGTGATTTGCGACGAAATTCTCCACAAACTTCTTGCTTCACCAGACACCTGGGATGTATCCACATTCTGGTTTCGGTAAAAACTAAGAAACAATATCGACGTACACATCATAAGACTCAAGCCAATAAATGAACCACTAAACAACTCCATTCCGTCAATATCAGACAAGGTGTTTGCCAACTGTGGCCCCATCCAGGCTGCGGCCACACCAGCTAGCATTAATATCGATAAAGACTTTCCAACACGGTCTGCAGGCACCGATTCTGCCGTTGCAAACCGATACTGTTGCACGAATGCATTATTCGACCCCACCAAAAGCGTAGCCAGACAAAATAACCAGAAATGAGAGACCGATATAGCGTAAGCAGCCAACAAGCCCGACAGTGCAGCAATAATTGCCGAGGAAATAAAGCCCAGCTTGCGTCCAAATTTACCCATAAACATAGCAGCAGGCACTGTAGCAAGAGCCGTGCCTACGATCATAAAAGCAACGGGTAAGGTGGCCAGGTTTGCACTAGGGGCAATACGTGTTCCAACTATCCCACCTAGCAAAACAACAATCGGCGGGGCCGTCATGGCGAAGGCCTGAGCAAGCGTTAATACAATCAGCGTTCTATACATAATTACCCTACATAGTCAGCACTATCAGTACCGTATCAGCCAAGTAGCGAGAGGCTAAGCGAGTGGAATATTGCCACTGCCCTTGTTGCCACTTTGGTAGCTATCAGAAAGCTTATTGTACGCATCTACAATATCGTTTACCTGACTATCAAGTAACTTCCTGTCAACGCCCTTCAGAGCAGGCAGCATGTCCATAATACAGCGACATTCCCAAAAGCTATTTTGACGACGATACTGCCCATCAACTACCCCGAATACCTCCTTGAGTATTTTTAAATCATGGGGAATATTAAAAACACTGGTGGTTTCCTGGTACCCAAAAAAATAGTAAAAGTTATCAAAACCCGCCCAGGTAATCGCCGATAGACACAGTGAACAAGGCTCGTGACTACTCACAAAAATACAGTCACTTGCCACAGGTCGCTTAGATGCCGGCATTTCATGAAATAATTTTATAGTGTGAACTTCCCCGTGCCAAAGAGGGTTTTCAATTTCATTGTTGGTTCCAGCAACAACTAAGGAATAGTCTTGTTTATTTAGAATCGCCGCTCCAAAAACTTTGCTTCCGGCCGCTACACCCTGCTGCGTTAAGGGCAATATATCCTCTTTAATTGTCTCCAGGAGTCGTGTTAATAAAATATCCTCTGATAACTCATTCACTGTTGTCCCCTCCGTCCGGAATACGGCCAGGTAAAATCAAATTGAGCATGATTGAAACAAACGCACCCGGGACCAGACCGGAATGAAGAATAGCCCGTAGCCCCTCAGACAACCCGGTATACAAACCCTGCTGCTCGCGCAAACCCATCGCTGCAGAAAGGGATACTCCAATAATCAACATGTTTCTTTTATTCAGATCAACCGCTGACAACATTTTTATCCCCGCAGATGCAATCAAGCCGAACATAATAATGACCGCTCCACCTAGAACCGCATTGGGAATAGTGGTAATAAACGCACCGAGTTTAGGAATCAAACCCGCCAAGATCAAAAATAAGCTGCCTATCGCCACGACATATCTGCTGGCAACACCGGTGAGCGAAACCAAGCCCACATTCTGGCTAAAACTAATCTGGGGTAATGCACCAAACATCGCCGCAAAGCTACTGGCCAGACCATCCGCCATCACGCCACCTGCAAGCTCCTTGTCAGTTGGCTCACGCCCACAACCAGCCTCCACAGTGCCTGCGATATCTCCAATGGACTCTGCACTGGTTACAATGGCCATTAAGACCATTCCCGCAATAGCACTGGGAATAAACTCCATACCAAAGTGAAATGGAACAGGAAGCTGCACCCAGGCAGAATTTGCCATCTCACCAAAACTAACCAATCCTAATGGAATTGCGAGTATGTAACCTGCAATTATTCCAATTAAAACGGACATCTCAGCGAGAAACCCCTTACCATAT
>JAHRWB010000010.1 GCA_019090385.1 Pseudomonadales bacterium | reverse complement strand
TTGGCACGGCCATTTTGTGAGTGCTGCTGATCTACCGTAGCTACACTCTCCGAAACCGGGTAGAACGTCAAGTTAATGCATGCACATCCCCCTTGCCAAAGACAATCAGTAAACTGTCCCTCAATTAAACCTTATGCTTCAATAGCCAGCTTAATGAAAAATTCAGGTTGAGGGGCCAGCGTAATGAAGGGAGGACTCGTGCCAAAGCATTGGCTGATCGTGATGGCCTGCATTGGATTATTCACCAGCCCACCGGCCAAGGCCGAAGGTACAACAATTATTGATGGGATCGATGGTTACAGTATCGCAGTGGGCATCGCACAGGCAGACACAACAATTTTACGCGGTGGCATTGCCCGAAACATGAAGCGGAGATGGTTCGAAAGTGGACAATGGTTTGTATCCGGATATTGGCTGGGTGAAATAAGCTACTGGCATAGCCGTTCTCACCAAGGTGGGCATAAGGGCCTTGGCGAACTGACGATGACGCCAGTATTCCGTCTGCAAACTAAACAACGGGACTCTGGCAAATTCTCCCCGTACTTCCAGGCCGGAATAGGACTGAGCCTGATTGGCCCAACGTCTATTGCCGATCGCAACTTCTCCACCATGGTGCAATTTGCCAGCCAAATAGGCGCCGGTGTCCGTTTCGGAACCCGTGGTCACTACCAGCTAGGATATCGTTTCGAGCATATATCCAACGGTCGGATCAAATCCCCCAACCAAGGCATGGACATGCACCTCATCCAACTAGTTATACAGCATTAAATCGCAAAAAAACCACCCGCTCTACAAATGCTGCATCGTTTAGCAAAAAGCCAACACGTTCAGCAAGTCATAGACGAATGGTTTTTTCAAAAAAATACACCCCTAATCGGGGTGTATTTTTATAAGCAATCGCTACTAGTTAAAGCGGTACTTAAACTCCATACCAATACGCCGTCCTTTGGCCATATTTGATAAGTGTGCACCATCTCCCATGCTACCCAGAACCGTACTTTGCGTATAAACCGCTTTATTGGTCAAATTACGACCATACAAAGACACCTCCCAGGTATCATCAGGTGAAACCAATGTAATATTGGCATCGATAGTATCTACTGAGCCACGATCCTGCGTTGCCTGGGAGTTCACCACATTATCCCGATGAGTGTAGATCACTTGCGAGTTCAAAGCGAAATCGTTGACGTGAGTATCATGAAGTAAGCCAAAGTTATACATCAAGATCGGAGTATTTTGCACTGGCGTATTCAGATCATCGTCGTCTATGGTGCCATCAGTATTGATGTCAATAATTGCTCTCGTATACCTGGCATCGTTATGGCCGAATGCAAAGGTTAAGGTGAGCGAATCCGTGAGGAAAGCACGGCCATCCAGTTCAATACCAACAAACTGTGCGTCAGCCGCATTCACGCCCACTTGCGACGCATCTTCTTCGGAAAAGGTCACACGTTGCAAGTCTATAGCTTCCAGGAAGAACAGTGCCGTATTCAGGCGGAAGCGCTCATTAACATCCCACTTGATACCGAATTCAAGTTGATCCATTCGCTCTTCATCCACCGGCATTCTTTGATCCGCAACATTGGTGCGGCGCAAACTAAAGTTACCGGCTCGATAACTTCTTGAAACTGACGCATAAAACAGCGTGTCCTCATCCCTACGGTAGGATACACCCGCACGAAAAGACAGATTGCTCCACTTTGCATCATCCACATAATCAAAGGCACAGCTTTCATCTCCCACAACATGACCGCAATAGTTTAAACCCGGCTCAACAGTAAAAGTGCGCCTTCCGTTATAGGCGTAACTTTGCGTAGCTTTTTTCTCTTCAGTCCAACGCAGACCTCCAGACAAAGTCAGTGCGTCGGTGATATGATAATCGACATTACTGAATATACCCAAGGTCTCAGAATCCTGGGTTCCTCCAGTGCCACGGTTCATATATAGGCCATTGCTTGCCAAGTGAATGGTCTGATTGGTTTCATCATCAATCTCTACCTCCAGATAGTACAATCCCGTGGTAACGTCCGCTTCACCGAAACTGCCAAAATAGCGCAGCTCATTACTCCAATGATTCACCTCATTGTTGTTAGCCGAGTTAAAAGTAAGAGTGTCCGTACCATCTACGTCCGCAAAACCATCCTGTTTCACATCGCGCCAGCCAAAAATATTCGTAACGCTGCCATCGCCAAAGGCAACATCAAGGACAGTCGTCAAAGTCACCGAGTTAACCCGTAGATCGCCAAAGGCTTCCTGGCCATCTGGACCACTGCCATCCATATCCGAGGCAACATGGAAAGTGCCCTTTTCAGCGAAAGGACCACTGCCATCCGGCCAAACATTGCCCGATGCATTTCTGCTGGATCTACGGTGAGCCTGGTATACCCCACCCCAACCTGTTTGATCAAAATACTCATACTGGAGCTGGAAACCCAGGTTTTCCGTTGCGTCCCATGCCAATGCGCCTCGAGCAATGACGGTTTCACTATCGCCGATATTCTTACCGTTGAATTCGTTTTTAAACCAACCACCGTCATCGTTATAGTACAACGCAAGTTTACCGTTCAGACCGTCCGTGAGTGGACCCGTAACCAAAGCGGTATAGGTCATATCCTCCCCGGTGCCCTTTAAGCGCGAATCACCCCGGATGCTGATTTTCGCTTTAAACTCATCCGTGGGCTTCGTTGTGCTCATTAATACTGCACCACCAACCACGTTACGACCCTGCATCACGCCCTGTGGGCCTCGCAGAACCTCAACGCTGGCCAAATCGAAGGTATCAAATACAACACCTGCACCCGTCGGGAGATATACGCCGTCAATAAAAACACCGACCGAAGGGTCAACCGATAGGATCGAACTAGAGGGTGAAATGCCGCGAATCGAGAAGAATTGTGTACCTTTTCTTGTAATGGGTTGCAGATTCGCGTTAGGAACCAACATGCCGATATCCTGCAAATCCTTAATCTTAAGCGATTCCAACTGATCACCACTGAAGGCACTCATGGCAATCGGAACATCTTGCACACTCTCGATTACATTACCTTTCTTGGTTGCCGTAACCACTACCTCTTCGATCAATGCATCTCTGGCAGACTCCGCATTGACCACAATGGACGAAGCCCCTATGCATACTAAAACAAACGAGTACGCTAAATTTCTCTGCATTTCTTCACTCCTTAAAAAAGTTATATCAATCGTAAACAATCTTTATTTCGGGAGGGGTAGTCGGCCACCATATCTAAGGACGTCTGCAATCACAAGTAGTTTAATCACCGAAGAAAAGTATCCGGCAAGAGTATTCATGGTAAAGTGGAGACGAAATGTTCCTCAGCATACTTAGGCAAACGTTGCAAATAAATGGACGAAGACCACGCTACTATAGAAAACCTGCTTAATATAATCACGCTTCAATATGATCCCAATGGAAAGGGCAAGTTAGAAAGTCTCGCATGGAAAGCGCCTCTGTAGTATGCCACCAAGGAGAAAGATTATGTTAGCCCGGAAACTACCTGCCATAATGCTGGCCACAGCGCTGGCTCTGGCTACCGCTTATTCTTCCGCGACCTCATACAACCCTGAAGACCTGGTTGGACTGTGGCGGGTATACAGTTTTTGGGACGGAGATGTTAACGATGCTGGTTTTACCCGCTCGGCTATTTCAGTCGACTCCAACGGTATTGTTACCGGAAGTAACATAGATAGTGATGCGTCCAGCGGTGCCTACTCGGGCAGCGTTACAATCACGCGCAATGGTGGTATCACACTCCTGGGCGCCCTGGTTGATGAGATCAAGTTCTCTGACTTTCAAATGGACACAGGTAAAACCATCCTGTCAGGCGTAATTGATGAACTGGAATTTGGCACAGATGCTTATCGCAATTTTATTATCGGCGTCAAACAAGGCAGTGGTTTTTCCACCGCCATGCTTTCTGGAAACTGGGAATTTTATATTTATTCTGACTCTCCCGAATTCAATGAGCCAGAGTGGAACCAACTCAGCGTAAACCTTGCAGCAAACGGATCCATCACGAGTGGCACTATCACCAGCAGCGCAGGTACTTCTGGCCCTATCACGGGTTCTGGCACGTTAAGCAGTATAGGTGAGTTTGCCCTGGCCGGTGCCTGGGCAACAAACATCACAGAGAGCAATATCTTTCTTGATGCTGACGGAACGGTTATGGCAGGTGCATTCAAAACACTGGATGCTGGCGACCTATACTCCAATATTCTGATTGGTATAAAACGCAGTGGCAGCTATCAACAAGCCGAATTATCCGGTGATTGGGATCTGTATACCTTCATGGACAGCACCATTATCAATAACTCACAGTTTTCTCGCTCGCCTCTAAGCATAGACAAAGGTGGAAATGTCAGTGGACTGATTACCGATAGCAATAATTCGTCAAGTACTATTTCCGGGAGCGCCAGCATTGATAATACCGGCATTGTTTCTTTGGACGGTACCTGGGCTTCGTCCTTTACAAGCGATCATTTTTCCATGGACAGTGGCCACAGCTTTTTTGCAGGCACAACTAATACCAGCGGGAGCGGGCGTGAAATCATTGTCGGCATTGATTCTGCTAGCCATGAAAAACGCGTTCTATTTGCCAACCCCGCCAGCAACCAGAACCAACAGGGCTTTATACGCATTGTAAATCGCTCTCCGGCATCAGGCCTGGTTACATTGACCGGCATAGACAAAAATGGCAACACAGCGCCTGACGGTGCATTAACATTTACTCTGGCAGCCAACGCATCCACCCAATTCAATAGCCTCGACTACGAAAATGGCAATATTAGCAAGGGTCTCAGCGGTGGCTTGGGAGATGGCTCGGGTAAGTGGCAATTTTCGGTAAACTCACCATTGGATATCGAAGTGATGGGACTCATTCGAACGCCGGATGGGTTTGTAACCAGCGTCACAGAGGCAACACCCAGAACCGCAACAAAAAATCAGATCTATTTTGCTAACCCGGCAAGTAATCAAAACCAGCAGAGTTTTTTACGCTTTCTGAACCGCTCCGCTGTGTCTGGAACCGTCACGCTATCGGGCGTGGACAAAAACGGCAACCCCGCACCTGGAGAAAACATAAGCTTTACTCTAGATGCGAACGAGTCTTTAGATTTTAATAGCCTGGATTACGAAAACGGTAACGCTAACAAAGGGCTTAGTGGTGCGCTTGGCAACGGTGCCGGAAAATGGTGGCTAACAGTCACCTCGGCACTGGATCTGGAGGTCATGAGTCTAATTCGAACAGCCGATGGATTCCTGACCAATTTAAGTGCGGTGACACCCGTTGATAACCAAGGCAACCATCGAATATTTTTTGCTAATCCTGCCAGTGATACGGCCCAGGAAACTTTTATCCGAGTGATAAATACTTCCAATAGTGTCGGGATAGTAACCATCTCCGGTGTAGACGACCAGGGTAACCCGGCCCCGGGCGGGGATGTGCAATTTGAGCTGAACCCACTGGCTTCCAGCGGATTGAACATTGGTGATCTGGAAAACGGAAATCTGACAAAAGGCCTGTCAGGTGCACTGGGAAATGGAGTAGGCCGTTGGCAGTTAAGCCTGAGTTCATCCCTCTCTCTAAAGGTCATGAATATGATCAGAACGGCGGACGGTTTCGTCACCAATTTAAGCGAACCGGTTCCCCAAGCATCGCAAATCAGTCACCAAATCTATATGATGAACCCCGGCAGTAATCAGAATCAACGTAGTTTCATGCGGCTTGTTAACCGCACAGCCCTAGCAGCGAATATCAGCATATCGGGCATTGACGATACAGGGAGCCCAGCCCCTGGCGGTAAGGTCAACTTAAGTCTTGGTGCATTTTCGGCGCGAGAAATAAGTGTGCTTGAACTTGAAGCGGGATCTGGTGATGGCCTTAGCGGATCTTTGGGTGACGGTACTGGCAAGTGGCGCTTGACGGTAACATCTGATCAGGCACTGGCCGTTATGAGTTTGTTGGATACACCCAACGGCTTTGTAACTAACCTGAGCCGAGTCGTACAATAATTTTCAGGCTCTCATTGTGCCAACATGTCATCAGAGGCAGAGGCATATTCAGACCCACGCTGTCCGATGATAAAACAGGCCAACGACACCAAGAGTAAACCGGCCCAAAATAACATTGCCAGATAACGGATAGCGTTTTTTTGGATATATACAAACAGGAGGCTGGTAGAGCAGAAAAGAGCCAGGTCGGCAGAATAAGCCAGTAGACTGCCTATACCGGGGTATCAATGAAGATGCCTCAGTATAGACGCCCAATGCCGCTATCTAAGCTTTTAAGTTACGCATTATGTCGCGATTGGAATCGGCAATATTAGCCGGATGAGTTGATTCACTAAAGTCTGTGATCTCGTCCCAAGCCGCATTAATATCTTCCGGTGTAAAGTTATTTTTAATGCTGAAGCACTTACCCTTGGTTCTCTCCCAGCGTACTTTGGCAATAAAGCCCGCGCCCACTTCAAACAGTCCACCCGTTTCGTCACTGTTCTCGTCACACAATTTCAATACCAAAGGCATAACAAATTCCGGCCTGAGTGCATCTACAATCTTTTTCGGCATTACCGTTTCTGTCAATCGAGAACCGGCAATAGGTGCAATGGTATTTACCATTATATTTTTACTGCGGCCTTCAAGTGCCAGGGTCTGAGACATGCCATGTAAACCCAGTTTTGCCATAGCATAATTTGTCTGTCCAAAGTTGCCATAAATTCCAGCGGCAGACGCTGTGAATATCAAACGACCATAACCATTTTCACGCATATAGGGCCAGGCAGCATGGGTCACTTTATAAGCACCCCTAACATGCACGTCATAAATAAGATCCCAATCTTCATCAGTCATTTTGTGGAATGTTTTATCCCGTAAAATACCGGCATTGTTGATAACAATGTCTACCCTGCCAAAGTTATCCATGGCTGTTTGAATAATCTTGTCGCCATCGATCACAGAATCATAATTGGCTGCGGCTTCACCACCTGCTGCTTTAATCTCATCGACCACAACATCGGCCGCTGCCTTGTCCGAACCGCCACCAAACGCTGACCCACCCAAGTCATTAACCACTACTTTAGCACCACGTTTAGCAAGCTCTAAGGCATAGGTCTTGCCCAGGCCATTGCCCGAACCGGTAACTATTGCAACGCGATTATCAAATCGAACATCAGACATATTATTTCTCCAGATTTAATTACTTACATTTTGTCCAACGCCCGAAAGGCTTTCAGCGATGGCGATGGTACCCGCCAATACAGAAATTTATTACACACGCTGGCTAGAAAACACTTTAAAATAGAAAGCCCAGGCTCAAACACGTGGTTTAAACCTGGGCTTTCTGTACTTACAAAGCAAAGCCCTGAATTACCTTATAAACTGGCCTTTAGACCAGGCCAGGACAATTCAAGCAGCTAGTCGAGTCCATACATAGTAACGACGCAGGCTCCACCTAAGCCCAGATTATGCTGTAGCGCATGCCGAGCACCCTCAACCTGACGCTTCTCAGCCTGGCCGCGTAACTGCCATACCAATTCAGTACATTGTGCCAAACCCGTTGCACCCAAAGGATGACCTTTAGACAACAAGCCTCCGGAAGGATTGGTTACAACCCGGCCACCATAGGTATTGTCGTCATCAGAGATAAATTTCTCAGCCGTACCTTCTGATGTTAGGCCCAAAGCTTCATAGGTCAGTAATTCATTAGCTGAAAAACAGTCATGCAGCTCTACAACCTGCACATCTTCAGGCCCCACTCCGGATTGTTCGAAAACTGCATCGGCAGCCGCTTTTGCCATATCAACGCCGATCAGCTTGCGCATCGAATGCGCTTCCATCGTGCTGGGAAAATCGGTGGTCATAGCCTGACCTTTAATGGTTATAGCATTGCTAATACCATGCTTTTTCGCAAAAGCCTCACTACATACAACAGCCGCTGCAGCACCACAAGTGGGCGGACAACATTGATAGCGAGTTAAAGGACCATAGATGTGCGGCGATGCCATAATTTCATCTACCGTTAACTGATTACGAAAAACTGCATAAGGGTTATTTGCAGCATGCTTTCTGGCCTTAACCGAGATTTTGGCAAAGGTCTCATCCTTGGTTCCATATTCCTTGGCATATTCCGCCCCGGCACCCCCAAAAAACTGTGCTGCACCCGGGGCGCTTTTATCAATTTCCTGCAATGCCCCCATTTCCATAAACATGGGACGCATTGGACTGGGGCGATCGGTAAACATTGCACCCAAAGCCCCGGGATTCATTTGCTCAAAGCCCAATGCCAACGCGCAATCTACCACACCTGACTCAACAGCCTGACGCGCCAGAAACAATGCAGAGGACCCAGTTGCACAATTATTGTTAACATTTATTACTGGCACCCCGGTCATTCCCAGGCGATAAACCGCTGCCTGGCCAGCTGTCGAGTCTCCATATACATACCAGACATAAACCTGGCCTACTTCGTCATAGTTTACGCCAGCATCTTCGAGAGCGATTCGCGCAGCGGATTCACCCATGACGTGATAATCGTCACTCTGGCCCGGTTTAGTGAAGGGAATCATACCTACACCAGCTACTTGTACCTTGGTCATATTACGCTCCTGTTATAGTATCAATAGATAGTCTTAATTCAGATGTCTAATATATTTCTGACCTGCTCCTCAGTCAATGACCGGTGCGGCCAGGTACTGAAAAAAGGGACAGGATTTTTTACACTGGCAACCAAAACTAAGAAATTTCATCTCCAATTACCAAGATCTTGGCACCCTTCACCCGCTTGAATTTGAGATCACACAAGGCCCTGTTCGCCTCTTCCAGTGGATAAATCTGGACCTCGGGCAATAAATTGAGTCTGTCTGCTAATTGCAGAAATTCCTCCACATCCCTTCGGGTCACATTAGCGACACTTTTTATCTCCTTCTCAAGCCACAACTGTGTTGGATAATCCAGGTTCAGTAAATAATCCTTGTCTTTATCCTCTTTACGAATCGCATTTATCACCAGCCGGCCATTTGGCTGCAGGTGCGTTAATGCGTGTACAAGAGTTTTCCATACCGGAGTGGTATCTATAATAGCCGCCAACTTGCAGGGCGGCACATCTTCAGTCACACCGGACCATACCGCACCAAGCTCCAAGGCAAATTGCCGTTCTTCAGCATTGCGGGCAAAAACGTACACTTCCGTATTGGGATATACATTCCTAACCATTTTCAATACCAAATGTGCCGAAGCGCCAAAACCCGTTAAACCCAGTGGCTGACCATCCTGAATACCAGCCAGCTTCATCGACCGATAGCCAATGGCTCCCGCACACAATAGGGGCGCAGCCACTTCGCTGGACAAATTATCGGGAATGGCCAGCGCAAAATTTTCGTTGACTAGCATATACTCTGCATAGCCCCCGTTCACATCCCGTCCGGTAGCCTGAAATGCCTCACAAAGATTTTCAAATCCCTGCAGACAATCGTCGCAAGCACCACACGCAGAGTATATCCAGGCTATCCCAACGCGCTTACCCAGGCTAAATTTCGTCACATTGCTGCCAGTTTCTGCAACGCCCCCAACCACCTGATGACCGGGTACTATTGGATAGTATCGAGGTGGCGCGCGACCTTCTATTTCATCCAGTTCAGTATGACATACACCACATACAGCCACTTTCACTAACAACTCATATGGACCAGGTTTGGGCACCGGCAATTCGCTGAGAAGCAAAGCCTCGCTATTAGGGGTTAACTGACAAGCGGCCATCATTTGCATGGCTTTCATTATAAAAATACCTCACTTACCAACTGGCGCAAAACATCTTGGTTGATCAGCTCTACACCGGCACAATAACAAGCAAACACTCAAACAGAAATGTCCTGTATTAGATTATAACCGTAGTTCAAGAACAAGATGCACTTCAAAGCGAGACCACATGCAAATAGAAAATATTCAAGTTAAATCAGACCAGGCATACACTCGGATTTCAGCCAATATCCGCGGTGAAGAACTCTGGTTTCGCTTGCCAAATAAATACTTCAACGGCTCGGTTGCCGATGCCCTTTTGAGCAGTGCTTTTTTCCCCGCTATGGCACAGCCTGCATCCATAAATCCAAACGACGATGCACACGTGCTATCGCTGCCAGAACAATACCCGGTCTCACCAAAGCTGATGGCCGCCTTTCCAATGCTCCAGGACGTTTTCAGAAGCTGGTGCCCACGCCTCCAGCCGATCTCGATTGTCGCAGAGCCCGAAAAATCACCAAAATTTATTGAAGGTACAGCCTCCATGTTTTCAGGTGGCGTAGACAGCGTATATACCGTTCTGAAGCACAAAGATGAAATCACTCACCTCGTATACATAGCCGGCTATGAACATGTTTTGGATGAAGAAGCGCTGGCGCGAACAACCCAATATCTAACACAGTTTGCTGAAACATATAACAAGCTATTAATCGTAGTCGAAACCAATCAGATCGATTTTTTTACCAAGCTCAAAATAGGTCGCGACATTTATCATGGTAATGCAATGGCCGCTGTTGCTCATTTACTCGGTTTTGAAAAGGTCTATATTCCCTCTTCTGATGCATATAGTGAGCTCCAGCCTTGGGGCTCACACGCGCTTACAGATCCAGTCTGGTCATCAGATTCTGTGCAGATAGTTTATGACGGCGGACCGGAAGGACGCATCGATAAAATTGATTACCTGGACAAACACTCTGATGCTATGCAGCATGTACTCGTTTGCTGGAATGAAGCCGAAACCAACTGTTGTGTCTGTAACAAATGCCTGCGTACCATGATAGCCATGCAGCTACTCAATATTCACTCACCTAAATTCCCTAAACCATTGCAGATAAAAAACATCCGGCAGGCGCGATTTAAAACCGCCGTTGACTCCCAGCTATTCACCGAATGTCTCGATGGGGCCCGGACTCGGGGGAACCATCAACTCGTGAGAGCGATGGCCTGGGCTGAATCCCGGGTTCATATAGTTAATGCACTTAAAAAAGTTACCCGGAGCTTGGACGACCTGATTCTCGGAGGCATACTACAGCGGCGTGCCACAAACCATAAACAGCAGCAGTGGTATACCATTCCCGTACCAAAACACTAAGCCCTCAGTTTTATGGCGTGATATTCTCAATAGAGAGCCAGGGCCGTACTTTACTGCTACAGTAGATGTATCGCCAAAAAGACCAGTTACAAATAACGACAAAACCTGCGTGTTTCTGGCTCACTTCTCTTTCAACAGAAGCCAGAGAAGCCAGATTATGCATCGCTACATAGGATAATCCTGGAGCCAACCCCATTTTTGAAAACTCCACATCAAGCAGGCGTCTGAGTATTCCAGCCAACCTCATCCCACGTACTTCAGGCAATACTAGGGCCTTGTAGCCATAAAAAGCATTATCCCGATCAATACATATCCACAAATCATCAAACAGCGGGGCTTTGTAAAGCGTGCGCCAACTGTAAGCAACAACCAGGCCATTCTCCAGTGCTGCCATGCAAAAATCACCTCGATCGTTTGCAGCTTCAAGAAATTCCAAACTCATATCCAGCGGAGTATCCTGTGTAGCGCACAGCAGCTCCTCATGAGAAAGCAACTTAAATTCAAACCGCAAATCCAAATCTTCTGGCAAAGTAAAATTACCGTCTACATCCCGTAAAAATATATGCCACAGGTGCACGCCGAACCAACGCTCCAGTTGCCGTGATATATTGCCAATAATTATTCGATGTAAATCCATTTATTGAACCTCTTATGGATTTTATAAATGCAACTTCGTTGTTGTGGAATGCAAATATCGTATCATGGCACCCTATCCAGAAAAATCCCAACGGATCACATATACTGAACACTATAATCTTGGAAATAATAGTCAAACAATAAAAAAAACACCGTGAAAAAAATCACAGCACAAAGCCCTGAAACTGAAGAAGTCAATACCTGGCATCTGCTAAATGTGGAACGGGTAGCAAGTTACTTTTCAGTCGATCTCAGCACTGGCCTTAACAAACTACAAGTTCAAACCGCCTTTGAAAAATACGGCATAAACGAACTGCAAGATAGCCACAACAGAAGGCCGGTATTAATCTTTTTTAGGCAGTTCGTTGACTTCATGATCATGGTGTTAATAGCTGCTGCAGTTATTGCCGGTTTGGTCGGGGAACTGACTGATACCATCGCCATACTGGTCATTCTTTTATTAAATGCTACCATCGGTGCTGTCCTTGAATACCGGGCAGAAAAATCTATAGCCGCATTAAAACGATTATCGCCGCTATCAGCAAGGGTACTAAGGCAGGGTGATTGGTACGATCTGCCCGCAAACAAACTGGTACCCGGAGACATCGTTGAACTAAATTCAGGTGCTATAATCCCTGCAGATATTCGACTCTGGGAAACTGGTGATCTGGAAGTTGATGAATCTATACTGACAGGCGAATCTGAAACTGTCAGCAAAAACACCAAGCCCTTAACAGACCCCCTGCTCCCTCTGGGCGATCGCAGGAACATGACCTATCGGGGTACAACAGTCTCTCGTGGTCGTGCCACTGGTATAGTGGTATCTACCGGCATGGCAAGTGAGCTAGGCCAGATTGCTAATCTGCTTAGTCGTGCAGAAAGCGGACGCACACCTTTGCAATTACGTTTGGGTATTTTTAGTCAGCGCTTGGCATGGATCATATTAGGTATTTGCACGCTTATTTTTTGTATCGGCCTACTCCAGGGTGAGTCAGCTGTTCTGATGTTTCTCACTGCGGTTAGTCTGGCTGTTGCTGCTGTGCCAGAAGCTCTACCTGCAGTCATTACTATATCCCTGGCTTTGGGCGCGGGTAAAATGGCGCGCCAACACGCCCTGGTACGGCGATTACCCGCAGTCGAATCCCTGGGGTCTATTACCTATATATGTGCAGACAAAACCGGCACGCTCACAGAAAATCGCATGCGACTCGAACAAGTCTGGACAGTCTCCGAAACCAAAGATTGTTTGTATCCAGCTGGCGATGGACAATCACTCTGGCGGAACCTTGGTCGTGCCTTGGCACTGAACAATGAACTAGGCCAGCAGGTCGACACCTCGGCGGATGCGCCAGCTTTACAAGGAGATCCGACAGAAGTTGCCCTTTTTGCAGCAGCACAGCGTGCAGGCTACCATAAGGCAGAACTACTGAAAAAACTTCCACAACTGAGCGTACTGGCCTTTACTTCTGAGCGGCAGTGTATGACAACTCTGCACCGTGACGGGGAAAATACTGTTGCGTACATCAAGGGATCGCCAGAGAGAGTGCTTGCACATTGCAAGTCTCAGTATACCGCTAAAGGTGAACAAACCATTGAACTGGACCTGCTGCTCTCACAGGCAGAAACACTGGCAAACACCGGATATCGCATACTGGCAGTAGCCTATCGACAGTTTGATATTGCGCTTCAGACAAATAACATTACTAGCGATTTTGCGACATCTAACAACAGTGCTAGGGGTAGCGTGCTAAAAGAGGTCGAAACCGAGCTGACTTTTCTGGCATTTGTATGCCTGATTGACCCACCCAGGGCAGAAGCTGCAAGTGCAGTCAGTGACTGTTTAACAGCAGGCATTACGCCAGTAATGATTACCGGTGATCATCCAGGTACGGCACTCGCCATTGCGAATCGTCTGAATATTACCGACCAGCACAATAAGGAGGTGCTTACCGGTGCGACATTGAAAAATCTTTCTGAGTCAGATTTTCTCAGCAAGGTTAAAAAGGTGCGTGTATACGCTCGTATGTCGCCCGAACAAAAAATTTCCATCGTTAAAGCCCTGCAAAAACTGGGTGAATTCGTTGCAATGACCGGAGATGGAGTTAATGACGCACCCGCGCTGAAAATCGCTACAATTGGCGTAGCCATGGGTGGAAAAGGCAGCGATGTAGCTCGAGAGGCTTCAGACATCGTATTACTAGACGATAACTTTGCCACCATCGTCAGTGCAGTAAAAGAAGGCCGCCGGATTTTTGATAATATACGAAAATTTATCAATTACACTATGAGCAGCAATGCCGGTGAAATCTGGACATTGCTTTTAGCACCCTTTTTCGGCCTCCCACTGCCGCTCCTGCCCATACAAATTCTCTGGATTAACCTGGTTACTGATGGCTTACCTGGGCTGGCACTGGCCGCAGAAAAACATGAAGCTGATATCATGCGCAGGCCACCACGCCCTCCCGATGAAACACTTTTCTCCAAAGGTATTTGGCAGCATATTCTATGGATAGGCCTATTGATTGGCGGCCTGTCTATTATTGGACAAGCGTGGGCCTATCAAAATGGCTCCCCACACTGGCAAACCATGGTTTTTTCAGTACTGACTTTTTCACAACTATTCCATGCCCTGGCGATTCGTTCAGACCGTGTATCAATATGCTCCCTCGGATTAATGAGCAATCCCTTTCTGCTCGGAGTGGTGGCCAGTTCATTTGGCCTGCATTTGTGTGTGATCTATGTGCCTGTCTTTCAGACAATATTCCACACTACCGCACTCCCGCCCACAGAACTCGCCGTATGCATGGCATTATCCATGGTTGTTTTACTAGCGGTAGAGCTTGAAAAGTGGTTAGTACGTAACCACCGCCTGTATAGTTAGCTTGAATAAAAACCGTGGGCGCAGTTAGTATATTAACGATACTTCTCTACCATGCTGGCAAGTTTATCCAGAACTGGCAATACCTTATCTGCACCCGCCTGGGGTAAGCTGAATACCAACTCGGTAAAACCTTGCTCCAGGCGCCCCTCTAGTTTGTCTGGTTGACCCGGCGCTCCAAACAACGCCAAGGTAATTTCATCCTTACTTCGATTGGCTTTTTTACAGGCTTCCTCGAGACGTTCCAAATTCCCCGAGCCAGGTCCACCCAGGGGCATCCATCCATCACAATATTCTGCTACCCGGTCAAATACCCAGGGCGAATTTGCGCCCATCCAAATCGGCGGACCACCAGCCTGGACCGGTTTGGGCCAGGACCAAATGGGATCAAAGTCAACGAACTGCCCATGAAACTCTGCCTCATCCTTGGTCCAGATTTCTCGCATGGCCAAAATTCGTTCACGAAGAATTTTCCATCGGTTTTTGTATTGAATACCATGGTTTTCCATTTCTTCAACATTCCAGCCAGAGCCAATACCCAGAATAAGCCGCCCATTGGAAATAAGGTCCAGAGAAGCGCACTCCTTCGCCAGTTGAATCGGGTCTCGCTCGGTAATAAGACATATGCCAGTACCCAACTTAATGTTTTCAGTTACTGCGGCAGCGGCCGTGAGTGCTACAAAAGGATCAAAGCTCCGCCAATAATATTCCGGCAAATCTCCACCCCCGGGAAACGGTGTTGTTCTGGAAACCGGAATATGCGTATGCTCTGGAAAGAATAGTGAATCAAACCCCCGTTCTTCGGCAGCTTGGGCCATCTGAATAGGCTGAATTGTGGTGTCAGTTGGGAAAATTGAAACGCCGAAATTAGGCATGCCGAACTCCTGTTTTCACTAATGATTAGGAAATACAAAAATATACTGTATTTATTGCCGATCAAAGTAAAAAGTGATTTAGTTTACTTAACTGCACTGGAGAATAGAGATTATGCGGACCCAAAAGCCTATTGCTGTAATTGTTGGAGCTACCTCGAAATGGCAATCAGATGGCCGCAACACCCAACTTGTGCACGGCAAGGCACTCGATGACAGCGATATCCCCGTGGCCGCCCGCTGGGGCATTGGCGGAGCGATAGCCCAAAAATTTGCCCGAGAAGGATTTCTGGTAGTGCTAACAACCCGTCAGACATCCAATGCCGGTGCGCTTAGTGAGGCAATCCAGTTCCAGGGTGCCGATTGCCTGACGGTTGAACTTGACCTAAGCTCGGCCGAATCCATTGCCACGGCATTTGCGAGTATCCGTTCTACTGTGGGAGAGCCTGATGTTCTGGTATATAACGCTGGATATCTTGAAGGCAGGGATTTACCTGCGGATCAGGAACTACTGGAATACATACCTGTAGAAATGTTTGATACGGCACAGCATATCGCCAGCCGTGGCCCTTTTCTGGTTGCAAAGGAAGTGCTGCCCGGCATGAGAGAAAAAGGCCAAGGCTCATTTCTAATCTCAAATAACGCAGCTTCGCTACGTGGTCGGAAACGTAAAACCGGGCAATCGCTATACTATCCACGCGTAATGATGCGCACCTTGGCCCAGGTATTAACTGAAGAATATTCCGTACACGGAATTCACGTAGCCAATATTATTATTGATGGCTTAATAGACTCACCGGGGACACGGGCCCTGCCAATCGCACAGAAACATTCAGAAATCATCATGAATCCTGTTAAAATTGCCGAAGCATTTTATTATCTTCACACCCAGGACAAATCCTGCTGGAGCCATGAACTACAACTCACACCCTATCCTGCTAACCCGAGTTTCTGACAATTATTTCCTTTAGAAAAACGCTATGTTCAAGCACTAAATTCCGTACGGGCAATGTCCAATTCGAGGCCGATTTTTTCAGGGTTAAACGGCGTCAACTGATAGACATAATAATTTAGCCAATTTGAAAACAGCAAATTACCATGACATTTCCAGCTGACAATAGGTTTTGCCTCAGTATCATCGTTAGGAAAATAATTTTCAGGTACTGCCGGCGACAAACCTGCTTCCAAATCCCTTTCATATTCTTCTTTCAGGCACAGCGGCTCATACTCGGAATGCCCAGTAACAAATAACTGCCTACCATCATCTCTGGCGATAATATAGGCACCGGCTATTGTAGAGGACGATATTATTTCAAGCTCGGCATGCGCTGCCATTTTTTCCTCGGGTATTTCCGCATAACGCGAATGCGGTGCGTTAAATACGTCATCAAATCCCCGCACGATTGGTGCCAGTGGCTTAACCAAATGATGCGGGTAAACCCCGGATATTTTTTTATCTAACAGGCGTTTATCAATACCATATAAATGATACATAGCTGCCTGAACACCCCAACATAAAAACATCGTCGATGTCACATTGCCGATTGTCCAATCCATTATCACTTTTAAATCTTCCCAGAAGGATACCTCCGTAAACTTCTTTTGCCCCAGAGGAGCACCGGTGATTATCATTCCGTCATACTTGATATGCCTAACCTCGCTAAACGACTTGTAAAACATGGCCAAATGTTCAATCGGTGTGTTCTTGGAAGGCTTATCATTGATGCGCATAAGATCAATCTCCACCTGCAGAGGGGAATTTGCCAGCATACGCATAAGATGAATTTCTGTTTCTATTTTCTTTGGCATCAGATTAAGCAGAAGTATTCGCAGGGGACGAATATCCTGGGTTTCAGCATCAGAACCTGAGATACAGAAAATATTTTCTCGCTTCAGTACCTCTACGGCAGGCAAGTTGTCCGGTATTCTAATAGGCATACGCATAACCTCGATTTAGGCTTGGATAAAGTGCGCAGGCAAAAAAAAACCTACTCACATCTGCTAAAGTAGGTTTTCACGTCTCTCTTTAGCAGTATTTTTATAGCGCCCGCAAGCCGAACTCAAATCGACGCTTAGATTTGGGATTGTATAATAGGATATGATAGCCCGCAATCAAACCGTTGAGCGACTTACCTATGAGTAATGTAGTACTAAGTGAAGTTAAAGGCCGCGTGGGCCTGATTACCTTCAACCGACCCGATGCACTCAATGCAGTGAATACCGAAGTTATGCAGCAATTAATCTCCATAGCCCAGGACTTTGACAAGAATGAAAACATAGGCAGTATTGTCATTACCGGCAACGAAAAAGCGTTTGTTGCAGGTGCAGATATCAAAGAAATGCAGGACAAATCCTATATGGACATGTTCACCGCCGATAATCTAGCCAGTTGGGACCGATTCACCGCTATCCGTACCCCCATGATTGCCGCTGTTTCAGGCTTTGCCCTGGGTGGTGGCTGTGAAATAGCCATGATGTGCGACATTATATTTGCCGCTGACAATGCCAAATTTGGCCAACCTGAAATCAAACTCGGTATTATTCCTGGTTGGGGTGGTACCCAGCGATTAGTCAATGCCATCGGCAAAGCCAAAGCGATGGATATGATTCTGACTGGCCGTATGATGAATGCAGAAGAAGCCGAGCGCTCCGGCCTGGTTGCGCGGGTATTCAACTCTGAAAAATTTTTGGACGAAGTCTTAAAAGTTGCCGAACAGATTGCAGGCTTTTCAAAACCCTCGACCCAAGTAGCCAAGGAAGCAATAAACCGAGCCTTTGAAACAAGCCTGGGCGAAGGCGTCTTGTTCGAGCGAAGAACTTTCTACGCCTTATTTGCCACTGAGGATCAAAAAGAAGGCATGCAGGCATTTACCGAAAAACGACCAGCTAACTTTAAGCACCGCTAACTTGCCGCCGGGCTCGCATACTTAGGTAATGCAGACTCACGCCAAGCAGCGGGGCGAATAGCTAACTAATAGCCCAATACTGCCCTTAAGCCAGGTGCTGCCACTTCAACCAAGCGTTTTTGCATATCTGGCAGCTCCTCGGGCAATTCACTGACACCGCCGGCAAGGTTTTCCCGAGCGGTGCCGGATTGTTTACGATCGGCGCCTACCTCCACTCTCTTACGCCAGTCTTCGGGCAGGCTCTTGATGCCCAGCGGTGCCAGTAACTCGGTAAAGTAGGCTTCGGCCTGAATGCTATCCAGCCGTTTGAGGTTAAGCACCAGCTCCTCATATTGCACCAGTTGGATGCCCGTCCCAAGCCAGGCAACCGCATTGTGTAAATAGATTTCCTGCAAGGTAGGTGCTTTGCCATATATTCCAAATATCATCATATTCAGCACTTCTTCGATGCTCACGCCATCACCTTTCAGGTGCTCCAGATTGCCCTGAAAAGTGTCTGAAAGAAAAAAGCGCGCACGCGCCAGCACCCAGTCAAACGGATCACGTACCAGTACCATGTGCCGAGTTCCTTTAAGGGCCATGGCGGACTCATCAGAAAACAGTAAATGCCCCCAACTCAGACAGGGTTGCGCGGGAGAAAATGCACCCAGGTGTTGCTTGAGAATGGGAATTTGAATGAATGCCTGGTGATATTGTTCCTGCACCGAAACAAACATTCGCAAAATGTTTCGCATCAGGTGAGTACCACATTTTGGTACACTATTGAGAAATACCGGGGCTTTGAGCGGGACCTGGGCATAATCGCTGTTAAGAGCGTTAAGATTATCTGCCTTGGCATGAATGGTTGGCATGAACTGTCCTCAAAAAACCTTCCTGACTTGAATACTCACATCTAGGACCAGTTTATAGCAAAAAAAAAGGTGCACCGACAATACCGGCACACCTTTCTAATACTCAACAGTGCCAATCTAGAATGTTTTGGTTAGATTTAAAAAGAACCTGCGTCCTATCCAGTCATACTGGGAGTAGAAAGCTGAGTTACCCTGCGTTTCAATTTCACCCAGATTCAACGTAGTCACTGTGGGTGGGTGCTGATCAAATGCATTAGCAACACCCAGCAATACTCGCACACCCGCATCTTCAAATTCACGGGTAACAGAGAAAGCGTGATACCAAATCGCATCAGCTTCCAGCACCACTTCCACGGTTTCCCCACGTAAAGTAGCAGTATTACCATTGAAAGCATCTTCACCATAATTATCAGCACTACCAATATAGTTAGCCGCCCAGAAATAACTCCAGTCACCCCGAGTCAGTGTAGCAGCGATAGTACCTGCCCACTTGGGATTGCCCAGTTCACCATTCTCGTTTACCGGTGGATCATCTGGATCCAGGAACAAATTGACTTTATCCTCTATTTGATAAGTCGTTTGCGCCTCAATCAAAAGATTACCCCAGGGCAATTCTGTCTCAAATTTAGCGGCAAAATCCAGGCCTCTATTTTTCTGCTCAGCAATATTAATAAAGCTGTCATTTACGTTATCTACACCACCACCAACACCCGACCGGTCAAATAAATCACACAATGGCTCCGTACTAAAATTAGTGGAGTTATAACACCCCTTCAAAATATCCTCTGCGCCAATCTGATCAACCTCATCCTTAACCTTGATATCAAAGTAGTCCACCGAAATACTTAAGTTAATGGTCTCAGGTTGGTAGATGAGTCCAATGGTTCTGGATTTGGAAGTTTCCGCTTCCAGCACACCAAAACCACCCCCGGTAATTATGTTTGCGGAGATTGCTGCACCAACAAAATCGTCTGCAATACCCTCACTGGCACAATTATCCGCCGTACGTTGATTAATATCTCCAGAATCCAGCGCTGTGCCCCATCTTATACAAGGGTCAATCCGACTCTGGGCCAGAGACGAGGTCTGATCCTTTAGATACAGCTCGAACAAAGCAGGTGTCCTGAATGAAGTACCCTGACTGGCCCGCAAGCGAACCTGAGGGATGATCTGCCAATCGATACCGGCTTTGTATGTCACATCGCTACCATAAGAATCCACATCGGTATAACGTGCAGAGCCATTTAAAACCAGGGATTCAAAACCCGGTCGGTCATTGAGCAATGGAATATCTACTTCGGCAAAAACTGACTTGGTATTGTCATCACCCTTGGTAATGCCTGCGGTAATGGTGTTCCAGGCATTATTTGACAAGGTAATATCACCGGGCACGTCATTGATGGAATCTTCCCTGTACTGCAGCCCAAATGCACCCGCCACCGTACCTGCAGGCACATCAAACAAGCCACCCGTTACAACGGCCTCCACCGACCACTGTTCATATTCAGTATTGCCCTTTTCGGTGCCAAACAGAAATGCCTGAACTTCCGGGCTCACATCTCCGGCCAGCAAGGCGGGATCCAGCCAGGGTATATCCACACAGGAAACGCCGCGTACTGAGGTTGTACTACCGGTGCAGGACCCACTCAAAAAGTTCTGATCACCTATGGAATCATCATAAACCTGGTCATCGATGTAATCACCGCTGGAATTACTGTACTGAAAAGAAGTATCCCAACTCCAATCGTCGGCAAATTCACCGCGTAAACCCGCCACAAAGCGACCGTAGTCCACTTCAATATCCGTATCTGCATGATCAGTAATGGGTGTCGGGCTAAGCCATTGTGCCCCAGTCCAACCCGCACTCTGGGAGTTACCCCCACCAAATTCTCCTGCGAAAGCATTGTAATTGCCATTATAAATATAAGACCAATACTGCCGATAAGCATCCTGGGATGTTTTGCGACGATTTAGCAACACTTCCGCATAGGCAGTTGTATTGTCAGTCAGATTAAATTCGCCTTCCCCTAATAACGTATATGTCTCTGTTTCCGGAATAAGTGAGGTATCCAGATACAATGGATGTTGAAAATTGGTTACAGCATCGGTTTCTCTATCGTAGTCAACGGGAAACCAGCCCTCTGGAGCCACCATAAAATCCGGGTTCCCAGCATCAACTTCCAGCGGCGGTACATAGTTAGCCAGATCACCGTCATAGTCATATTGCAGTTTAGTGCCCGCAGGTACGTTACCCCCCGGGCCCTGATAATCATAAACCCATACATGGCCCCAAATACCGCCATTGGGATCCGCACAATGGGGTTTGCCGGTACGGGGATCAACAGTGTCACGACGCGCGCCCGAAGGCGGGCTGAATACGTACTGCTCGCCACAATTAAAATAACTTCTATTCCCGCGATCCAGCTCAGTTTGCTTGCTATAGTCGGCTGTTACCCGGAAATTACCCCGTTCAAAGGTTTTTCCAAAACTTGCGCTTAAACGCGCTTGCTCACCACCACTGTGTCCGGGCTGTGCAATGAAAGCATCCAGAGTACCTCCATCTGTTTTCTTGGTAATAATATTAATCACGCCGGCTACGGCATCTGATCCATAAATAGAGGAAGCGCCGTCTTTGAGAATCTCAACACGATCTATGGCAGACAAAGGTAATACGCCCAGATCAAAGGATGAAACCCCGCCCCGGGTACCTGCCGGCCCAATACGCCGACCATTTAACAAGACCAGCGTCCGGTTAGCGCCCAAACCTCGCAAAGATATTGTATTGGTGCCCACTCCGCCATTTTGAACAAACTCAGAGGAAGATGCTGCGTTCACCTGAGGAGAACCTACTGCAATGGTGGTGTTCTGTAATAAGGCACCAACAGAGGTATAACCATGAGTAATAGCATCTTCAGCGGACAAAACATCGATGGGGGAAGAATTGCTAAAGCCATCCCGCTTTATGCGAGAACCTACAACCGTAAATTCCTCAACCAACTGTTTTTCTTGAGCCAACTGCTCTTCCGCCAGCGCCAGAGGGCTTATCCCCAACATAGTGGCGGAAACCACTGCACCCACCGCAATAGCCAGCGGTGTCTTTCTAAAAGACCCATATTTATTCATAAGACTGTCTCCCCGTTTTCCCCACCACTTCACTTCGCAGGCTCACGAACCTTTTATGGACATATAAGGTTCCACTTACCCTTTTAATAGGCCCGTGCGAATATAAAGTAGTGCTATTTACTGACCCCGATTTCCCGCTCCGAAACTCCCCCACACAACTAATGAAAGTGTTACAGAACCGTTACATTTTTATTAGGGCCGAATAGTACCTAAATCCAGGGTAAAATAAATTCAAATAGTGACCAAATGGTAAATTTTTTAAACATCCCTATTTATTGTCCTACTATACTATTGCTCTACAATGTATATTATCAGCGCTTTTTCAGTTAGATTTGCCTCCCATTTAACTTCGGCGAAGGTTTTCCGAAGCTTTTAAATGCATATTTGGTCCACTGTTTTGTCATATCTACGTCCGGTAAGCTTGACTGGAACTTTACCGACTTCCGGCATCGTCTCTTGTACCTGCCTTGGATTTTTCTATAAGCTCAGCGCCTGGGTAACTACAGAAAATCACTATGCATACACAGCGTATACTTATCGTTGGCGGCGGCTCGGCAGGATGGATGGCGGCAGCTTACCTAAATGCCGCCCTAAATTCTGGAGTGGTCGGTGAAAGCAATGCTGAACAAAAGGTAGCGGAGATTACCCTGGTAGAATCACCCGATGTACCTCGCATTGGTGTAGGTGAAGCAACCATCCCCAACATCAATCATATTCTGCAAGTGATTGGCATTGACGAACTGACCTTTATGCGCGCAGTGGATGGCACCTTTAAACAATCTATCCGCTATGTTAACTGGCTGCGCAATAAGGGAGAGTTTTATCATCACCCCTTCAGTAGATATCGACCTTCACCTATAGACCGATCTGGCAGAAGCTGGCTCATGAGCGACCGCTCCATTGCCTTTATGGACACCGTGTCGGCGCAACCGGTCATTTGTGAGCTAGGACTGGCCCCCAAACAAGGCAGGCCCGGTGATTTTGGCTCTCCACTTACCTACGCATATCACATGAATGCGCAAAAATTTGCCGACTTCCTTACCCAACATGCTACACAACGCGGCGTTACCCATTACCGGGACCATGTTGTTGAGGTAAAACGCTCAGAAAATGGCGATATTGGCAGTGTGCATACCCGCAACGGCCTGACGCTAGAGGCAGATTTATATATCGACTGCACGGGTTTTGCATCGCTGTTGATTGAAAAAACCCTGGGCGTCAAATTTCTTGATTACTCTCAATGGTTGCTGTGTGACAGAGCGACAACAATGCACGTACCCTATGACCGTTTCTATCCGGGCTATGTGCGACCCTATACCCAAGCCTCTGCCTGCTCAGCAGGCTGGGTGTGGGAAATACCCCTGCAAACAGGCAAATCACTAGGATACGTTCACAGCAGCGAATTCATCTCTGAAACCCATGCCGAGCAGGAATTGCGCACTCTGGAAGGTCCGCATTGCGAGCCCTTGGATACCCGGCTGATAAAGTTTAAAGTCGGTAGACGGGAAAAGGTTTGGGTTGGCAACTGCCTGGCAATAGGCTTGGCTGGTGGGTTTATTGAACCATTGGAATCTACCGGGCTGTACCTAAGCGACCTGGCTACAGTTATGTTGGCAGAGCATTTTCCCTTTGCCCGTGGCATGGATACAAACAGCCAGGTTAGAGGGGCAGACTACACATCTGCAGCATTCCGGGTTAACCGAATCATGGCCAATCGCTTTTATGAAGTGCTGGACTTTATAAACATGCATTACTGCCTCAGCAAAAGGACAGATACGCTATTTTGGCAAGAGGTGCAAAAATCTGATCGAATAAATGATCGACTCGCCGCCAAGCTGGAATACTGGCGCAGCAAACCACCCTCAGCTTCCGATTTTGAAGATCAGTTTTTCCCTGGACAATCCACCAGCGAATTATCCAGCAGCGGGATACCTGGGGATCACCGAACCCCGATAGACACCGCTGGATTATGGAATCACGAAAGTTATGAAACCATTTTGTACGGTATGGATTTTATGCGAGATGAATTTGCCGAAATGTATGGGCCAAACCTACCAAAATCACGCGTATTCCGGCAAGTCTTCGAGCGCCTGCGTATGGCACCACAGATATTTCCACCCCATGATATATGGCTCAGACATAATGTTGGTATGAAAGAATATCCCAAAACAATTTAGCATTCTCAGCAGCACTCAAATCAACACCCCTGACCCTTGCCATAGCACCTTGTCACTCACAATCTCTAATATTAGAGCACCAAAAAAGTTGAACTGAACAGTAGCAACAAGTGATTTTATCCGCGAGATTCTCCCGCGCACAAATGTGATGCCAGATACTTAACCGTCTTGCGCATGGTCGTTAAAGGAACAGCATGATGCAGGCCTGTATGTGCATGCAGCTCTTTGTTCTCGGAGCCCAGACTATCAAATAACAAAAGTCCGCTTTCACGGGGAATAATTTCATCATCCCACTGCAATAAAAACCGCAGTGGACAGTTTACCATAGG
>JAHRWB010000153.1 GCA_019090385.1 Pseudomonadales bacterium | reverse complement strand
TGTGGTGGTCAAGGGCGATAAAATTGGGTACCTGGATAGCGGTGTTGCTGATGATACTGTCTGTAGCGGGTACCAGGCTGGGGCTCTGGTCCTTTGAACTGGGATTTTTATTTTTGGCTGGTGGAATTATGCTGGCATTTATAGGCTTTGTAGGTGGCCTTGCCGGCTGTGTTGTGAGTGTGAGAAAAGGTTATACCCAGGAGGTGAAAGCTATGGTGGTCTGCAGCATGGTGGGTTTACTGGTGATCGCAGGTATGTTTTTGCAGTATCAAAAAGCCACATCTGTTCCTGCTATTCACAATATTTCCACGGATCAGATCAATGCACCTGTTTTTGACAAGGTGCTTGCATTACGTATAGGTGACAATCCGGTGGAATACGATGTCGATGTGCTGGGTGAGTTGCAATCGAGTGCCTACCCTGGAGTGATACCCCTGGAAACTTCTCTGGATACCGTGGCCAGCATGGAGCGCACAGAAGAAGTATTAGCAAACATGGGTCTTGAAATTATCAATTCGGATTACGATGAGATGCGTGTCGAAGCCACAGCCACCAGTTTGCTGTTTGGTTTTAAGGATGACCTGGTGGTGCGTATTCGCGCCACTAGCGAGGGTTCGGTGATTGATTTACATTCGGTTTCTCGGGTAGGTCAGAGCGACCTGGGTGTAAACGCCAAGCGCATTCTTCAGTTTATGGCTGAGTTTTGAGTTTGGCAGTCAACATTTCACTTACTTGTTTGGGGTTGGCTTTGCCCTGGGATTGTTTCATGACCTGGCCGACCAGATAACCCATAACTTTGTGCTTGCCATCACGGAATTGTTGGACTTGATCCGGGTTGGCAAGAATGGTTTGGTCAACAATATCATTGATCTGGCTCTCGTCATTCATTTGAGTGAGGCCATTTTGCTTTATGAATTCGTTTACATCAACGGATGGGTCTGCTTGTCGGGTAATGTCATCGAATATTTGTTTAGCGATTTTGCCCGATATGGTGTCGTCGGCAATTTTGCTAATAATTTGTCCTAGTTGTTTGGCAGTAATGGGTGCCGATGTAATGGGCAGTTCCTGGCGGTTTAATACAGCACTAAGTTCACCCATAACCCAGTTGGCACTGAGCTTGGTATTATTACATTGCTCTACCGTGGCTTCGTAGTAGTCCGCAATGTCCGGATCTGCGGTCAACCAGTTAGCATCATATTCCGACAATGCCAGTGTTTCCTGAAAGCGCAGTCTGCGCTGGTCGGGTAGTTCCGGCGTGAGTTTTTTGAGTACATCAATATCAGCCTGTGTGATCAGAATGGGCAGTAAATCCGGATCGGGGAAGTATCGATAGTCCTCTGATGTTTCCTTGCTGCGCATTGGACGGGTTTCGTTTCGGTCGGCGTCGTAAAGCAAGGTTGCTTGCTGAATTTTTTGTCCGCTTTCCAGCAATTCTATTTGTCTTTCAATTTCGTAGTTGATAGCTTTTTCAAGAAAACGAAAAGAATTAAGGTTTTTGATTTCGGTACGTACCCCCAGCGTAGTATCGCCAGATTTGCGAATGGATACGTTGGCATCGCAGCGCATGCTGCCTTCGTTAAGATTGCCATCACAAATACGCAGGTATTTAACCAGCGCATGCATTTTTTTGAAATAGGCAACCGCCTGCTGGGCGCTGTGCATATCTGGTTCGGAAACTATTTCAAGCAGGGGCGTGCCGGCTCTATTGAGGTCGATGCCGGTTAAGCCTGGCATATTTTCGTGCACAGATTTCCCGGCATCTTCTTCTAAATGTGCCCGGGTGATACCCACATTGATATGGCTTCCATCTTCAAGAATAACTTCCACCGAGCCTCTACCCACGATGGGATGTTGAAACTGTGTAATTTGATACCCTTTGGGTAGATCGGGGTAAAAGTAGTTTTTTCTGTCGAAGGTGGAATGTAATCCGATCTCTGCATTTATAGCCAGCCCAAAAGTCAGGGCATGGGAAATGGCTTGCTTATTAAGTACGGGTAATACGCCAGGCATGGCCAGATCAACTGCGCAGGCCTGGGTATTTGGCTGAGCACCGAAGCGCGTGCTGGCGCCAGAGAATATTTTGCTGTTAGTTGCCAATTGAACATGTATTTCAAGTCCGATGACGGTTTCCCAGGTCATAAGTTTTGTCCTGTTTCTGGATACTGCGTGTGCCAGTCGGTATGTTGCTGGAATAGATTGCCGATTTTAAGCAATAGCGCTTCTTTAAAATGCGGGGCTATCAACTGCAATCCCAAAGGTAAACCTTCCTGCATGCCACAGGGTATAGACATAGATGGCAGGCCGGCCAGGCTGGCAGGAATAGTAAAAACATCCTGGTGATACATTTCTACAGGGTCTTTGGAAAGCTGACCAATTTTAAATGCGGGTGACGGCGTAGTGGGTGTCATCAGCAGGTCGACCTCACTAAATACCTTGGTAAAATCGTTTGCTATCAGGCGGCGTACTTTTTGTGCTTGTACATAATACGCATCATAGTAACCAACAGACAGTGTGTAGGTGCCGGTCAGAATTCTGCGTTTTACTTCCTCTCCAAAACCCTCGGATCTGGAGCGTACGTATAAGTCTTCAAGGTTTTTTGGTGACTCGCAACGATGCCCGTAACGTACGCCGTCATATCTGGACAGGTTAGTGGAAGCCTCTGCGCTGGCTAATACATAGTATGTCGGTACTGCTACATGCGTATGGGGAAGTGAAACGTCGCGAAACTCAATGCCCTGACCGGAAAAAACTGATTGAACGTTTTGGTATACCGCTTCCAGCTCCGCGTTGGTCAGGTTTTGTAGATACTCTTTGGGCAGACCTATGGTGATTTTTTTGCCAGATAGAGCAAAACCCTCGGAATCTCGGGTCAGCGCTAGAATATCTTCCATGCTTTGGTCGGCACTGGTGGAATCCTGGGCATCAAAACCACCCATTGCGGACAACATCAGGGCCATATCCGCTGTGCTGTGAGCGAGTACCCCGCCCTGATCCAGGCTGGATGCAAAAGCGATCATGCCATAGCGTGAGACACGTCCGTAGGTGGGTTTTATGCCGGATACGCCACAAAATGCAGCAGGTTGCCTGATAGACCCGCCGGTATCGGTGCCAGTTGTTACCGGGACAAGTGCCGCAGCTACCGCCGCTGCCGAGCCACCTGATGAGCCACCCGGTACATGCTCGGTATTCCAGGGGTTTTTGGTGCTGCCGTAATAACTGTTTTCGTTACTGGAACCCATGGCAAATTCGTCCATGTTGGTTTTGCCCAGACAAACCATTCCGGCGTGATTCAATTTTTTTGCGACAGTCGAGTCGTACGGTGCAATGAATTTGTCCAGCATGCGACTGGCGCAGGAGGTACGGATTCCCTGGGTCAGGAATATATCCTTGTGAGCCATGGGGATTCCGGTCAGCGCACCGCCTTGCCCAGCGGCGATCTGTGCATCTGCCTGCTCAGCTTGGAACATGGCCTTCTCTTCGGCCAGCGTAATGAAACAATTGAATTCAGCGTCCAGCTTATTGATTCGTGTGAGATACATTTGTGTTAGTTCCACACTGCTAAGCGCACGGCTATCCAATTCGTTGCGCAGCATCTGCAGAGAAGCATAGGGGTTCATTTATTTACTCTATAACGCGCGGCACAGTGTAAAAACCGTGTTGTGCGTGATCGGTTAATGACAGAAATTCTTCGCGATGGTCCGATTCGGTGACTTTATCCAGACGCAGTCGCTGAACTGCATCAAGGGGATTGGCCATGGGCTGGATATCGCTGGTATCCACGGACTGCATTTCTGCGATCATTTGCATGATGCGATTTAAGTCTGTTTTTGAGTTTTCTTCTGCATCTGGCTCCAGATGTATTTTCGCAAGACGGGCAAGATTCTTAAGATCTTCTAACTCTATGATCATTTTAGGCATATGTGCTGTAATTTCGTCCTACTATGATAATTGAACCTTGCTCAGAATGCTTGCCGTTGCTAGAGTTACGCGCGATTTCTCATGCAATTTCCCAGCGAAAGGATATTGCTAATTGCTGCATTGGAATAGGTCTTTGACTAATTCATGATATTTAAAAAGTTTCGTGGAATGTTTTCACGTGATCTGGCGATCGATCTGGGCACGGCTAACACTCTGATATTTGTTCGTGACGAAGGAATAGTACTGAATGAGCCCTCTGTGGTGGCTATTCGGACGGTTGGGTCACAGAAAAGTGTGGCTGCTGTAGGGCTTGATGCCAAGCGCATGCTGGGCCGTACACCTGGAAATATTACGGCGATTCGTCCGCTAAAGGACGGTGTTATTGCTGATTTTCTTGTCACAGAGAAAATGCTGAAGTACTTCATTAGCCAGGTACACGAAAATTCGTTTATTCGTCCCAGTCCCCGAGTGCTGGTGTGTGTTCCCTGCAAATCCACCGAAGTGGAAAGGCGTGCAATCCGTGAATCAGCCCTGAGTGCCGGGGCGAGAGATGTTCGGCTTATAGAGGAACCGATGGCAGCGGCTATTGGTGCAGGTTTACCTGTACATGAGGCTGTGGGCACCATGGTGGTCGATATTGGTGGGGGCACAACCGAGCTCGCCATCATTTCGCTCAACGGTGTGGTGTACTCTGAAACCGTTAGAGTGGGCGGGGACAGGTTTGATGAGTCCATTGTTGCTTATGTCCGGCGTACTCAGGGAAGCTTGATTGGTGAGGCGACAGCCGAGCGGATAAAGCAGGAAATTGGTACAGCCTACCCGCAAAAAGAATTACTTGAGATCGATGTGCGTGGCAGAAACCTTGCTGAAGGCGTGCCGCGCAGCTTTACTTTGAGCAGCAACGAAATACTGGAGGCTCTGCAGGAGCCACTGTCGATGATTGTACAGGCAGTAAAGAGCGCGCTTGAGCAGACGCCGCCGGAGTTGGCATCGGATATTGCTGAAAATGGGTTGGTACTGACCGGTGGTGGTGCATTGCTAAGAGATCTTGATGTATTGCTGGCTGAAGAAACCGGATTACCGGTGATTGTCGCAGAAGATCCTTTAACCTGTGTCGCACGAGGTGGTGGCAAGGCCCTGGAGTTAATGGACGAGGCGGGTAACAACGATTTACTGTCAACAGAATGATTGTTTACCAAGGGTTGCTCAGGGCTGTTTATAAAGAGCCGCTCAGGGCTGGTTTACCAAGGGTTGCTCAGGGCTGTTTACCAAGACCCGCTCAGGGCTGTTTATTTGACGGTATAATTGGTACACCTAGAAGGAGTACTGAAAAATTAAGACGCTTTTTGTCAGAGAATCTGGTGCCGGTTATCTGTTGATTGCGTTGCTGGTTATTTCTTCCCTGGTATTCGCCATAGAATCTTATACGGCTTCGTTGGAGCCCTTGCGCAAGTTGCTGGCGACGATCGTGGTGCCAGTCTACACTGTTGCAGAGTTACCCTATTATTTTTCTGGAAAAGCGTCTGAGTCCATTGCGTCACGCAATACCCTGAATGAAGAAAATATGCGCATGCGCCGCCGCTTGTTGGAATTGTCACAAATAACCCAGCAGTTTATTAGTTTGCGGGAAGAAAATGCCCGCTTGAGAAGCTTGCTGGGTAGCCAGGAGCAGGTAAATACTGAGGTTTTGATCGCTGAAATAATCGGTGTTCTGCCATCGCCCTCGCGTCATGAAGTTGTGCTGGATAAGGGCGAGCAGCATGGGGTCTACGTCGGTCAGGCAGTGGTTGATGCCCATGGACTGTTTGGGCAGGTTGTTGAAATCAGTGCTTCGACAAGCCGAGTATTGCAAATATCCGATCCATCCCATGCGGTGCCTGTGCAGGTCAACAGAACTGATTTGCGAATGGTAGCGGCTGGTACGGGTCGCAAGGATGTTATTGAGCTTGAGTATGTGCCCATTACAGCGGACATACTGCCGGGGGATTTGCTGGTAAGTTCTGGTTTGGGAGGTAGATTCCCACGCGGTTACCCGGTTGGGTTGGTTACCTCTGTTGTCGTTGATGAAACCCAGAGTTTTGCCTACATCGAGGCTAAACCTTCCGCTGCACTGGATCGTAGCCGTCACGTTTTGTTGGTTTTTTCTGAACTGCCCGGTCTAACACAGTGAGTTCAGAAACAGGCACCATTACCATTATGTTGAGTCTGTTTGTGGCTATGATACTGGCGGTCTTTCACTTACCCGAGTGGTCGCCCGACTGGCTTGCCTGGTTCCGTCCATCCTGGGTTGTATTGGTCATGCTCTATTGGGTGATGGAATTACCCCATCGAGTTGGCATGGTCAGGGCGTGGTTGTTGGGTCTGTGCTTGGATGTATTGTTGGGTGAGCCCATGGGTGTTAATGCATTTTGTCTGGCAGCACTTACTTTTGTTACCTGGTCTATATACGAACGACTTCGGATGTACGCGGTAGTTCAGCAGGCAGTTTTTGTATTTGGAGCAGTATTGTGCATCGAGCTGTTGAAAATGTTACTTTGGATGCAGTTCCTGAATGCGGATTTTCATATGACATTCCTGTGGGTTGCCATGGCCAGTGCTCTGGTTTGGCCATTGGTTTATCTGGTGTTGCGCCGTAGCAGCAAATCTACAGGGTTTTAGGGTTTTTACGCATGGCAGTACAATTGATACTGGCCTCACAAAGTCCACGCAGAGCCAGCTTGTTGGATAGTATTAATGTTCGCTTTCGAATTCAGCCGGCGGATATTGATGAATCAGTACAAGTGGATGAGCCGGTGGTAGATTATGTGCGTCGAATGGCGCGAGAGAAAGCAGAGAGCCTGGGTGCCCAGGACGCTCCTGTGCTGGCAGCAGACACCACTGTTGTTTGTAACGAGTGTATCTTTGGCAAACCCAGGGATAAACGTCATGCCATGGAAATGCTTGCTGGTTTGTCGGGCAATACTCATCAGGTATTAACCGCTTTGTACCTGGTGAATGGCGAGACTTGTCATTCAATACTTAGTGTTTCGCAAGTAAAATTTCGGATCTTGAGCAAATTTGAGCTGGAAAATTACTGGCATACCGGAGAGCCAGCGGACAAAGCCGGGGCTTATGCTATTCAAGGTATCGGCGCCATTTTTGTCGAACGTATCGAGGGTAGCCACAGTGGCATAATGGGTCTGCCACTGTGTGAGACCGAAGCGCTGTTACGCAAAGTCGGCATTAATACGTGGCAGCATCGTGTCTGAACAATTGCTTATCAATGTCAGTGAGTATGAAACTCGTGTAGCGCTGCTTAACAACGATCGTCTTGAAGCTTTATATCTGGAGCGTGGTGCGAGTAGTAGCCTGGTCGGCAATATCTATCTGGGCAGTGTTGTGCGGATTATGCCGGGCATTCAGGCCGCATTTATCAAAATTGGTGGTTCAGATGATTCCGGTATTGATCGCCCGGGATTTCTACATGTGAGTGATATTCCGGGTGGTGACGATATCCGCAGCTTGTTGCACGAGGGGCAATCCGTATTCGTTCAGGTAAGCAAAGACCAAATCGCCAATAAAGGAGCCCGGTTGACCATGTATCTGTCCATTGCGGCAAGGTATTTGGTGTTGATGTTGAATTCCTCCCATATTGGCATCTCTCAAAAAATTATTGATCCTGATGAGAGAGCTCGTTTGCAGGCCATGGTGGAATCGGCTCGGGATGAGCTGGATATATCCGATTCACATGGTTTTATAGTGAGAACGCTTGCTGAATCAGCTGATCAAGGGCAATTGCTGGAAGACGTACGATATTTGAAGAAGCTGTGGCAGAGTCTGGATGGTGGCAGTGTTGGTGCACCGAGACTGATATATGAAGATTTGCCTAAGCATATCCGGGTGATCAGAGATTTGGCTTTTGATGAGCTGGCGGCGATTAAAATAGATGATGCGGATACCTATTATAGGGCGCATCAGTTTTTAGGACATTATCTTGCTGAGCACAGCGATTTGCTGGAATTGTGGCGTGATGAGTCTGCCATTTTTGACGTTGCTAACATTGAACAGGATATTCTCAGTGTGATGAATAGCAAGGTGTCTCTTAAATCCGGGAGCACTATCATTATTGAGCAGACCGAAGCCATGGTAACTATCGATGTGAATACTGGCGCTTATATGGGTAATAAGACCCTGGAAGAAACTATTTATAAAGTGAATCTGGAAGCGGCAGAGGAAATACCCCGGCAACTCAGGCTGAGAAATTTGGGTGGTATCATAGTCATAGATTTTATAGATATGGTAGTGGAGGCGCATCGCTCAGAGATACTGGAGGTATTAGAAAAAGGCCTGCAAAGGGACCCTGCGCGAACCCGGGTGTTTGGATTTTCTGGTCTGGGGCTGGTCGAGATGAGCAGAAAGCGGGACCGGGACAGCCTGGCTAGACAAATGGGTGAGGCTTGCGTGTCCTGTGCAGGCCAAGCCTATGTTAAATCCGCTCGCAGTGTATGTTATGAAATATTTAGAGTGTTGGAACAAAGTGCCGGGCGAGGGCAAATTGTTGTAAAAACCGCTGCCGGTAATGAACTACCGGCTCCTGCATTTCCCCGGCGGCTGTATAGACTACATGCGCATCAAGAGATAATTGATGCCTTGAATGAACATGAATCTAGGCAGTTCGCAAGACAATGTGAACTACTTTACATTGAGGTAGAGCTCCAGGCTCAAGCGGAATATTCACGTGAGCGTTTTAATCTGATCAGGATATAGCTGTTTACAAGATCCGCTCAGGGCTGTTTACAAGATTCCGCTCAGGGCTGTTTACAAGATCCGCTCAGGGCTATTTACAAGATTCCGCTCAGGGCTGTTTACAAGATCTGCTCAGGGCTGTTTATAAGATCCGCTCAGGGCTGTTTATAAGATCTGCTCAGGGCTGTTTATAAGATCTGCTCAGGGCTGTTTATTAAAAGCCATGTTTTGCCAAGTGATAGTGTGCTTTGGCCCTGAATTTAGGCTTACAATGAGTGTCTAAAAATATCCCCTAATCTGGAAACTATTCATTGTCGTTTTTATTACGCATTTTCCTGCGCTCCGTGGTTGTTATAGCTTTGTTGATTGCCATGCTGCAAGGTGGGGGACGCTTGTCTATGTTCCTGTTGGAGAACATGGAGCCCAGAATAAATCGAGCGCTCGAGGAGTCAGGCACGGTTTTGGAAGGTTTGTCCGGCAGCTGGCAAGGCTTCAATCCTGTTTTAAAGCTTGAGCGAGTGCGTTTTACCGGGGGTAATGCCGGGGGCATATATTTTGAGCTCGATGTGCTTCACAGCTTGCTCCGAAATCGTGTTGTGGCGGCTCAATTGCGTGTTGATGAGCTCAATATTGCTATTACGCGTGATGTTCAGGGTGGGCTGACATTGTTGGGTCGGAGTGTTGGGAAAACCAACTTTGATTTTAAGAGTTTCCTGGAATACTCCGCTGAAGTTTATTTGCGCCAGGGTCGGATTTATCCGGTTGTGCAAGACGTGAGTGAGGAAACTGCTTTTCGTTCCGAGGCTGTGACGATCAGTGCGCTTCTTCAATCAATCGACGGTTATCGAGGCCAGATCTATATTTCCACGCAACCGGCGAGTCCGGTGCATTCGCAACCCATGCCTCTGGCCGGGCAAGATTGCGACCAATGTGAATTCAGACTTCAATATGATATTGCACCAGGGGCATTTTTTCCTGGTTTTGATGCTGATAATGTAGGTATCACTAAGCGAGCAATGACCGGCATAGTGGAGATTTTTGCTGAGAATTTTATCGTCAGCGAGGCCTTGGGTGCATTGTGGCAGGTTTCAGGTGAAATTCAGGCAATGGCTGGGCGATTGGACTTAGAAACAGCGGGTGGAGATGGGCATTTAAGTCTTGCCTTGGAAAATTTAGATCTCCCTTTTGGACAGTTGGATAGCGTAGAGCTAAACGCACAATTATTTATTCCCGAAGCCAGGGATCGCTTACAGGCTGTTGTCAAACAACTCACTTCCCGGCCTGGAGGTTCTCTTGTCGAAGATATGCAAATTTCCCTGTCTCGTGGCGCTGCGCGGGATGAGGGCGGCCCTTATGTTTCGTTGAGCATACCATTCATTGATTTAAGCGAAATAGGCAAGGTGGGGCGTGAACTATTTTCCGCTACTGAGGCTGTCCCGCTTTGGCTGAATGGTTTGCAAATAAAAGGGCAGTTGAGCCGGTTTGAACTTCAGTTTGGCTTAGGAACTGGAGGACTTGGTTATTCTGGAAATTTTCAAGGCATCTATCTCAATCCCTTCAAAGGGGTGCCATTGATCAGTAACGCGACGGGTAATTTTATCGCTTCTCGTTCGGCTGTGGATTTGAATCTGGATGCTGAAAATATGCATTTAGGATTTAAGAAGTTGTTTTCTGAAGCGTTTGCCCTGGATAGTGTGGAAGGCAGTGTGCTGATTTATTATCAGCCCGGGTATGTTGGAATTGTGGGGCACGATTTATTTATAAAGCTTGGTGACGCTAATGTTGAAGGTGGTTTTGCAATTACGCGAACTGAAAAAATAGAGGATCAGCATTTGCTGGTACAAGCCCAGGTCGAGCGTTTGAGCGTACTCTCCGGGAAGCAGTTTCTGCCCTTTAACTTGCAGCAGAATGTGAAAACCTGGCTTGAGGATGCAGCACAGGATGGTGAAATAAACTCTGGTCTGTTTATCTATCATGGTGCTGTGCGAGCACCTCCATCGCGTTTGTCACCCCGTCAGGTAGTTATGCATCTAAATGTCTCAAACGCGGAAATTGCCTATGAGCCGTCTTGGCCCTCGATTGATGAAATGAGTGGGGATATTTATCTAACGCCTACCCATATAGAAGCTAAATTGGTTTCGGCGAAATCTTTGAGTATTGCGCTTAGTCAGGTCGAGGTGCTGTTGCCGCGTAGTGCTGCTTATGTAGAGTTCTCGGCTCTGGCGCAGGGTGATTTAAAGTCCGCTTTAGCTTTTATACGTCAAAGCCCGCTGTCTGATTCGTTGTCATTTATAGACCAAAGCTGGGCCGCCGGGGGAAATATGGCTTTTCGCATTGCCGGTAGTATTCCGGTAACGGAACCGCAGCGAGCACTCAGTGCAGCAGTGAATATGACCCTGGAAGATGCTTTTCTGGATATGCCTGATATAGGCTTACAGGTTAGCGCTCTACATGGGTCTGTGGAATATGCCTATCCCCACAATATAAAGAGTTCGGATCTAACCGGTAGCATGTTTGACAATGCCAGTACTTTGCATTTTGAAACCCGTGACGATGTAATTCATCTAAATACGAAGGGGCGAGCAAGTATTGATAACTTAAGCGAGTGGTTAGAAGTTAATCACGCAGGTCTTGCCAAAGGAGAGATGGGCCTTGAAACTGAGTTACTCATATATCCGGCCAGTGAGCGCAGCACTACGCTAAGTGTTTTCAGTACTTTAGAGGGGGTTTCGTTGGACCTTCCTGCTGAGTTATATAAAACCTCTGAAGATGTTTGGGAGATGCGAGTCAATGCTGGCTTTTCTGATTCAAGCATAATGCTGGATATGGATATTTTCGGTGTTGCTGATGCCTGGTGGCTGTTTGAGGAGAATATATTTGTTAAAGGCTCTCTGGGTATTGGGGAGCCGCCCTTGGCCTTGCAGGACATCGGAGACGAATTTGTTATAACAGGAAAATTGTCCTCACTCGATTTGTCTGCTCCTGATGAAAACTCGCCCAGTGGACAATCAGGTGGACAAAATGACTCTACTTTCGGTGAAGAAATCACTTTCCCCTGGTCGGTCCACAACTTGTTATTGGCCGAGGTCGGAGACGATGAGTTAGTTTTTGATAACGTCATGTTGCAAGGACGTGGTGGCGCAGGGTCCACGGAGTTGACCGGTGTATCCAGAAATCTGACGGGTAGTTACACAAAACTACCAGACCTGCCTCCCAAACTTCATATAGCCAGGCTATTTCTACCAGAAGAGACCGAACTGCCCCAAGACGAGTTAGCGATTGTAGATGCAGAAAGCACATTGAGCGGCGTAAGCGAAGATCCGCTTATCGATTTCAATATCGATCGTCTGGTAGATATAGACGTAGTGATAGATCAGATTTTTGTAGGCGAGGAAAACTATGGTGCTTGGGCATTTGACATTCGAAGGTCTGATGACTTTATAGCCTTTTTAAACGTGGAAGCAGAAATGAAGGGGCTAAATATTCGCTCTGAGACGGGGCTTGTATGGCAAACTTTGCTCAATCGTACAGTGTTTGATGGAGTAGTTGATGGAGGTGATTTAGCTGATATTCTTCCCCGCTGGGATTATGCGCCTAGTATGCGCAGTAAAAAATTGCGTCTTAATGCAGACCTTTCCTGGCCGGGTTCGCCTTTGAATTTTACATTGGAAGAGCTTGATGGAATATTAAGTTATAAACTGACTGACGGGGAGTTTGTTGATTTGGAAGGTGCAACTGGGCCCCTCAGAATTTTGACCTTAATGAATTTTAACAAGGCCGCCAAACGCTTGAGCGGTAATTTTACCGATGTGTTTGGCAAGGGTATTGAATTTGATAAAGTTTCAGCTGTTACTGAATTTGATAGTGGCAAAATGACGTTTATTGAGTCAATGAAGGTGAGCGGCAGTAGCGGTAAATTTGAAATCATGGGCGATGTGGATCTAAAAAATAATACTCTGAACAATACAATGATTGTAACACTACCCGTTACCAAGGGGTTGCCATGGTATGCAGCCTGGGCAGCGGTGGCTAATCCAGTGGTAGGGCTGGGTATTCTTGTTGGTGGAAAAATCATTGAAAAACCACTGGACATGTTTAGTAGTGCGCGATATCAAATCACCGGGACATTGGACAATCCGAAAGTCGAATTTGACGGACTGTTTACCAATAATATGCAAAGTGATCTCAATGAGGTCCAGGACTCTGTTGAGGAGAAAACCATGAGCGATGATACTGTGGAAAAAAAAGCAGATGACAGTCAATCGACTGATAATTTAATGCCGGAGGCAGCATGAGTACAACGGGAGAATCCCTGTCTGATTTGGTTCTAGCCGCACAGGAGCAATTGTGGGTGCCCGCAGAGCTTCGGCAAAGCGATATAGAGAAATTGTTGGGTGGTTTGCTTTCCAGCAACATAGATTTGGGGGAGCTTTATTTTCAGGCTTCGCGCAATGAATTCTGGTCGCTGGAGGATGGCATCGTGCGGGATGCTGGTTTCAGTACAGACAGAGGTGTAGGCGTACGTGCTGTAAGCGGGGAGAAAACCGGCTTTGCTTATGCAGATGATATTATGCTGCCGGCACTGACCCAGGCAACACAGGCGGCCAAAAGTATTACCCGTCAGGGACAGGATAAATCCGTTTGTGTTCTGCGGGCCAGGGGTCAAATAGCGCGCTATAGCGCTGAAGATCCTATTCGCTCATTGGATGAGGCGCAGAAGGTGGATTTGCTCATGCGAGTAGAGCAGGAGGCGCGTCGCCAGGATCCCCGGGTAGAAGAAGTCACAGTGCGCTTAAGCGCGTCCCATGATACCTGTTTGATCGTTGCCACTGATGGCACTCTGGCAGGGGATGTGCGTCCCCTGGTGAGGCTTGATGTATCCGTTATTGTTGCCCAGAAAGGCAGAAAGGAGCGTGGTAGCAGCGGCGGTGGAGGGCGTTTTTCTCTAGATTGGTTTGAGCAAGAGCAACGATGTATGGAGTTTGCCCGTGAAGCTGTCCGCATTGCTTTGGTAAACCTGGAGGCGGTTGATGCGCCAGCGGGTAATATGCCTGTGGTACTTGGTGCGGGATGGCCTGGTGTATTATTGCACGAGGCGGTCGGTCATGGACTGGAAGGTGATTTTAATCGGAAAGGCAGCTCAGCATTTTCGGGGAAAATGGGCGAACAAGTGGCCTCGTCCTTGTGTACCGTTGTCGATAATGGAACCATGGAAAATAGGCGTGGTTCCCTTTCGGTGGACGATGAAGGTGAGCCGACCCAATGCACTACGTTGATTGAAAACGGCATATTGACCGGTTATTTGTTCGACAAGCTAAATGCGCGTTTGATGAATGTAGCCTCCACAGGTAATGGTCGCAGAGAATCGTATGCTCACCTGCCCATGCCCCGGATGACGAATACCTATATGCTGGCGGGTGAAAGTGATCAGGAAGAAATTATCGCCAGTGTCGACAAAGGTTTGTACGCGGTTAATTTTGGTGGTGGTCAGGTTGATATCACTTCGGGTCAGTTTGTTTTTTCGGCAACAGAAGCTTATTTGATTGAAAATGGCAAGGTCACCGCTCCGGTAAAGGGGGCGACCATTATTGGTAATGGCCCTGAAGTGATGACGCGTATTTCCATGGTGGGCAATGATTTAAAACTGGATCAGGGTGTTGGTGTTTGCGGTAAAGATGGGCAGTCGGTGCCAGTGGGTGTTGGTCAGCCAACACTGAAGATTGATGAAGTTGTAGTGGGTGGAACAGCTGCGTAAGGCTGGATGCCCAGCTAGATATTGCCGTCAGTCCGGGTTTTGGCTGTCGCGCAAAAAACGAAATAGTGCTCGGAGATGTTTTTTATCCGGCTTTGCTTGCTGATTTTGTTGCGAGTCTTTTTGTCGTGAGCTTTTTGACTGGGAGCTTAGGGCCTGACGTATCAGGGTGCGCAGTTGTTGCCTGTCTGTGTGAGGGTATTCGTTTAGATATTCTGTAAGTGCATTGGGTTGAGTCAGCAGCTTGTCACGCCAGCCTTCCAATTGATGATGTTGATATTGGGCAGCGGCGCTGGTTTGTTGAAGGTCGCTTAGTGCCATGTGGATTGAATCAATATCTTCGTCACGCATTAATCGGCCGATGAACTGTGATTGGCGCCGTTTTGCTTCCCGGGTACGTATGCGATGGTAGTCATTGATGGCAGTTTTCAATGTTTCGCTAACGGATATCAACTTAAACTGGTCCGCCGGCAATTTAAGTAAGTCGGTACCGAGTGTTTGCAACGCCAGTGCGTCTCTCTTGCGGGAGGATCGGCTGGGTTTTTGCTCTATTTCTGGATTATCTTCAGTCATACTGTAAAAAATTAATTGCAGGTGGCCAATGCGCTCAGCTGCTTTAGAGGAAATGGTAATGCCACATGGTAATGCAAAATGAATATACCTGCTAAAAATGATTCTCCATTGGCAGATATTAGTGCCAGTCAAAGCCTGGTAAGAGACCAGGTAGAGTTTATTCTGGAGACCGCTAAACGCCTTGGTGCCAGCGCGGCTGAAGTCTCGGTTAGCCAGGATGTAGGTTTGAGTGTTACAGCCAGGATGGGCGAGTTGGAAACGGTGGAATTTAACCAGGATCGTGGTTTTGGCGTGACGGTTTATGTTGATGACCGAAAAGGCGTTTCCAGTACTTCTGATATATCTAGCGAGGCCGTGACAGACACGGTAAAAGCGGCTCTGAATATCGCAAAATATACTCAGGGTGATCCCTGTTCGGGTTTAGCCGATGCAGATAAGCTGGCGACAGATATCCCTGAACTGGATGTTTTTCATCCCTGGGAAATAAATGCCAAAGATGCTACAAAATTGGCCCTTGATTGTGAGTCCCAGGCCATGGGCATGGATAAACGAATTAACAACTCCGACGGGGCGACATTGGCTTCTCATCAGAGTTGTCGAGCATACGGGAATAGCAATGGCTTTTTAGGGAGTTATCTTTCCAGCCGGCATAGTTTGGCTATTGCGGTTATTGCGACCGACGCTGCCGGCATGCAAAAAGATTATTGGTATACCGTAAGTCGGCGTGCCGAAGACCTTGAAAATGCGCAGGATGTTGGGCAGGAGGCGGCTCGCCGGGCTGTGGCACGATTGGGTAGTCGGAGTTTTGCGCCGGGCCGTATGCCGGTACTTTTCTCGCCTCAGATGTCAACGGGATTGATTGGCTCTTTGTTATCTGCCCTGGCTGGTGGTGCCTTGTATCGGAACATGTCCTTCTTAACAGAGTCTATGGGTACCAAAGTAGCACAGCAGGATCTATCCATCGTGGAATATCCCCTTCTTCAGCGGGCCATGGGCAGCGCCGGATTTGATGGAGATGGTGTTGCGACGAGTTCTAAAGCATTCATTAAAAATGGCATAGTCAATAGTTACATATTGAGTACGTATTCCGCCCGGCGCCTTAGCCTGGAGAGCACAGGTAACGCTGGAGGAGTTCATAACGTTTCTATTGAGGGGGCATTGAGTTCTTTGTCGAAACTCCTGAAACAGATGGGGACCGGTGTGATGGTGACTCAGTTGATGGGACAGGGTGTTAATGCTGTTACAGGTGATTATTCACGCGGTGCATCGGGGTTTTGGATTGAGAATGGAGAAATAGCTTACCCGATAGAAAATTTCACTATTGCATCAAACCTGAAAGATATGTTTTTGGGTGTTGCGGGTCTGGGAACAGACGTGGATCTTAGGGGGAATATTCGCAGTGGCTCTATCCTGGTTGACGAAATGACAGTAGCGACGGGTTAGGTCTGGGCGGATTTATTTGTTTAAAGGTTTTTTGAGTTTGTTTAGGCATATGTCCAGGATGCCAGACCGAGAAATATAAAAAACCCGGCTATGTCGGTAATGGTGGTCAATATCACACCGCCTGCCAGGGCCGGGTCTATGCCCAGACGGGTTAATATTGAAGGGAGTAAACTTCCTGAAAGCGTTGCAATAACGATGTTCATAACCATTGCTATGGCGATGAGGTAACCGAGAACCGCATCATCAAATATCCAGGCAACGCCAATGGCAACTAAGCTGGCCCACAGCAGCCCATTGAGTAGCGCCACGATGAATTCACGATTTAGAAACCACAATATGTTGGCCCTGCCGATATGTCCCATTGCCAGGCCCCGAATAACCAGGGTCAGGGTCTGGGTGCCGGCTATTCCTCCCATACTTGCCACGATAGGCATAAGCACGGCCAGTGCCACAACCTTGACGATGGTGTCTTGAAAGATATTAATAACTGCTGCGGCCAATATAGCTGTGACCAGATTAACGCCCAGCCATATAGCCCTGCGGCCAGTAGATTTTCCAATAGGTGCGAAAGTGTCCTCATCCAGGTCGAGACCAGCACGGGCAAGGATACTTTCATCTGCATCTTCTATGATTACGTCGACAACGTCATCAATGGTTATTCGACCGACCAATTTTCCCTTTTTATCCACCACCGGCGCAGAGACTAAATCCTGCTCGGTAAAAATATGTGCGACGTCGGAATCGAGCATGTCTACGGGTATTGCTTCGATTTCAGTGTTCATAACTTCGCGGACAGTAACCGCAGGGTCGGTAGTCAATAGCTTTGACAGTGCCAGTACGCCAACATATTCGTCATTTTTATTGACGACTATCAGCCCGTCTGTCATTTCAGGTAGATCTGTTTGTCGTCGTAAATACCGCAGCACCAATTCCAGCAGGTGTCGAGGTCTTACAGTGATGGCGTCAGTATTCATCAGACCACCCGCACTATCCTCCGGATATGACAGTACGGCTTCCACACGGGCTCTGTCAGCTGCATCCATAGACCTAAGGACTTGCTGGGTTATGGTATTGGGGAGCTGCTGTAGAATATCCGCAAAGTCATCTGTATCCAGGTCACCGGCGGCGGCGACTAACTCAGCGGTGTCCATGGATTCAAGGAACTCTGCTCTTACTTCTTCGTTTAGGTGGTGTAATACGCGGTTTTCGGTTTCATTGTCCAAAAGCTGCCAAATAAAATGACGTGCTTTGGGGGGGGATGATTCAAGTAATGTAGCAATTTCATGATGTTTCAGAGATTTCAGCGAATATTGCATCTCATTCCAGTTACCCTTTCCGAAAGAGCGGATAATTTCATTGAGCTGCTGTTTGAAAACCATTGGCCTGTGCTCGCTTACTCTGGCTCGTCAAATCGGTTGGCGATGAGTGCAGACAGGGCAGAGAAAGCAGATTCCTCGTCTTCACCCTCTGCAGATAAAGTCAGTATAGTACCTTGCGCAGCCGCCAGTAACATGATGCTCATAATGCTCTTTCCATCAACTTGTTCAGCATTTTTCGTCAGAGAAATTTCGCTGGAAAAACTTTGCGACAGGCTTACAAACTTGGAAGCTGCTCGCGCATGTAATCCCAGGCGGTTGACGATGGTTACTTGTTCTTTTTTCATGTGTCGTTGTCAGTATAAATTACATTGGGCTTGGAAAGCGTGATGAGGCAGTCAGGGTTTGTTCAATTCACGGTGCCTGATCAGTACATTTTGTGATGTTTTTGAAAAATGCTGTGCCAGGCGATTAGCAAGATATACTGAGCGGTGCTGACCGCCAGTGCATCCGATAGCGATGGTCATATAATTACGGTTATTTTCTTCAAATCTGGGTAACCAATCCCGGAGGTACTTTTGCATATCGTTGTACATTTCATTCACCAGCGATTGTTTGGACAAAAAAGCGATGACTTCTTTGTCCTGTCCAGTTTTCTGTCTCAATTTATGTTCCCAGTAAGGGTTTGGCAGACAACGTATATCGAATACCTGGTCGGCATCTACGGGCACACCATATTTGAAACCGAAGGAGCGAAACAATAATGACATGCTGCTATCCACGCGTTCAATGACCCGACTTCTAATCAAATCGGCCAGTTCCTGGGGTTTCATACTGGTCGTGTCGACGGTTAGGTCAGCAATATCAGAAATATTTTCAAGTAGCTGTCCTTCAGCATCAATTGCCTCACGTAGGTCCATGTCTTTTGTTGTTAGTGGGTGGCGCCTGCGGGTTTCACTGAATCTTTTTACCAGTGTTGGGCTGAGCGCATCCAGATAAATCACTTCAGAATCAAGTTGCATACGATCTATTGAAATGAGTATTTCAGGGAACAACTTCAGATCATGGGGTGAGTTTCGTGCGTCAATACTGACTGCCATACGACGAGATTTGCTCTGGTTCTCACGTAATGCATTATGTACCAGGGCGGGTAACAAGCCTACAGGGATATTGTCCACGCAATTGATTCCTGCATCCTCCAGGACATTCAGTGCGGTACTTTTACCGGATCCGGAGCGGCCACTTATGATTGTTAGTTTCATCATTTAATAATTAACAAAGTCTGACGTCAGAACTTACTGTAGTTTTTTCTGGTGCGAAGATATCAACAAATCGAGCAACTCCCGATGTAAGTTGTTGTCATCAGACGTGTCCCTTAACAGGGTTCGATGCTCCGAATTACTGAAAACGGTGGCAATGATCGATAGCATTTCCAGGTGACTGGCTTCGGCTGTTTCCGGGACGATCAGCACAAACATCAAATCAATGGGCATGTCATCAGGGGCTTCAAATTCTATCGGGGACTGAAGTCGAATAAACGCCCCTGCGACCTGGTCAATTTGGCTGATTCTGCAGTGTGGGATCGCGACCCCCTCTCCCAAGCCCGTGCTGCCAAGATTCTCTCTCTCCATCAACTGATCGAACAGCTCTCGTGGGTCGATTACCGGGAATCTATCGGCCAGCGTCTCCGCAGCCCGCTGTAAAGCGCCTTTTTTACTGATTGTCCTGTTGACCGTTAAGGTACAAGAGGAATCTAGCACATTATTGATGTCGAGCATGATGCTGGCAGCCCATATATTCGCGGCGCCAGATTGTAAATTATGCGCCTTGCTTGTGCCAGTAGCAGGGCCTGTTATGTTTCCTGTGCGATTTTCGGTTTGTGCCGATTGATGAGTTTTTCCTTGTGTTTGATTATTTGTCGGTCAAGTTTTCCGGAAAGCAAGTCTATCGCGGTATACAGATCCTCTGATTCTGCATTAGCAAATAACTCGGCTCCACTGATATGGAGAGTCGCTTCGGCTTTTTGAACCAGCTTCTCGACTGATAAAATCACATGTACATTGGTAATGTGATCATAATGTCGCTCAAGTTTTGAAATTTTATTGGTAACGTGCGCATGCAACGAATCTGTGACATCAATGTGGTGACCACTAATACTTAATTGCATTTTTTATCCTTAAATTATCGATTACTGGTATAAAACGACTTACTTCTCTTCTTATGGGTGCTGAATGGCATTTATACAAGCCTCTTGCGCTCATTTGATGGCGGAATAGACATTGATTCTCTGTATTTTGCCACAGTTCTCCTTGCAACGTTAATACTCTGTTCTCCGAGAATTATAGCTATTTTACTGTCACTCAGGGGTTTTTTGGGGTTTTCATCAGCGGTTAATTTTTTTATCAGAGCACGAATTGCTGTACTTGAAACTTCACCGCCATTTTTGGTACCGACATGGCTGGAGAAAAAATATTTTAACTCGAATATACCGCGAGGTGTATGCATGTATTTTCGATTTGTAACCCGAGAGATGGTGGATTCATGCATTTCTACTGCCTCGGCGATATCGTGCAGGACCAGAGGCTGCATGGCTTCCTCACCATATTCAAAAAAACCTTTTTGGTGTTCAACAATTCGTGTTGCGACTTTTAACAAGGTTTCATTGCGAGACTGCAGGCTTTTTAAAAACCAGCGTGCTTCCTGAAGATTATTTTTCAGAAAGGTATTATCCGAACTCTTGTCGGCCCGTTTTATCATATTCGCATAGGTCGCATTTATACCCAATTTGGGAGTGGCTTCGGCATTGAGTTCCACTACCCAGCGGCCCTTTATTTTGGTTACGCTAACATCCGGTACTATGTACTCGGTTTCGTCTGCCGATATAGCCGAGCCAGGGCGAGGATTTAAAGATTGTATGACGCTTATCGCGTATTGTAATGTTGGTTGGTCCCACCGGGTTTTGCGTTTTAGTGAATTGAAATCCCGGCTTGCCAGTAGGCCCAGGTGTTCCTCTACTATTATGATTGACTCTGAAACGTAGGGGGTGTCCGCGGATAGTTGCTTGAGTTGTAACAACAGGCATTCTCTTAAATCCCGCGCGGCCACACCCACCGGGTCAAAATGCTGAATGCGTGTGAGAACCGCCTGAATTTCATCGAGCTCGATTTCCATTTCCGGGTCAAAGCTGGTGAGAATATCTTCCAGCGATACCGTGAGCATGCCATCGGTGTCTATACCGTCTATCAGAGACAGTGCAATTAAGTGATCGGTGTCGGACATGGGGGTTAGATTGAGTTGCCACATCAAATGTTCTTGTAATGTTTCTGAGGCCGCAGGGCGAAAGTCCTGGGAATATTCCTCTGAATTATTGGCTGACCCACTGGCAGGCAGGCTTGGATATATATCGTCCCAGTTTGTATCTACCGGCAGGTCTTCAGGAATGGTTTCAGTTTGTAGCTGTTCACCAAGGGAAGTTTCTGCTGAATTGTCAATCTGTACGGTGGGTTCAGCAGCCGCTTGAAAATCTTCCGGGTCAGCTTCTTGCTGATTTTCGTACGTTTCGTCTTCGACAAGCTCGAGTAATGGATTGCTTTCAATGGCTTCCTGGATTTCCAGTTGTAAATCCAAAGTAGATAACTGCAGTAGCTTAATCGCCTGCTGCAGCTGTGGCGTCATAACAAGCGATTGTCCGAGTTTTAGGCTGAGTGATTGCTTCATGTCATATAATATCTGCAAACGTCCTAAAAATGCTTTTTGCGCTATAGCCTAAAATTTTCACCAAGATATACATCCCTTACTCTTGTGTTTGCTAGTATGGACTCAGTGTCTCCTTCTGCAATGATGCACCCCTCGTTTACGATATAAGCTCTGTCACAAATATCCAGAGTTTCTCGCACATTGTGATCGGTAATGAGTATTCCAATATTGCGTGCAGCAAGATCCTTTATCATACGCTTTATATCATTCACCGATATAGGGTCGACTCCGGCAAAGGGTTCGTCAAGCATGATAAACGAGGGTGTGCTGGTCAGGCAGCGTGCAATTTCTACCCGACGGCGCTCTCCACCGGATAAGCGCTCGCCGAGCTGGTGTCGTACCTGGGTGAGGTGGAATTCCTCCAATAATTGTTCGAGTAAGTCCTGGCGCTGTTGTTTATTCATGTCTGAGCGCAATTCAAGGATAGCCTTCAGGTTATCCTCCACTGACAAGCGTCTGAATACACTGGCCTCCTGGGGTAAATAACCCAGCCCGAGTTTGGCTCTTTCGTGCATGGCTTTGCCAGTTATATTTGTGTCGTCCAGCAGGATTGTTCCGGAGTCAGGTTTTAAAATTCCTACAATCATGTAAAAACTGGTGGTTTTCCCCGCCCCATTCGCGCCTAACAGTCCAATTATTTCGCCGGTTTTAATTTCCAGGCTGATATCTGCTACCGCAAGATGGCTGCCATATTTTTTTTGCAGCTTAATTGCTCGGAGTTTCTGCTCTTTTTTGGTTTTTGAATCGGCGTTGTGATCAGTCATGGTAGTTTTACGGCTGCTGGCTGAAAAATAATATCGAGCTTTTCCCCCGGTGAGGCACTGGCATCTACCCTGCCTGTGCGAACATCATAAATAATCAATTCACCCGATAGCTCATTCTCGTCCTGGGTAAGGTGTGCATTGCCGCGCAATTCAATTTTGTCTTTATCAGCAAAGTAAATAATTACATCCGCGTCGGCTTGTACGTCCGGCTTGTTTACTTCCACCTGTTGTTGGAAATGGGCTTGAATATTCTGATTTTTGCCGCGTGCGGTTAGCCGGGTTAATTCGTCGTTTTCGTTTAGCTCGATGACCATTTTTTCAGCATTTACGCGCATAGTTCCTCTGTCCAGTCTTACGTTGCCCAAATAGGTAGCTGTGCCATCTTTTTGCGCCATTTCTGCTTTATCAGCCTTGATGTGGATTGGCTGCTCGGCATCGGATGGTAGCGCCCACAAGTTGATGCCAACAATGGACAAGTACAGGAAGATTGCTAATTGGTGAATGCAAGCCCATAGGCGGGATTTTACTGCGTCGCTATGTTTTTGCCTATTTTGGGTGCGGTTTGTTTTTACGGGGTAAGACAATAGTGTGTACTCGTTGTTTTTTGCTGGAATGTAAATTTAACAGGCCTGTCTTCAAATTGCTGGAGAAGCCTGCAGCTTTGGTACGACCAACTTTGGAATCGATCATAACAGGTTGATCGGTTTCAGCGTATTGTTGCTGTGGATACACGTATAATTTGCTGGTTCGCAGTTGCAAATCTTGTCCTTGGGCAGAGCGTCGATACAATTTCACGTTTTTACGTAGAAAAATAACTTCTTGGGGAGAACTCGGAACTGCATTTCCGCTTGGGTGTATTGAAAGACCCCCGGCATTCAAATTTGTTGGTATTTTACGACTGAGTTTTTTATGCAAATCAGGGCGTAGGCGCAGATAACCATGTATTGATTCGATAACCCATGGAAAAATTTTCGCTTCTCCAGGGGCCTGACTGATTAAGCTTTGGTCTGAATTTGGGGTAGATTGTGTTGTATTTTCGTCTTTATCTTGCGGGTATATAGTCATTTTTGGACTGCTCAGACGCGTCAGGTGTTGGCCTTCAAAATGGCGTAGTAGCTTCGAATATAGTTCGTATTTTGGATGGCCTGTCTGGGAGTATTGTGTGATTGTTGCATGTTCCATGAAGACGTCTGGCTCATCTTTCAACTCCGGAGGTAAAGGGTTGCCAACCTGGCCAAGACCTGCGGACTCGGTAGAATCGATGTTGGTTCTTACCAGGAACACCAATGACAGGATTATCAGTACGGCAAGATACCCTCGAGTAAGGGTAAATTTCACTGTTCATAGTGCTCAGAAACCCCCGCCCAGGTTTCTTGTGCAAGCATGATTAAATGGCAGATCTCACGCACAGCACCCAGTCCGGGCGAGGTTTGCGTAACATAGTCGGCCCGGGCCAGTACCTCCGGATGTGCGCCTGGGACACTGAGTCGCAATCCTACCCGTTTGAACAAGGTTAGATCTGCCATATCATCTCCAGTGTGTGACATGAACTGAGGGCTGACACCTGATTGACTTGCCAGCTCTTCCAGAGCCCGGCTTTTTTGTGCTATGCCTTGATAAATATAGGGGATTTCCAACTCTTCCCCACGCCGGGCGACCATGGCTGAATGCCGACCGGTGATAAGTGCGACCTGGATGCCTGTTGATAGCAGCATTTTGATGGCTGCTCCATCCTGGGTGTGGAATGCTTTGGATTCCTGCCCCATGCTTGTGTAATAAATTTTGCCATCGGTAAATACGCCATCTACATCAAAAATAGCCAGTTTTATGGGTTTGAAAAGACTTAATATTTTAGGCGAAATTTGCAATCTGATACCTGCGGTTACGCATCTAGGTGGGTTAGGTTGTTATAAATACTAGCGATAACCGGTAATGACATAAGTTTTTTATATGACATGAGTTCCCTAACCGGCATGGCTGTATAAGAGGAAATTGTACCCACACCAGGCCAGGAGCAAAATAGATCCTTCAAACCGGGTGAGCACACGCCTGGAATTAATGCCATAGGCGAACAGCACCAGCAGCATGGTTAACGCCAGTAGCATGCTGCCATCCCGCCAAAGCACGGACTCGCTGAGAGCAATGGGATGTACCAGCGCGGGAACTGAAAGAACAGCAAGAATATTTATAATATTCGAACCGACTACCGTACCAATGGCGATATCTGAGTGGCCTTTTAATGCGGCGCTAATGGTTGCTGCAAGTTCTGGCAGGCTGGTGCCTATAGCAACGATACTCAAGCCTATTACCAGATTGCTGACGCCGAGCAGTAAGGCGATTTCAGTGGCAGCCCAGACCAGTAACTGCGCACTGGCTAAAAGGATTACCAGCCCACTTAACATATGCACCAAGCCCATCATTGTACTCATATCTGGCAGGTCATGAATTTCGTCCTGGCTTGATTCTGACAAGCTATCCGCGACCCGTCTTTGTGCTTGAGCCAGCCGGTACATAATTACACTCAAGCCTGCAAGCAACATTAATCCATCCATCCTGCCCAGATACAGGTTAGATAGGGCTATTAGCGCTACAATTGTCGCACCAATTAACCACGGTAGTTCCTGCTTGAGTACAGAATCTGCAAAGGGTAGCGGAGTTACAATGGCTGTGATACCCAGCACCAGGCCAATATTGGCGATATTGGAACCTATTGCATTTCCAATTGCCATAATGGGGGCGCCTTCAAGGGAGGCGGTGAGGGAAACCAGAATCTCCGGTGCCGATGTGCCTATGGAGACGACAGTGAGGCCAATAAGCAATGGAGAAAGCCCAAAATTTTTGGCAGTTGATGCTGCTCCGGAAACAAAACGATCCGAACTCCAGACAAGGCTGGTGAACCCAAATACAAGTGCCAGGATAAGTAACCACATATAAAAATACTGCTACAGTTTGAAATGTAAAATCGTTGAATGCGGGATTAAAGAAGGTATTGGACAGGATATCAACCAGTTCAGGTGTTGGTATATTTAATAAAAGCATAGATAATCGTTCTTTGAGTGAATTTTTGGCATGGAGGCAGGCGTTATAATTTCCGATTTGATAGAAATTAAAGACATGGTTTTTTACCGTGGAGAGCGTGTAATTTTCAACGGACTTTGTATGTCCGTCGCCGAAAACGCCGTCACTTCAATCATTGGGCCAAGTGGAACGGGCAAAACTACACTATTGCGGTTGATAGGTGGGCAGCTAGTCCCTGCATCAGGAACTGTCCGAGTGATGGGCGAAAACGTATCAAAGTTGTCCAGAGCGGGATTGTTTGAGTTGCGTAAAAAAATGGGTCTTTTATTTCAGTCGTCTGCGTTGTTTACGGACTTGACTGTTTATGAGAATGTTGCGTTTTCGTTGCGAGTGCATACAGATTTGTCAGATTCTCTTATTCATAATCTGGTTTTGATGAAACTTAATTCGGTTGGTTTGCGTGGAGCCCGAGATTTGATGCCTAGCCAACTTTCGGGTGGGATGGCGCGTCGAATAGCCCTGGCCCGGGCTATTGCCATGGATCCAGCACTGATCATGTACGACGAGCCGTTTACCGGCCAGGACCCTATCGCAATGGGTGTTGTAGTTTCTTTGATCAGAGCGCTAAATGATGCTTTGTCTATGACCAGCCTATTGGTTTCCCATGATATTTACGAAACTATGAGTATTTCTGACAAGATTTATATTCTGTCAGATGGTGTAGCTATTGCTTCTGGCTCACCTGAGGAGTTGCAAGCTAACCAAACGGAAAAGGTTGTCCAGTTTCTAAATGGCTTGCCCGATGGCCCAGTTCCGTTTCACTATCCCGCGGATGAATTTGTAAATGATATTCTGGGAGCAACACATTGATTATTCTGAGTAGCGTTGTGGAGACTGAGCATACATGATCCGCCTGCTAAGAATACTGGGGCAAATTGCGCTGGGACGATTTGCGCAAATCGGTAGAGCTTCCATTATGTGGGGATCTGCGCTTAACAGCTTGCCAAAAACGTCGGATGCGCGGCTGTTTATCGATCAGATATATGTGATCGGAGTGAAATCTCTTATATTGATCGTGATGTCGGCTTTTTCCATTGGTGCGGTTCTGGCCTTGCAGTTTTACACTCAACTGGTTCGGTTTGGGGCTGAAGAAGCAGTTGGTGTTGGTGTTGCTATGGTATTGTTACGGGAGCTTGGTCCGGTTGTTACGGCACTTTTATTTGCCGGTCGTGCTGGTTCCGCGATTACTGCTGAAATTGGTCTGATGAACGCAACCGATCAATTGTCCAGTATGGAAATGATGGGTGTGGATCCGCTGAAGCGAATTGTAGCACCCAGACTATGGGCGGGTTTTTTCTGTTTGCCCATGTTGGCAATAATATTCAGCGCTGTGGGAATATGGAGCAGTGGGCTGGTGGGGGTTGATTGGCTCGGGATAGAATCGGTGGGATTTTGGGCTGGCATGCTAGATACCGTTGAGCTTTGGGAAGATATTGGTAAAGGCATTGTTAAAACCCTGGTATTTGCCTTGATAGTGACCTGGATTGCAGTATTCCAGGGTTATGACTCTGAACCCACTTCAGAGGGTATTAGTTCCGCAACAACACGGACTGTCATATTTAGTTCAGTAGCAGTGTTGACGTTGGATTTTTTCCTCACACTGGTTATGTATGGAGATTTTTAAGTGATGAGTATACGTACTACAGAGATTATCGTGGGTGCTTTTGTGCTCGCCTGCGGACTCGCACTGGCTTTTCTCGCTGTCAGAGTGAGTGGGGTTGATTTAGAAGGAAACAGGGACGCGATTATGCTGTCTGCGAGATTTGACGAAGTGGGTGGTTTATCCAGTAGAGCTAAAGTCAGTATGGCTGGAGTAACCATTGGCCGGGTGATCGATATCGATATCGATACCGAATTTGGCGAAGCAATCGTTACAATGGCAATAGATGGTCGCTTATCAAAACTTTCTTTGGATACAGGGGCCAGAATTTTGACTGAAGGCGTGCTGGGAGGGAAATATGTCGGCCTGATTCCCGGTGCCGATGAAGAGTACCTTGTATCAGGTGATGTTATTGTGGATACCCAGGGTGCTATTTTGCTGGAGAATTTAATCGGAGAATTTGTCACGGGAGCGGGGTCTAAATGAGCATATTGATCATTGATGTACGCTCTCGCCTGGGTCTGTGCCTCAATTCAGTTGCACTGGGTTTAATGTTATTGGCGACCACAGCTAATGCGCTGGCCGTAGCGGAAATTCAAAAAACGCCCTATGAGACAGTCGAGCTGGCTTCGGATCAGTTATTGGCTTTGATCAAGCAGACAATAGCGCAAGAACCGACGGATGAAGAAATTTTTTATTCGGCTGTGACGGAAGTTTTGGATCCTTTCATCGATTTCAATGCCATTGCCCGAAGTGTAATGGCGGTTCATTATAAGCGGGCGACTGACGAACATCGTGCTGCGTTTACCGCTTCGTTCAAGACTGGACTGGTTCGTACCTATTCAAAGGCATTGTTGAAGTTTGGCAGCGGTGGAGTAAAAGTACTTGCGCCCACTACAGCGCCTAGAAATCCAAAACGCCCGACAGTGAAAATGGAAATCCGCTCTGATGCTGGAAAGATATATCCGGTGAGTTACTCCATGGGTTTGAGCGATGACGGCAATTGGAAAATGCGCAATGTCATAGTCAATGGGCTGAATATAGGGCTGACATTTCGCAGTCAATTTTCTGCTTCGATGAAACAACACAGAAATGATCTAGATGCGGTTATAGCAGGTTGGTCTGCATTGGTCGAAAGTGAAAGTGCCAGGTCCATCGAGGAGTAATAGCTTGGGTGGTAATATGGATGCAGCGCAGGATATTGTGTTTACGATTAGCGAGTCAGTAGACTATGCGGGTGTCGCTTTGCTCATGGGTAAGGTGGAGGCTTTCATCGATCAGTGTGAAAGCAGGGTCCAGCTTAGGTTTACAGACATTGAGGTGAACAACAGTTTGCTGGTGGCCATGATGATGAGTTGGTATCGTAGGGCCGAGCTTGCAGAAAAGGAAATAACTTTTCATAACCTTCCCCTGGGCTTGCAGAAAATTATAGAGATTAGTGGCCTCAATGGCACCTTGCCGATAGAAAGCCTATAGACCCTGATCTATATAAATTAGTCTATATAAATTTGATTTGAATAAGAGATTTTATTGTGAATACTCCGGAAGATCCGCAAAATAATTCCCTGGATAATTTGTTTGATAATATCAGGGAGCGCATACATGCACGTTTTCCCGGTGCGCTCATTGAGCTGGACGGAGATGCATCTAGAATGCAGATAATAGTAATTAGCAAGGAGTTTGCTGATATGTCCCGGCTGCAAAAACAACAGAGTGTCTACGCTTGTATTAATGAACTTATTACCGGTGGTAGTTTGCATGCGGTGTCTATTGTGAGCAAAGCACCTGAATAAGCAAGGTGCTCAGCTAGCTGAGCTAAAGGTATCACCAGATGGTACCGTGAGAATGGTAAGTGGTAAATAAGTGATGGGTGACGGTCTGACAATCGCAGTTAATAAGGGGCGGATTCTTAAGCAATTGATACCCTTGTTTAATAAAGTGGGTATTGTGCCGCTGGAAGATATTGAAACCAGCCGGAAATTATTGTTTGAGACCCGGGATGGTGACGTACGACTTGTTATTATGCGAGGCAGTGATGTGCCGGTCTATGTTGAACAGGGTGCTGCAGATCTGGGGATTACTGGAAAAGATACGCTACTCGAATATCCTGGTTCTGCGTATTATGAAAAACTTGATTTGGGTATTGCGAAGTGTCGAATTATGACCGCTGCTCCGGTGGGCCGGATCGCGCGCGCCAAGGCAGATGGTTCAGTTATCAGCTCGTCGGAGGCCGCCTTAAATGCTCAAACAAGCATGCATAGGGGTTCGGAAGGCACACTTAGAGTGGCTACAAAATTTGTGAGAATTGCGCAGAAATATTATGCAGAGCAAGGAATTCAGGTGAAGTTGATCAAGTTGTCCGGCGCCATGGAAATTGCTCCGCTGATGAACTTGGCTGATGAAATTGTGGATATAGTGGATACCGGTAATACGCTAACGGCAAATGGGCTTGAACCCGTCAATACGATTTGCCACGTGAGCTCTCGGGTGATTGTTAATCGAGCATCGATGAAACTTAAACTTCACCAAATTCAAGGACTATTGGAGCGACTTGGCAAAGCGTGCGCGCTTGATCAAGTCAATGTTGAAGGGCAGGCTTAGCTTCGTGCGTCGCCTATCCAGTAGTTCTGACGATTTTGCTGAGTCACTTGCGGCTCTGTCCATAGTCGATACTGAACAGCACGAAGACGTACAGCGTGTTGTTAAAGAAATTCTGAGCAATGTTCGTGTCCGTGGTGACGCCGCTATCAAAGAATATACGGCCAAGTTCGATAAGCTTCAGTGTACAGAATTAAGCCAACTTGAGATTAGCCGCAGCCAAACCAAGTCCTGCTATGACGGAATTACTACTTCTGAGCGAGCCGCCTTAAAAGCAGCAGCGGCTCGGATAGAGCATTATCATCAACAGCAAAACCAGTCCTCATGGTATTACACCGATGAGCTGGGTAATCGTCTAGGACAAAAAATCAGTGCCATTGAAAGAGTGGGTATCTACGTGCCAGGCGGGCAGGCTGTATATCCTTCTACGGTACTGATGACGGCAATACCGGCCAAGGTGGCCGGCGTTCCAGAATTGGTGATGGTCGTGCCTACTCCAGTAAGCGAAGCGAGTGCGCTGCTGTTTGCTGCCGCTTACCTGGCTGGTGTAGACAGGATATTTACCATTGGTGGGGCACAGGCAGTTGCTGGCTTAGCCTATGGCACGGAAACTATCCCAAAGGTAGATAAGATTGTTGGGCCGGGTAATGCTTTTGTTACTGAAGCTAAGCGTGTGGTATTTGGTACAGTTGGTATTGATTTGATTGCGGGTCCCAGTGAAATATTGATTATAGCGGATGGCTCGGTGGAGCCCGAATGGCTGGTGATGGATATGTTTTCCCAGGCGGAGCATGCTCCGAATGCCCAGAGTTTGATGTTGTGTTCCGATAAGAAATATCTGGATCGTATTGAGGCGCTGATTGATAAGATGCTGCCAGACATGGCACGTCAGCCTATTATTTCCGAATCGCTTAGTCGGCGTGGTGCATTGATACATACAAAAAACCTTGAGGATGCAATTTCCATCAGTAATAGCTTGGCACCTGAACACTTGGAATTAGCGGTGAACAATGCTGATCAGTTATTGGATAAGATAAAACATGCCGGGGCGATATTTTGCGGTGCGTACTCTGCAGAGGTATTAGGTGATTATGCCGCTGGTCCAAGCCATGTATTGCCAACCTTTGGAGCAGCCAGGTTTTCCTCTCCTTTGGGTGTTTACGATTTTCAAAAACGTAGTTCAGTGATCCAGTGTTCCGAAGTCGGTGCTGCGGCCATTGCTGATATATCTCAAACACTGGCCAGTGGGGAAGGCCTGCATGCCCACGCTGCCTCCGCAGCATACCGTAAACAGCCCTGAGCTGCTCTTATAAACAGCCCTGAGCTGCTCTTATAAACAGCCCTGAGCTGCTCTTATAAACAGCCCTGAGCTGCTCTTATAAACAAGCCCTGATGCTCTTCCTATAAACAAACGCTCAGGGCTGTTTAAGCAGGTTTTCGGGGCGGGTGCCGGAGGTTGCTTGCAGCTCTAGTTTTTCACCATTACGCATGATTACCAAACTAACAGGTGTGCCAGGCTCTGTTAGCGCAATTTGTTGGGTGACCACTCTGGGATTAACCACTGGCTGGTTATTTATGGTAATTATTCTATCTCCCCGGATCAGCCCTGCTATCTGAGCTGGGCCGTTGAGAATAACTTTCGTTACGATTAGTCCGGTGTTATTTTCCTGTGCTGTTTGTGCCTCAATGCCTAACCAACCCCGTATGACTTCGCCTTCATTAACAATTTGACGCACAATTTCCAGAGCAATCTCAACAGGAATTGCAAAGCTGATCCCCTGTATGCCGGTTCTGCTGTAGATAAGGGAGTTTATGCCCAGTAATCTACCTTGTGCATCTATCAAAGCGCCGCCAGAGTTGCCCGGGTTGATAGCCGCATCTGTTTGAAGAAAGTCCGTGTAAAGGCTATTGGTTACGCCTGTTCGTCCTTTGGCAGAAATAATTCCCATGGAGACTGTTTGTCCAATACCAAAGGGGTTGCCAATTGCCAGCACCGGGTCACCCACGCGTGCCTGCTCGGAAGAGCCTATTTTAATGGCGGTCAGCGCATCTGAGTGGACTTTGATGACGGCAAGGTCAGTTTCGATATCAGCACCAATGACAGTGGCTGTATAACTAGTGGTGCTATTGGGAAAGTCTACCTGTATTTCGGATGCGCCTTTTATCACGTGATTATTGGTAAGTATGTAGCCGTTTTTACTCACAACTACACCGGAACCCAGAGAGTTTTGCATGCGCTGACTGGAGCGTGGTACGTTTTGGCACAAATCGCGATAGGAGGGTAACTCACATAGTGGATGGAGCCGGCGCGGGACGACAATACTGGAATAAATGTTCACCACGGCTGGTGCTGCGCTGGAAACCGCATCGGCGAAGCTTAGATTGGGTGTTGGGGTACTGCTGTAGTCTTTGATGAGCAGCGCGGACAGCCCTATTAAGGCACCGATAAGTGCTGGAACCAGCAAATTCTTGAGCTTTCCGATAATAGTCATGTTTTGCTGCACGAAGGCGACATCTCCCGAATATGAGATGTCCAGTGTATAAAAAAAGACGGTAGAGTTCTTCAAAGTTGTCACTGCGCTGTGCAGCGGAAGAGTTTGGTGGGCGTTGCACCTGCCAGGACCGCTGGGTAAAGTGGCGCGCATGAGTTTTAAACAATATCAGAGAACACCTGGGGCACGCTATGAAGCGCAAATTAGCGAACCCGGGTTTATAGACGATCCTGTTCAGCGCGGCGTGGTTGAGGAACTTGATAATTTATTTCTGCGTTTGTGTAGTGCTAACGTGCAACAGCGCAGCTTGTTTGAACGCTGGCAGGATAAGCTATTTCAAAAGCCATTAGCACCAGAGAGGGGATTGTATCTTTGGGGTGGGGTTGGCCGCGGCAAGACTTTTTTGATGGATATTTTTTATGATTGCCTGCCGTTTCCAAATAAACTGCGCATGCATTTTCATCATTTTATGTATCGCGTGCAAAAAGATCTGACAAAATATGCTGGTTCCGCTAATCCACTGGAGTTGATAGCGGACGGATTGGCTGAAGAATGCAGAGTACTGTGCTTTGATGAGTTTTTTGTCTCGGATATTGGGGACGCCATGGTTTTGGGCGAGCTTTTGAGATTATTGTTCGATCGGGGCGTGACGCTGGTAGCTACTTCAAATATTCCACCCCAGGGATTGTATAAGAATGGCTTGCAGCGGGCGAGATTCCTTCCCGCTATTGCATTGCTGGAAAAGTATACGCGTACCATCAGTGTTAACGGAGAAGTGGATTATCGCTTGCGTATACTCAAAAATGCGGAGATTTATCACTATCCACTTGATCTTGAGGCAGACAGAAGCTTAAAAGCCAGTTTGCTGGGACTGGCACCGGATAAGGTGGAGGTGGGTGTCGATCTGGAAATCGAAGGGCGTTTAATCCATGCCTTATTTCAAGCGGATGATGTGGTTTGGTTCGATTTTCTTGCGCTGTGTGATGGGCCGCGCAGTCAAAATGACTACATTGAAATTGCCCGGGTTTTTCATGCTGTACTGATCAGTAATGTGCCGATGTTTCGAGCGGATATAGAAGATCAGGCACGCAGGTTTATCAGTTTGATTGATGAGTTTTATGATCGGGGCGTAAAGCTGATAATATCCGCTGAAGTGGCGATTGAAGATCTATACCGTGGCGAGAGACTACATTTTGAGTTTGAGCGGACGCAAAGCAGACTGCTGGAAATGCAATCTAAAGACTATCTGGCGGGTAGTCATCGCTCTGAAAGCGTGATTAATTAGGCCTAATAGCAGCAATGACCGGGCTTATAGTGCTACAATTTGGCTTATGAATGATTTATCTCAGTGCATGGATTAGAGAACAATAAGTGATCAGTCCAAGGAAGAGGTTGAAATAGTGTGGATGCTCATTTAGAATTCGCGATCCTTAAATTACGGGCTCCTTATGTTGGCCCGACCTTCCAGATCGATAGGTTTGGAAGAAACTGGTAAACAGCAAACACGATGAAAACCTTAAGTACACGCCCTCAGGACGTCAATCACGAATGGCATATCATTGACGCAAACGACAAGGTTCTTGGCCGCATGGCCACAGAAATAGCCCACCGCTTGCGCGGTAAGCATAAGGCAGAGTACACGCCTCATGTTGATACGGGTGACTATATTGTCGTCGTTAATGCCGAGAAGGTTCGCGTTACGGGCAAGAAGAAAACAGATAAAATTTATTACCGGCATAGTGAGTATCCTGGCGGTATCAAAGGTACTACCTTTGAGCGAATGATCGAGACGCATCCTACCCGGGTTATTGAGCTGGCTGTTAAAGGCATGTTGCCACGTAATGCTCTGGGACGTGCAATGTATAGAAAATTGAAAGTATACGCTGGTGATGAGCACCCACATGCTGCTCAACAGCCTCAACCGCTGGAAATATAAATATCATGGCAGAAGCGCAATATTATGGTACTGGTCGTCGCAAGACCTCAACTGCACGAGTATTTGTCAGGCCGGGCAATGGCACGATTCAAGTCAATAAAGCCCCGTTAGATGAATATTTTGGTCGGGAAACCGCTCGCATGGTTGTTCGTCAGCCACTAGAGCTTGTGGATGCCACCAGTAAATTTGACATTACCATCACAGTGCTGGGTGGTGGAGGGTCAGGGCAGGCTGGAGCTATTCGGCATGGTATCGCCCGCGCCTTGGTTGAATATGATGAAAATCTTCGCTCGCCCCTTCGGCAGGCAGGTTTTCTAACTCGTGATGCCAGAGAAGTTGAAAGAAAGAAGGTCGGGTTACGCAAAGCGCGAAAACGTCCACAGTACTCTAAGCGTTAAAACAAAACAGATATGTTGGCATGCGGGTTTCCGGCTCGCGAAAGCAGAGTAAAATGCTTATTTTGTGATAGACTGCCTATACAGTCTATCAATAGTGTTTGTCTCATAAGGGTCAAGAAAATGGAGCTGAATTGTGGGTAGTGACCAGGTAAATACACAGCGTCGCTACTTTCTCATTGGAGCTACGGCTGCTGTTGCAGGTGTAGGAATTGTGGGGGCTGCTATACCCTTTTTGGCATCCTGGGCACCAAGTGCAAGAGCACGTGCGGCAGGTGCTCCCATCGAAGTAGATGTCAGTAAATTAAAACCTGGGGAAATGCTGGGTCCGATTCCTGCCTGGCGAGGTAAGCCAGTGTTTGTCGTATACCGAACACCGGAAATGCTCGAGTCGCTGGATGCAGAAACAGGTAAGCTGGCGGACCCCGAGTCTAACGACCTTGACCAACAACCTGATTATGCTCACAACTCCTGGCGTTCGCGCAAACCTGAATTTGGTATTTATCTGGGCTTGTGTACGCATCTAGGTTGCTCTCCAAAACTTCATATGGATGTTAAGCCCGAGCCTTTTGATGCTGACTGGAAAGGTGGGTTTTTCTGCCCGTGCCATGGATCAAAGTTTGACCTGGCAGGACGTGTTTATTCCGGTGTTCCTGCACCGAATAACCTGGAGGTGCCACCCTATTCATTTATCTCTGATACCGTTTTAATTATTGGTGTAGATGAGGAGAGCGCTTGATGGAAGAACAAAAAACGGTCGCTTCCGGTAAATTCGAAAAAGCGATGGAGTGGTTAGATTTAAGATTTCCAGCAACGGAAACCTTTGAATACCACATGAGCAAATATTACGCGCCGAGAAACCATAATTTTTGGTATTTAATGGGCTGGCTGGCCACGATTGTGTTGGTTATGCAGTTACTTACCGGTATTTGGCTGACAATGAGCTATGTTCCCGATGGCGAAAAAGCTTTTGCCTCGGTTGAGTATATTATGCGGGATGTTGAATTCGGCTGGTTACTGCGCTATTTGCATTCCACTGGTGCATCAGCATTTTTTATTGTTGTTTATTTGCACATGTATCGAGCGCTGATGTACGGGTCTTACCGAGGGCCGCGGGAATTATTGTGGTTGATCGGTATGGTTATTTTCATAGCACTCATGGCAGAAGGTTTTTTAGGTTATTTGCTGCCCTGGGGAAATATGTCTTATTGGGGGGCACAGGTCATCGTCTCCCTGTTTGGTGCGATACCGGTGGTTGGTCCTGACCTCATGGAGTGGATTCGAGGTGACTTCCTGCTCTCTGGTATTACATTAAATCGCTTCTTCGCACTGCATGTCGTAGCAGTTCCTCTGGTGTTAGTGATGTTGGTTTTTATCCATTTTGTTGCTCTGCATCATGTAGGCTCCAACAACCCGGATGGTGTAGAGATCAAGAAGCACAAAGATGAAAATGGTGTGCCATTGGATGGCGTCGCTTTTTACCCTTATACCGTTGTTCACGATATACACGCGACGGTTGTTTTTCTTTTTCTATTTTGTGTGGTGGTCTTCTATTTCCCTGAAGGTGGTGGGTATTTTCTTGAAAAACCCAATTTTGAAGTGGCGAATGCTCTGAAGACACCTGAGCATATTGCGCCGGTGTGGTACTACACACCTTACTATGCCATGTTGCGGGCAGTGACCTATCCGCTTTTGGGAATTGCGGCTAAATTTTGGGGTCTGGTTGTTATGGCGGGGGCGATTATCATTCCTTTCGTATTGCCGTGGCTCGACAAGAGCCCTGTGACCTCAATACGCTACAAAGGTATTATTTCAAAATGGATGCTGGGTATATTTACTATTAGCTTTCTGGTGTTAGGTTACTTGGGAACGGTGCCTCCATCGCCTTTTGCAACATTAGCGGCACAGTTTTTTACTATGCTATATTTTTCCTACTTTGTGCTGATGCCCTGGTATACGCGTGTAGAGAAGACAAAACCCGAGCCCGACAGGATTACGGGATAATGGCTATGAAAACGCGAAACTATTTTGTTCCTATTCTTGCATTCCTGTGTGTCATGGTGGCCGGCAATCTGGCGGCAAGTTCAGCAATTGGGTGGCATATGCAGCCTATTGAAAGCAATATTGCCGATAAGCCGTCGTTGCAGCGTGGAGCCAAGCTGTATATTGGTTATTGTTTAGGTTGTCATGAATTGCAGTATCAACGCTATGAACGCACGGCTGAAGATCTTGAAATCCCTCTGGATATTGCACTGGAAAGCATGATTTTTACCGGACAAAAGATAGGTGGACTAATCAAGAATGCGATGCCGGAAGTCTCAAAAGATTGGTTCGGCGGTCCGCCACCGGATTTAACCATGGTGGCTCGTGTGCGCGGTAATGAGTGGTTGTACAATTATTTGAAAACTTTTTATGTCGATGAGTCGAGACCATTTGGTGTTAACAACAAGGTATTTCCTAATGTAGGTATGCCTCATGCTTTGCTCGAGCTACAGGGGATTCAAAGAGAGAATTGTGGGACAGTTGCCGGTGCCGAGTGCTTAGAGCTAAAACTGGAAGAGGGAACCGGAGCCTACAATGCTGAACAATATGACCAGGCTGTTTATGATATTGTAAATTTCCTGGATTATGTCGGGGATCCCTCGCGTCTGGATCGAGAGAGAATAGGCATCTACGTGTTGTTATTTCTGGTTATTTTGGGTGTGTTCACTTATCTATTGAATCGAGAATTTTGGAAAGATATACATTAATTCTTGCATTCCTTTGACATGCTATCGACAGATACCTTTCTAGCTGAATAAATACACAGAGGTCACCGCTACATGAGCGTAGTAACAAAAAAAACTTCCATGATCTTTTTTTCCAATGCGCGTGATCAATACAGTCATCGTGTGCGTATGGTTTTGGCCGAGAAAGGTGTGACGGTAGATATTATTGACGTTGATCCGAGTAATATGCCCGAAAGCCTTGCGGAGATAAACCCCTACAACACGGTACCTACGCTGCTCGACCGAGAGCTGGTGTTGTATCAATCCACAGTCATCATGGAGTACCTGGACGAGAGATTCCCGCATCCTCCATTGTTGCCTGTTTATCCTGTAGCACGTGCTCAAAGTCGCCTACTCATTCATAGAATTGAAAAAGACTGGAGTGGCAAAGTTGACTTGCTGATGGCAGGAAAAGGTCGTGAGGCGGCGCTGACCAAGGCTAGAAAGGAATTGCGTGAGAGTCTTTTGAGCATAGCGCCAATTTTTGCAGAAAAGCCTTACTTCATGAGTTCTGAGTTTTCTTTGGTAGATTGCTGCTTTGCGCCGATCTTGTGGAGGTTACCGGAGCTAGATATCAAGTTGCCAGAGCGTTCCACCAAAGCCATGCATAAATATATGCAGACAATATTTGAGCGAGACTCATTTGTTGCTAGTTTGAGTGAGACAGAACTGGATATGCGCGAATGATATCCAATCGCTCTTATTTGCTAAAGGCACTCTATGACTGGGTGCTTGATAATGAGTGCACACCTTATATTGTTGTTAGTACCGAATCGAAAAACATACAGATTCCTTCTGGTTATGATGAAAATAATCGAATTGTTCTGAACATATCTCCGAACGCTGTCCGCCATTTTGGAATTTCTCAGCATACTATTTGTTTTGAAAGTCGCTTTGCTGGCCAGGCGCATGCGATCTCAGCACCTGTGGGTGCGGTAATTGCGATTTATGCGAAAGAAACAGGCGAGGGGATGGTGTTTGATTTTGAGCAGGAAGAAAGTGACACTTTAGAGAGCGCTACACTAGAGAGCGCTACACCGGAGAACTCTAAACAAAAGAGTGCAGAGGAAGATGGAAGTGGTACTGCGCGGCATTTACGTATTATAAAATAGTGTAAGTCAGTCTTGCCAAATACTGAGGCGCCAAACTTGAACCCCAGGCGCTAAGACCCTACAGATACTCGAATACTTTAACGACCTTTTTCACTCCGGAAGTTTTGCGCGTAATATTTACAACGATATCGGCCTTTTCCCGTGATATGCGACCCATTAGATAAACAATAGAGTCTTCAGTGGCTATTTTTACCCGGTTGGAATTAATTCGATCGTTCGCGACCAGTTTTGCTTTAACTTTCGAAGTGAGCAATGCGTCGTTAGATCTCGCCAGCATGGACAAGGGGCCTGCGACAGACAGTTCATTGTGGATTGATCTTACTTTTGAAATGCCCTCCATAACAGATTGCGCAATGGGCAGCAGGTCTTCACTTTCTACTTGCCCTACTAGCAATACTACTCCGTTCATACTAATAATGCCTATATGAGCGGAAGTAAATCGCAGATCCGCCTGACGAATCTTTTTTTTGCCAATGGTTTCGATGAACTGATCATCCACGAGGGCGCCCGGCGTGCGCTTGTCGGGTTGATTACCGTTGTAGGCAGAGCAGGCAGAGATAAATATCAGCAAAATCAAAGCAAGGGTTCGTGCGATGTTGGATGTTAAATTTGGCATGGAACCTCTATTCAAGCGGTAAAAGCATGTTTAATCCAGTCGTCGGAGCAAATATTTCCAGATCCTGATACGGATATTACGTCAAACCGGCAGTTCGCATTGGCATATCGCGAATTTTTTGCAAGATAAAGGCTGGCAGCAAGAATGATTTTTCTTTGTTTTTGTTGTGTAACTGATGCAAAGCCATCTCCATATAGTGTATTTGTGCGCATCCGTACTTCAATAAACGCGAGTTCATCAGCCTGTTGCATAATCAGATCAATCTCACCTAAACGACAGGTAAAATTTTGCTTAAGTAGACTTAGCCCTTGCTTTTGTAAAAAAAACAAAGCCGTCTGTTCGGCAAGTTTACCGCGCTGGGTGGCTGAGATTGTTTGTTTGGATTTATTTTGCATTGATTTTAATCGCGGTATTTAATCTGCTTAGTACCTATTTGTGTAGGCTATTTTACCACTCTGTGCAGTTGCCCACTTGAGTTGACGAACAACCTGTTTTTGGGTATTTATCGAGAGCAGGCCAGTGCCCCCGTGCATATGTTGGTCGCTGGAAAAAAGCATAATTGGTAGGCGGTCTATTAGCTGGTAAGCATCTGCACCAATGGCGTATAGAGGATCAAGCGCTCTGTTTGCTTTGCCGATATTATTGTTAATCAAACTAGCCTGAATCAAATTGTTGTTTAGTCGCCAGGGTAATTCGGTAAATTCTATGCTGCCAAGTTGTCCCAGGTTTGCGTTAGTCAGCTGCCGGGTTACTTGGGAGATTGCCAGTATCGGTGTGGAGCCTGCGAAGTGGTATTTCAATGCAGCATTCAAAGCACTTGCTTTCAATCCGTCTATCATCGCCACTACAACATCTAGATCCTGACGGCTCCGTGGCATAATTTCCGTGGTAGATTTTATGACAGATTGTAGTTTTTTATTGCGCTCCATGCTGCTGGAAACCATGAGCGCGTTGCCTAATTTGTCGGTAGTACTTTTCACGTCATTGAGCATCAGCTCCGCGACTATGTGCTGTTCTGCAGAGAGATGTTTCCGAAATTCTGTTGCGGCTCGCTGAGACCAACTGTCAGGGCTTGAAATCAACGCAATGTTCAGCATATTATTTTTGAGAGTACGCTGTGCGACGGTTTTAGCTTCGTCTTCAACCGCCAGGGAAAACAGTATCATTGCCGGCGTATCCGAGTTGTCCTGTATACCAGGTAAATTGACATCTCGGTGCGCTATTTGATCAATTTCCTCTACTTGCTCTCCCTGCGTATTTTGCTCAAGCTGTTTTTTATCATGGATGAGAGGATCACTGGATAGGTTATTCAGGCCGAGAACCGGTAGCCTGCGCTCTGGGAGCTGTGCAAGTTCCTCTAGTTTGTGTTTTTGTAGTGGTCCAACGATTATATTAGCTTGCTCAGCCAATGCCTGCTCATAAAGAGAATTAATGTTCTGCGTTGTTGTGTCATATACGCGTATGTTGTGTTGCATTCCTGTGTGGTAGTGAGCCGCGATAAAACCTTCGCGAATAGCCTTGCCAGCCTGACTTAGCCTTCCTGTTAGCGGGATAAACAGGGCAATAGTATGAGATTGCACTTGTGCCTCTGAGATCTCACGCAATGCTTTAGGAAGGTACCCCTGGCCATAGTGGGAGGTATTGCGCCGGCGCCATTGTTCGAGTGTCCGTTGCTCCTCAACAAGGTTGAGGCTGTTTGACATTTTCAGTGCAAGGGTCCACCAGGCACGTGCGCGACGAGATTTATTATTCTCTAATTGTTGCTCAATCTCTTCTTGGCTTGAGAGCGAGCAATTCTTCCATATGCGATTGTTGATGGACTGTAGTGAGCTTTGCTCTGGTAGAATTTGCATGAGTGTGCTGGCAGCAGCGGAGTAATTTTGATTTAGCACCTGCAATTGAGAGATAAGGTTTAATCGATGATTTCTCTGGTTTTGATTAAATGGGTGTATTGCGGTAATTAGTTCTTTGGCTCTTTCGATATGTCTCGTCTCGAGTAATGTCTGGACCCGGAGCAATTGGATATCTGACAGGATTTGAGCGGAGATAAGTGTTGAGTCAATACGCTTCAGCATCAATTCAAGATATTCCAAATCCTGTAATTCAAGTAAAATGTTGATACTTTGTGAGTAGAGTTCAGCGGCACCTTGTGGCGAGCTTTCAGCGGCACGCTGGTTTAATCTACTTACCTCTAGATAAGGTTGCTCCTTGGTAACGATACCTTTATTTACGGTCCGGCTATACTCATTGCTGTTTAAGTTGCTTTGGCAGCCAGAAATAAAAATAACAAGCACGCTGAGCACTGTATGCGCTAGTGCAGAAAATGTGCCGAATGAACAGGATTTAATATGCAGAGTTCGCAAGTTATGGGCCGCCTATATATTGTTGCAACACCTATTGGACACCTTGATGACATCAGTGCGCGAGCAGCGAAGGTCCTGAAGAGTGTGCAGATAATTGCTGCAGAGGATACCAGACGGAGCGGTATTCTGTTAAAAAAGCTTGGTGCCGAACGCGCTACGCTGATCGCGCTTCATGAGCATAATGAAGAAGCGCGGGTAGCCAGCTTGATCGAAAAACTCAAGGCTGGTGATGATATCGCGGTGGTCAGTGATGCCGGAACACCGTTGATATCTGATCCCGGGTTCAGGTTTGTCCGGTCAGCATGGGACAGTGGGGTTAAAGTAGTGCCTATTCCCGGTTGCAGTGCGGTAATGGCAGCGGTCTCAATTTGTCCACTGCCTGTGGACCGCTTCTTTTTTGAAGGTTTTTTACCCGCAAAATCTGCTGCACGGGTAAAGCGTCTGCAGCAATTGTCCAGCATGGGGGCTGCGCTTATATTTTTTGAATCACCGCGGCGGATTCAGGCGACTCTGGAGGATTTGATCGAGGTTGTTGGAACCGAGCGTCGTATCCTGGTGGCGAGAGAGTTAACAAAAATACACGAAACTGCTCTGTGCGGTTCGTTGGAGCATATACGCCTCGTGATCGGGGAAGATGCGCCAAGGGGCGAATTCGTGTGCATACTGGAGGCCGCTCCTGAAAAAGATGCAGAAGACGCTGAGGCGCTGGCATTAATGAAAATACTGAGTAGCGAATTAAAGCCCTCCCAAGCCGCGCGTTTGGCCGCGAAATACACGGGGATTTCTAAGTCTCGCTTATACGATTTTGTTAAGAACTGAAATTGGTTTAGTTTCTATTTTCATTTGTTCCTTAAACTAGTGTAATCTTCCGTCCCGGAGTCAGCCAGGCAGTCGCTGTAGTAAAATACAGAGGAAAGTCCGGGCTCCATAGGACAGGGTGCCAGGTAACACCTGGGGGGTGTGAGCCCATGGAAAGTGCAGCAGAAAATAAACCGCTAACGCAGCGCCCGGGAATCGCCACGCGATTTACGGGGTCTGTAGAGTAAGGGTGAAATGGTGCGGTAAGAGCGCACCGCGCGTAGTGGTAACACACGTGGCATGGTAAACCCCACCCGGAGCAAGGCCAAATAGGAGTCTAATGGTATGGTCCGTATCAGACTCGGGTAGGCCGCTTGAGGTATGTGGTGACACATATCCCAGATGAATGGCTGTTCAAGACAGAACCCGGCTTATCGGCTGACTCCATTTTTTAAGTTGCATCTGAATATTGAGCATTAAAAATTATTGTTAATAGCCAAATGTTCTTATACCTCAAGTTGTTTCGAGATGAATAATATTACTTCATATTAACGTGGCCATAATTGGCCCGCTCGCCCCAAAAACCGTGTCGCTCCCCTATCATCAGCCTTCTATTGTTTAGGCTGCCTCTTTTATGTCCGCTTGACCCTGACGTGAAGCCCTATATAGTGTCATTTAATGGGTATTTGTGGGTTATAATGGGTGAATCTATCTCAGTGGGTGTATTTGTTGCAGGCAGCTGTCCTATGGCCGAGCCTGGATAAGCTGCTCAGGGCAGTATGAACGTATGTTTCGCGGAATCAACAGTGTCAATATGGATGCCAAAGGGCGTTTGGTGTTGCCAGTGAGGCACCGTGAAACCGTAATGTCCAATGGTTCGGGGCAGCTGATTATCACAATCGACACCCGTGAGAAATGTTTACTCCTCTATCCACTGTGTGAATGGGAGAGTGTACAGCAAGGCCTGGTGGTACTCTCTAATATGAATAAATCAGCCCGGCTATTGCAAAGATTATTGATTGGGCATGCTACTGATATGGATATGGATGCGAGCGGGAGAGTACTGATACCACCTATGCTCAGGGATTTCGCGAATTTATCCAAAAAACTCGTTCTGCTTGGGCAGGGCAACAAAATAGAGGTCTGGAGTGAAGAGCATTGGCAAAATCAGCTTTCCGGTTGGCTTGATGAGATATCAAACGATGTACTGGACGATTGCCATGAATTTACCGGGTTATCTGTATGAGGTAATAAGAGTTTAATGCAACATTCGCCTGTATTAGTAGATGCGATTGCAGAGGTTTTGGCGAATTGTCCCGGAACAATTATTGACGGTACTTACGGCCGGGGCGGTCATAGCCGAGTATTGCTCGAAAAAATGGGTCCCGATGGACGTTTGTTGGTTATAGACAGGGATGAGGCCGCGATTGATTCGGCCAGGGAATTGGCAGCACAGGATGCACGGGTGAAGGTGATTAGAGGAAATTTTAGTGAAATACCCGAGATGCTGAAACAAAATGCGGTGGGCAAAGTGCATGGCGTACTTCTGGATCTGGGGACCTCCTCTCCTCAGCTGGACGATCCAGGCAGAGGTTTTAGCTTTATGGCCGATGGACCGCTAGATATGAGGATGGATCAACGCTCGAGTCTTACTGCTCAGACATGGTTGGCTACTGCTGAGCGTGATGAAATGGCCAGGGTGTTTCGAGAATATGGGGAAGAGAAATTTGCGAGGAGAATTGCCAATGCGATTGTTGAATTTCGTAGGTGTGATTCGTTAGTTACAACCGCCCAGCTGGTAGAAATTATCAAGGCGGCGCAACCGCGTAGCGATCGCTATAAACATCCGGGAACGCGGGTTTTTCAGGCTATCCGCATCCACATAAATAATGAAATTGATGAATTGCAGCGCGGGCTTGCCGGGTGTTTTGAGGTATTGGAAACTCATGGTGTTTTGGCAGTAATTAGTTTTCATTCGCTGGAAGACCGTATTGTGAAACGTACGTTTAAAAGCTGGGTAAAAGGGAATATGCCCAGGCGTTTGCCAGTGACTGGTGAGGTCTTGGGTAAGGCTAAACATATCGTGCGCATGAAAAAAGCGGGTGATCAGGAGCTGGCAGAAAATCCTCGTTCAAGGAGTGCTATTCTCCGAGTTGTTGAGAAGCTGGTGTGAGCAGGGTGACTAAAAAGGCCAAGGGCAATGTGCCTAAGTTTCGAGGCAAAGTGGGGCGTTCTGTAATTGATCAACAGAACGCGGATATCAAAGTACGCAGCGACCGAAATTTTTTGCTGCTCACAGGTGCGTTGTATTTGGGGATTGCAGTCACAGGTCTATATGTATCAGCTGGGTCGCAGGAAATGCGAGGGCTATTTCAGCAATTGACAGATATACAATTACAACAGGATAACCTTTTGGCTGAGCATAGTCGTTTGTTACTGGAGCGGAGTACACATTCAACCTATCAAAATATCGATCAGATTGCAGAGGTGCAATTGGATATGAAATTTCCTGAATCTATTCAGCGAGTTTCCCACTAATGTTTTGGAGACACTTCACTCTGGTGGGATGCTTTAGTATTGGCATGCTGTTGCTTGCCGGACGGGTGCTATACCTGCATATAACCCAAACGGAGTTTCTCAAACGACAGGGTGACGTTAGGTCCATGTCGGTGGAAAGTATCCCGGTACACCGGGGCATCATTTATGACCGGAATCACGAACCATTGGCGGTGAGCACACCCGTCTACTCTTTTTGGCTGGACCCGACCCGCACACATTTAAGCCAGGAGGAAATTAAGGATATTGCTAATCTTTTGCCCAACGTTAGTGTCAGCGGACTAACGAATAAGCTGGTAAACAGTAAATCAAAATATGTCCTTATTCGAAAATACCTGACGCCCTTTGTTGTTGCGCAGATCAAGGCGCTGGATATTCGGGGTTTGTCTTTCGATCGTGCCTATAAACGCTATTATCCTGCTGGAGAAACGGTAGCACACGTTATAGGTATGACGGGAAATAATAGCGGTATGGAAGGCGTAGAGCTGCAATTTGAAAACACGCTAAAAGGGCTAGAAGGCAGTAAACGGGTTCTGAAGGATCGGCTGGGTCAAACCGTTAAGGTGCTGGAGCATATAAAAAGGCCACGTTCTGGTAATGATGTTGTGCTTAGCGTGGACTTACGTTTGCAGTTCTTTGCTTATCGGGAGTTGAAATCTGCGGTAGATCAAAGCGGTGCCGAATCCGGTTCCCTGGTTATGCTGGACGTGGAGAGTGGCAGGGTATTGGCACTGGTCAATCAGCCCTCGTACAACCCCAATGATCGCAGTAGATTTGAGTATTCGAATGTTAGAAACAGAACCATTACGGATGTTTACGAGCCGGGTTCTACGGTAAAGCCCCTGGCTATGGTTGCGGCCTTAACGTCTGGAAAATTCGATGTTAATAGCAAGATTGATACCTCACCTGGGCATTTGCGTATTGGCACAAAACTCATTCCAGATCCAAGCAACTATGGTGTGCTGAGTGTTGGGCAAGTATTGGCAAAATCGAGCCAGGTAGGCATATCCAAAATTGCGCTGAAGTTGGATGATCGGGCTGTTTACGATGTATATTCCAGAGTTGGCTTTGGCCAACAAACGGGTATTGAGCTGCCTGGGGAGCGCTCGGGTAGCCTGACTGATCGAAATATTCGTAGTCCTCTGGTTCGTGCAACCCTGGCCTATGGTTATGGGTTGACAGTTACTCCACTTCAACTAGCCCAGGCTTACCTTACCTTGGCGAATGGTGGTATTCGCAAATCTGTGTCTATCCTGCAGTCGGATCAGGTGATTCAAGGTACGCGGGTCTTTGACGAAACTGCTGTTCTGAATGTAACACGCATGTTGAGGGAGGTAGCAACGGAGAAAGGTACTGCACCTCAAGCGCGCGTGGCAGGATATGATATTGCCGGAAAAACTGGCACGGCTCGGATGCTGAATAAATCGGGTGGGGGTTATGATGATACCCGCCATGTCACTTTCTTTGCCGGCATGGCGCCGGCCGTTGACCCCAAAATTGTTGTTGTTGTTATTGTCAGTGACCCACACAGTAAAACTGTTGGTGGTGGGAGTGTAGCTGCTCCAATTTTTTCCAGAGTAGTTGCTCGAGCACTGCGTATTCTGAGCGTCAGTCCCCCGGTGGAAGCTGCATGAACCTGCAGTTGGAGAATAAAAGCATATCATTGAATGCATGTATTCCTGGTATAGCACTTGAGTCAGCGCTCGGTGATATTGAAGTTTCTGAGGTGAGTTTGGATAGCAGGGAGGTATGCAAGGGTGGTCTGTTTATCGCTTGTAGTGGAGAAGCGGTAGATGGTCATGATTTTGCTTCTCAGGCGGAACAAAGGGGTGCTGTTGCGATACTTTCTGAGCGAGCTATAGAGGATTTGGCTATACCTGCGTTACCCATTGTCGGTTTGAAGGAAGAAGTGGGAAAAATTGCGGCGAGAATATTCGATAACCCCTCGCAGAGCTTGCAGGTTGTCGGGGTAACGGGGACGAATGGAAAGACCTCCGTAGCGTATTATGTTGCAAATATGTTGTCATTATTGGGTCAGGTGGCAGGTTATATGGGGACACTCGGGTGGGGCGTTTTGCCTGATTTGAATGGTACCGAACTAACCACATCCGACGCGGTTACGCTACAGCGTAGGTTGGCGCTATTTAAACAGAATCAGTTGAATACAGTGTGTATGGAAGTCAGTTCCCACGCATTGAGCCAGAATCGTGTAAGCGCTGTCGAATTTGATGTTGCAGTGTTTACAAATTTAAGTCGGGATCACCTCGATTACCATAAAAATATGGAGAGTTATGCTGATGCCAAACGCACACTCTTTTTTATGGATAGCGTGCGTTCGGTTGTGATTAATGTGAATGACCCTATTGGTCGGGAAATATACAACTCGGTTGATAGCTGTGTACAAAAAGTCAGCTTTGGGCCGGGAAGCGAGGCTGACCTGCATTGGAAAAACCTGGATTATTTATCTGATTCTATAGCCGGAGATTTGCTGGTATTTGGCAAAAAATACGCGTTCAAAATACCATTGTATGGCGATTTTAGTATAGAAAATTTTTGTGCAGCATTAGGCGTGATGATTTCACTTGGTTATTCTGCCGATGCTGTTATGGGGGTGTGTGATCGCATAAGCGCCGTTCCCGGGCGCATGCAGTTGGTAAGCACTGGTGCTGGTTATGCGGTGGTAGTTGATTTTGCACATACACCGGATGCACTAAGTAAGGCCATTGCGGCGGCTAAACGCCATAATCCTGGTCGCTTACTTTGCATTTTCGGCTGTGGTGGAGATCGTGATCATGGAAAGCGCAGGGAGATGGCCGCGGTCGCTGAAGCCGGTGCAGATAAAATATGGGTGACTAATGATAATCCAAGAACCGAACCGCCTGAGGATATAGTCGCTGAAATACTGGCGGGTTTTAATTATTCCGGAAACGTCGCTGTCGAGCTGGATAGGAAGTGCGCTATTGCGGCTGCGATGCATGATGCTGAACCCGGCGACATCATTCTGGTTGCAGGTAAAGGGCATGAAAAATTCCAGGACATTCAGGGCGAGAAGATCCCGTTTTCTGATCTGGATGTCATTCAAAGTTTTGCAGGCGGGATAATCTGATGTTGGTTTGGTTGGCAGATTATCTAGAGCAGTATCATTCTGGTTTCGGCGTTTTTCAATATCTTACCTTTAGAACGATATTAAGTTTGCTGACAGCATTGCTGATGTCTCTGCTGCTTGGTCCAAAGATGATTCGAAAATTGAGCTTTCATCAGATTGGGCAGAATGTTCGTAGTGATGGGCCTGAAAGTCATTTCAGCAAAGCAGGAACACCGACTATGGGCGGTGCGTTGATTGTACTGGCAATAGCCATTGCTACCCTGCTTTGGGGCGATATGGAAAGCCGTTATGTGTGGGTAGTGCTGGTTGTTACCCTGGCTTTTGGGTTTGTGGGATGGGTAGATGATTACTTAAAGCTGACAAAGGCGAACAGCAAAGGTTTGGCCGGAAGGTGGAAGTATGTTTTTCAGTCGGTCATTGCGTTGCTTGCTATGCACTTTTTATATTACACAGCGACCTCTCCTCTCGAAACGGCATTGATCGTTCCATTTTTTAAGGATGTTAGTATTCCGCTTGGATATTACTATGTTGTATTGGGTTATTTTGTAATTGTTGGCAGTAGTAATGGAGTTAATCTTACCGATGGTCTAGATGGTTTGGCTATTTTGCCAACAGTTATGGTCGCTGCCGCGTTAGGTTTAATTGCCTATCTTTCTGGTCATGCTGAGTTTTCCAGCTATCTTCAAATCCCAAATATTGCCGGTGCAGGTGAGCTGGCTATTTTTTGTGGTGCAATCATTGGCGCAGGTCTGGGCTTCCTATGGTTTAACACTTATCCGGCTCAGGTCTTTATGGGTGATGTGGGCTCTCTGTCATTGGGTGCGGCGCTGGGTATTGTTGCGATTATTGTTCGTCATGAAATAGTGTTGTTTATCATGGGCGGAGTGTTCGTACTGGAAACCGTTTCAGTTATTTTGCAGGTTGTGTCCTTTAAGCTGACCGGTAAGCGCATCTTCCGTATGGCGCCGATACATCACCACTTTGAGCTGAAGGGCTGGCCGGAGCCGCGAGTAATCGTGCGGTTCTGGATTATTGCTTTGGTAATGGTGCTTATTGGTCTTTCGACGTTGAAGCTTCGCTAATGAACTCCTTACGACATACACTTATTGTTGGCTTGGGTATCACTGGGTTGTCGTGCTTGAGGTTTCTTCAGGGTCGGGATCGCCTAACTTTGCTGGATACACGGGTTAAACCTGATATGTTAGCCGCCGCACAAAGAGAGTTTCCCGATGTGGACTATGTGTGTGGTGATATTCCAGGCGATGTCTATGTGGATGTGGATCGAATTATCGTCAGTCCCGGGGTGGCTCTTGAGTCGGATTTTTTATCCGGGGCCAGTGACCTTCCCTTGGTAAGCGATATTGATATTTTTCTGGAGCATGCTGATGCGCCAGTTTTGGGGATTACCGGCACGAATGGAAAAAGTACAGTAACAGATCTTTGTGGCCGGCTTTTATCCGGTGTTGGGCTGAATGTTGCCATTGGTGGAAACTTGGGGGTAGCTGCGCTGGACCTCCTTGATGAATCTATCGATGTGTATGTCTTGGAGCTCTCCAGTTTTCAGTTGGAGCGACTGGCAATAAAAAATTACCAAACCGAGCGCACAAAACCCTTGTCGGTGGGCTGCCTGTTGAATATTGCCAGTGATCATCTAGACAGACATGGGAGTTTTCAACACTACGTTGAGGTAAAAAGGCGGATTTATGCGCTCAGCGAAAATTGGATTTTTAATCGCCAGGATTCTGCTACTTTTCCTGAGCCCGGCGAGCAACCCTGTTTGTCATTTGGTGCAGGTTTGCCCGGGCAGGGAGACTGGGGATTAATCACGCAAAAATACGGGAATAAAGAGACCCGTTATTTGAGTCGATCCGGAGAGGCGTTCCTGGACGTTGCTGCGCTCGGTCTTCATGGTGCGCACAATGAGTTAAACGTGCTTGCTGCGCTGGCACTTGCGACTACGCAGTATAAAAATTCTGACGATTTTAAGGAACCACTGTTGTCCTATACCGGTCTTGATCATCGGTGTCAGCGCGTTGCTAGTTCTGAGGGCATCACTTTTATCAATGATTCTAAGGCAACCAATGTCGCCGCCTGTCTGGCAGCGCTGGAAGGTCTTGGGAATATTGGTGAGAAGAATATTGTGTTGATCGCTGGTGGTGATGCCAAAGCAGCAGATTTGTCTGAGTTGAAAAATGCTATTGGTCGTTTTGTAAAAAGCTTGATTGTAATGGGAAAGGATGCAGGCGCTATGGCAGCTGTGGCACCCAAGCCGGATGCTGTCTATTTTGCTGAGAACATGGTTGATGCTGTGCAACACGCGTTTCATGAAGCTTCGACAGGAGATGTAGTACTTTTGTCGCCAGCCTGCGCAAGTCTCGATATGTACTCTGGATTCGAAGCACGGGGCACATGCTTCGCTGAATGTGCGAATCAGGTGATTCGATGCGAATGAGACTAATGGAGCAAAGCATTGACCATACCATGATTGCTTTGTGGGCAGCTTTGCTTTGCATCGGTTTTGTAATGGTCGCTTCGGCATCAATTCCATTAGATGCAGATGCCGGGAGTTCTTATCATTACGTAATAAGGCATAGCGCATATATTTTTCTGGGGATGATATTGGTGGTGGTGTTTGCGTTGTTACCACTCAGTATTTTGGAGAAACTACATAGACCTGCATTGCTAATAGCAATTGTACTTTGCGTGATGGTATTGGTTCCAGGAATTGGGCTGGTAGGTGGGGGGAGTCGCCGTTGGATCAATTTAGGGGTGGGCTCGATTCAAGCTTCTGAAATAGCCAAGGTATTGTTGGTTATATACTTTGCGGGTTATTTTGCCAAGCATGGTTCTGCGATTACCGACATAAAGGTACTGTCACGGCCGATTATTGTTACTGCACTGATTTGCATCTTGCTTTTGCTGGAACCTGATTTCGGTACGGTGGTGATTATCACCTGTGTGACGACAGGTATGCTGTTTTTATGTGGAGCTCGATTGCGCCATTTTGTTGTGGTGGGTTTGGTGGGTGTTCTGTTGCTTGCTTTATTGATTTGGGTGGAACCCTACAGAAAGGATCGTATGATCTCTTTCCTGGATCCATGGTCGCTTGCCCAGACACATGGGTATCAGTTAATCCAGGCTTTAATAGCCTTCGGTCGGGGGGATTTGTTTGGACTGGGACTGGGCGAAGGTGTGCAAAAACTGTTTTATTTGCCCGAGGCACATAATGATTTTATCTTTGCTGTTATTGCTGAGGAACTGGGCCTTGTGGGTTGTTTTTTTGTGATAGCGCTGCTTTTGTTGCTAACACTACGTATATTGAAAACGGCCCGATTTGCTATGCAGGAGGAGAGGTATTTTGCTGCCTACCTCAGTTACGGTGCTGGAATAATAATAGGCATGCAAAGTTTTATTAATATCGGTGTAAATACCGGTGTGTTGCCCACCAAGGGCTTGACCCTGCCGTTTATAAGTTATGGTGGGAATAGTTTGCTGGTCTGCAGTGTTTTGTTGGGGTTTGTGTTGCGGACCGGTATGGAGCGGCATTCAACATGAATCGCAATCTAACCCATGAAATGAGGCGAGTCAGAAAAATTCATCTGATCGGTATCGGTGGTTCTGGAATGTGCGGCATTGCGGAAATTTTGATTGACCAGGGTTATGAGGTTTCCGGATCTGATATAAAATCTACTGATATTACCGGCCGGCTAAAAAGTTTGGGAGCAAAGGTATTTATTGGGCATACTGAAGATAATCTTCAGTCCTGCGATGTGGTTGTGATATCAAGTGCCATTGATGAAGATAACAAAGAAATACAAGAAGCGCATAGAAAGCATATTCCGGTAGTTCCACGGGCTGAAATGCTGGGAGAGCTGATGCGCTACCGTTATGGTATTGCAGTAGCGGGGACCCATGGAAAAACAACCACTACCAGTCTAATTACCTCTATTTTTCAAGCGGCTGATTTAGACCCAACGGTTGTCATAGGTGGTTTGCTCAATAGTATGGGTAGTAATGCCCGTCTTGGTAAAAGCCAGTATTTTATTGCGGAAGCAGATGAGAGCGATGCTTCATTCTTGCACCTGCAACCCATGCTGGCAGTGGTTACAAATATCGATCGAGACCACATGGCAACCTATGGGGGAGACTTTGACGTATTGAAGTCTACCTTTGTTGAATTTGTACAGCGACTGCCATTTTATGGTGCAGTGGTGTTATGCATTGATGATGAAAATATAATGGATCTGGTGGATAGCCTGGCGCGTCCTATTATTACTTATGGATTATCAGAAGAAGCAGATTTCAGGGCCACAGATATTAGTTGTCATGGGCTAAGCTGGGCATTTCGTGTTGCACGGCCGGAAGGCGCCAAGACTTTAGACTTGGTGATTAATAATCCGGGTATGCACAATGTCTTGAATGCACTTGCATCTGTTGCTGTTGCAACGGAAGAAGGTGTATCTGATGAAGCTATCATAGCGGGGTTGTCGAATTTTGAAGGCGTTGATAGGCGTTTTCAGGTGGAAGAGCAGGTTTCTTTCTGCTCTCTTGTCGAGGATGACAGGAATTCCACTGCTGTATTCACTTTAGTAGACGATTACGGGCATCATCCCACGGAATTGAAGGTTGTTATTCAGACTGCCCGTCAGGTATGGCCGGATAGAAGATTGGTTATGGCCTTTCAGCCCCATCGCTATTCGAGGACGCATGAACTTTATGACGATTTTGTTAAAGAGCTGGGTGGTGTAGATGCTTTGCTGCTGTTACAGGTCTATTCGGCCGGAGAAAAAGAAATTCCCGGGGCGGACAGTCATGCGCTTGCACAAGGGTTACGTGATCGGGGTTCACTAAATCCCGTGTATGCCGAAAATACTGAGGAAGCCTTGGAGCTTTTGCCTCAATTATTACAGCCGGATGATGTGCTCATCGTTCAGGGTGCAGGCAATGTTAATCAAATTTCCATGCACTTGTTGAAGTTGCAAAGTATGCAGCAGGGCGCTTCAACATGCCAGGAAGAAGTAACATGAATGTTACGCTCAAAAAAATTGGAATTTACTTATTGCCTCTCATGGCTTTCTTTGCGATGACAAAGTGGCTGGTGGGAACTTTGATGGTCGATCAATGGCCCATAGCGCGAGTGTCTGTGGAAGGCTTGTTAAACAGCGGAGAGAAACAGCAAATAAGAGAGGTTGTTGCTGATCATATACGTGAAGGTTTTGTATTAGTTCGCTTGGACGAAGTGGTTGCTTCAGTAATGGCGCTGTCATGGCCAGGAGGGGTGGAAGTTCATCGTGTCTGGCCTGATAAGCTCAGGCTTCACGTTACCAGGCAGAGCCTTGTGGCTCGCTGGAATGGATCAGGGTATTTGTCCGCATCTGGGCAGGTTGTGCTTGATCCTGACTTACCCAATGCGAATTTGCCCCGTTTTTTTGTTCAGCATGCCAGTGCAATTAGCGCTATGCGTGTTTTTGAAGGGCTGAATGATGTTATTCAACATACGCATCTAAAAATTGTAGAGCTGTATGAGGATGCTCAGGGAAGTTGGCGGGTCCAGTTTGGTGGTGGTCTGGAGGTTGCTTTGGGCACGGATGAGTTAAATGGACGCCTGGCACGATTTGTACGGGTTTATAATAAGTCATTGCAATATAATCTTGAACAGATTGCCCGGGTAGATGCTCGATACCAGAATGGTGTTGCCGTGAAATGGACTGATGCTTCACTAAGTGGCGATGGTTTGGCTCTGGCTGTGAATGACCTAGTGATTGGCGAGAGACGATAATGGCGCATGAAGCTAAACCCAAGATACTTGTTGGGCTGGACATTGGGACCAACAAGATTGCTGCTATTGTTGGGGAGGTTACAGTGGACGGGGGGATAGAGATACTGGGTATTGGCTCGTATCCCTCACGCGGATTAAAAAAAGGCGTGGTGGTAAACATTGAATCAACTGTGCAATCTATTCAGCGCGCGGTAGAAGAGGCTGAACTTATGGCCGGTTGCCAGATCGATACTGTGTATGCCGGTATTGCAGGGAGCCACATTCGCAGTCTTAATTCTCATGGTATCGTCGCCATCAAAGATGGCGAGGTTTATAATCAGGATATTGAGCGAGTTATCGATGCGGCACAGGCGGTTGCTATTCCTGCCGATCAGAAGGTGCTGCATATTTTACCCCAGGAATATGTGATTGATGATCAGGAAGGCGTAAAAGAGCCGCTGGGTATGTCTGGCGTTCGTTTGGAGGCAAAGGTTCACCTGGTTACCTGCGCTGTAAATGCAGCACAAAATATCGTGAAATGTATCGAGCGCTGTGGATTAAAGGTCCAGGATGTCATTTTGGAGCAACTTGCCTCCAGTTACGCTGTATTGACTGATGATGAAAGAGATTTGGGCGTATGTATGGTGGATATTGGTGGTGGGACTACTGATATAGCTATTTTTACGGATGGTGCGATTCGTCATACTGCAGTTATACCTATTGCTGGTGATCAGGTTACAAACGATATAGCAATGGCGCTTAGAACGCCGACTAAAAATGCTGAAGAGATAAAAATTCGATACGCCTGTGCGTTAACTCAATTGGCTAAGTCCGACGAAACAATCAAGGTGATGGGTGTGGGTGATAAACCACCACGAAATTTATCTCGTCAAGCACTGGCCGAAGTTGTTGAGCCGAGGTACGATGAACTATTCACATTGGTTCAGGCAGAGCTGCGTCGCAGCGGATATGAAGATTTGATAGCTGCCGGAATCGTGTTGACGGGCGGATCTTCAAAAATGGAAGGGGCTGTGGATCTTGCTGAAGAAATATTTCATATGCCTGTGAGCTTGGGCTGGCCGAAACATGTGTCTGGCCTGAAAGAAATTGTAAGGAATCCGGTCTATTCGACGGGTGTAGGACTGCTACTGTATGGCCGTACCAGGGAAGAAGAAAATTATGCTCGAACTGGTGCATTTTCGTTTAGTTTCTTAAGCCGCCTAAGAAAGTGGTTGGGAGATAATTTTTGAGATTCAGACTATGCGACATATTGTGAGAAATATTGCTGGTAGTTTGATCCCCAGTAGCGTGATGGCGATAGCCAGGAGATAGAAAAATGTTTGAACTCGTTGATAGCGGACCCCAAAGTGCGATCATCAAGGTAATAGGTGTTGGTGGTGGCGGTGGTAATGCTGTAAAGCATATGCTTGCAAAAAGTGTTGAAGGTGTCGATTTTATTGCCGCCAATACGGATTCACAGGCTCTCCAGAGTGTGGATGCAAAAACATTGTTGCAGTTGGGTGGGGCCCTTACCAAGGGTCTGGGTGCTGGAGCTAATCCAGCATTGGGACGTGAGGCTGCTTTAGAAGATAGAGAGCGCATTGGAGAGGTGTTACAAGGTGCTGATATGGTTTTTATTACCGCCGGCATGGGGGGAGGCACTGGAACAGGAGCGGCACCGGTAGTTGCTGAGGTTGCTCGCGATATGGGTATATTGACAGTCGCGGTGGTCACCAAGCCTTTTGGCTTTGAGAAACGCAACGATGTTGCCGATGCAGGCATTACTGAGTTGTCGAATTATGTGGATTCGCTGATTACTATTCCAAACGAAAAGCTTCTGGCTGTTTTAGGTGAGCGAACCAGTATGCTCGAAGCATTTGCTGCAGCCAATGATGTTTTGTTAGGCGCGGTACAGGGCATTGCAGATTTGATCATGAAGCCGGGAATGATTAACGTGGATTTCGCTGACGTGCGTACGGTGATGTCAGAGATGGGTATGGCTATGATGGGTACAGGGCAGGCTTCCGGGGAGAATCGCGCCAAAGATGCTGCAGAAGCAGCTGTTCGTAGTCCACTGTTGGAAGATATAGATTTGCATGGTGCCAGGGGCATTCTGGTAAATGTATCTGCTGGGCCGGATTTGGGTATTGGCGAGTTTGCTGAAATTGGCGACACGATTGAGCAATTTGCATCCGATGAAGCAACAGTGGTCGTGGGCACAGTGATTGACGAGTCACTTGGAGATAACGTTAAGGTAACGGTAGTTGCTACAGGCCTGGGTGGTATAGTTCGGCCCAAGATTGTTGTTGAGAACACTGAGTTTGAAGCCGCCATGGGTGGTGCAACAGATTATTCAGATCTCGATCGGCCAACTGTTATGCGTCAGAAAGCGCCCCGAGTTGAGCGGTCCTTTGATACGGTTGAAGCGGCCGACATGGATTACTTGGACATACCTGCTTTTTTAAGGCGTCAGGCTGACTAGAAGGTCAGTGTAGGTATACCTGTTTACGTACGCTTCACTTGGATGTGGGGCTAGAGGGTGGTCTGGGTTAATGATATATCAACGAACGTTGAAACGTATGGCTAGCGCCACGGGCGTGGGACTTCATTCCGGCGCGAAAGTTAGTATCAGCCTGCATCCCGCTCCTGCGGGCACCGGTGTATTGTTTCGACGGACAGACATGGGGTTGTCTGACTCAAAATTGCGCGATGTGAGTGTTGCTGCAACGGTTGAAAACGTGACAGATACTAACTTTGCAACGTCTTTATGTCAGGGCGGTGTTAAAGTTTCTACTGTCGAGCATTTGATGGCCGCGTTCGCAGGCTTGGGCATTGATAACGTTGTTGTAGAAACTGACGCGCCAGAGCTACCTGTGATGGATGGCAGCGCAGCACCGTTTGTCACTCTCATCCAGTCTGCTGGAACCCGGGTGTTATCAATGCCTAAAAAAGTTATTCGCATACTCCAGAAGGTTCAGGTGGCCGATGCAAGCGCAAGTGCCTGCCTGATGCCCTATGACGGTTTTTGCATGGAATATCAGCTGGAATATGATCATCCCGTATTTCGTAATCACCCAAAATTTGCGCGAGTAGAGTTTTCCGGTATGACCTTTGAAAATACGCTGGCAAAGGCTCGGACTTTTGGGTTTTTGGCTGACATAGAGCAGCTGAGGTCCATGGATTTGGCCCGGGGTGCCTGTTTAGACAATACTGTGGTTGTGGATGACAGTCGAATTCTGAATGAAAGTGGCTTGCGATATCCGGATGAATTCGTAAAACACAAAATGTTAGATGCTCTGGGTGATTTATATCTTCTGGGGCATAATATTGTTGGCAAGTTCAAAGGCTACAAATCTGGCCATAGAATGAACAATCTCCTGCTGAATAAGCTTCTGCAAGAACCTGATACCTGGGAACTCGTTACTCTTGGCGAAACCGTGACTGCATCGAGTTTAAGCTCGGCATTTGCCTGATTCTCTTGCTTCCAGGCAGTTATTCCCGGATTTTTCCCATTTTTTTATTTGCCGCAACAACTTGTATGCGAATGTCGCTGATATGTGTGAAGTCAGCGAGTTTATTCAGGTTCTCAATAAGACTGAGCTGCTGGAATCGAAGTCGGGTGGCCCAGGTGGCGTCACTGGTCTGTATGATCATTGTGGTGTGGCGTAGTTCACGTACTGTGCAATGCACAGCAAGTTCGGGAGGTAGAAGGTTTCTAAGTTGAGAAGTCCAGCTCGCCTGAAGTCTAGATTGTTTGAGAAGATAGGCAAGTGGAGTGTAGCTTTGCTGGCCTAATGCGAGGATATCGATTATCTTTTTATTAGGCATTAATAGATCACTGGCCGACGTAAGTTTAACATATGATATGTTTGCTTAATTTGAACTATAGTTGCGACTATAGTGTGTTGTATTGATTATAGGTACTAAATGCGAATAATACTGTTCAAAGAGACCGAAGGTCGAGCCAGATCATTCAGTCTGTCCAGAAATGTCATATTGAGTTGTTTATTGGTGGTACTGGCGGGTTTTGCTGGAAATGCCTTCATACTCTATAAATTGGCCAATGAAGATCTCCTGGATGCCCAGACTATCGCGATATATAAAGCAGAAATGGGCGAATATGGTCGTGTGGTTGAAGTTTTAAAGGAGCAATCGAGTGTAGAAATGGCCGCTGTAGGTAGGCGATTGGCCATTATGCAGGCACGGCTTCTGCGCATGGAAGCTCTGGGAGAACGCGTTACGGAAGTGGCCAAGATAGATCAAAGCGAATTCAGGTTTAATGAAACTCCGGCCCTGGGTGGCCCTGAGCTGGGCATAGGGCCTAAAAATGGACTTGAGCGCAGTGCTTTTCCTACAGTTATTAGTGCGCCCGAATATTTGTCTACGGTAGATCAGTTATCAAAGCAGCTGAAAGCCCGTGAGGACCAACTTGAATTACTTGAGTCGTTGCTTGTGCAGCGGAAATTTCAGCAGGATATTGAGCTGGCCGGTCGTCCCATATCCAAGGGCTGGATGTCTTCACGGTTCGGACGTCGCGTGGATCCGATTACCGGTAGTATGGCATGGCATGCCGGTGTAGATTTTGCCGGAATAGAAGGGGCAGACGTTATTGCTGTGGCATCTGGTGTGGTGGTGTTTGCTGATGATCGAAATGGTTATGGCAAATTGGTGGAGTTAAACCACGGTGGTGGATACAGAACACGTTATGGCCATCACCGTGAATTGCTGGTTTCGGCTGGAGATGTAGTTAAGCGGGGCCAGGTAATTGGTCACATTGGTAGTACCGGGCGGTCAACTGGTCCCCACGTGCATTTCGAAGTTTTGAAAAATGGTCGTAAAGTTGACCCCAAACAATATGTAGCCCGTCAGCGTTCTCGCTCTTAAACGAGCGAGCTTAATCTAGATACGGATGTTCCAGCCTGAAATTTCTGAGTCTTTGCTTAACTCGCGTAGGTGAAAAGAGGTAAGATGCCGCCTTTAACCAGTTGGAGCCGTCCATGTTAGGGGGCTTGCTCAGAAAAGTCATCGGAAGTAAAAACTCTCGTGAATTGAAGCGCATGGGAGTTGTCGTTCGCGAAATCAATACTTTTGAACCTGCAATGAGCGAATTGCAGGATACGGATTTTCCACACAAAACACAGGAATTCAAGGATCGCCATAAAGCGGGTGAAAGCCTCGATAGTTTGCTCCCTGAGGCCTTTGCTCTGGTCCGGGAAGTTGCCAAGCGAGTAAATGGTACACGGCATTTTGATACCCAGCTGATCGGCGGAATTACTCTACACGAAGGAAAAATCGCGGAAATGCGCACTGGCGAAGGTAAAACGTTGGTGGCAACGCTGGCTGCCTATGTAAATGCGCTTGCTGAAAAAAGTGTTCATATAGTAACCGTCAATGATTACCTGGCCAGACGGGATTCCGAGTGGATGGGACCGATATATCGAGCAGCCGGATTGACTGTGGGTGTTATCCAATCGGGCAGGGAGCGGCTGAAAAGCACGTGGCATATAACTCGGATATTACCTATGGCACGAATAACGAATTCGGTTTTGATTATCTCAGAGACAATATGGCGTTTACGGTTGAAGACCGTATTCAAGGTGGTCTCAATTTTGCCATTGTTGATGAAGTTGATTCCATCCTGATCGACGAAGCGCGAACACCACTTATTATTTCCGGGCCCACCGAGGAAAATACAGAGTTATACAAAACCATTAATCGCCTTGTGCCTAAGTTAAAGGCACAGGTCGGCACAGAGACAGATGATGAAGGAATCCTTGAGCCAGGTGACTTTATTCTCGATGAGAAAAGCCGTCAGGTAGAATTAACCGAGTCCGGCCACGAAAAGATTGAAGCTGAGCTGCAACAAATGGGCTTGCTGGATATCAATGACAGTTTGTACTCGGCAACCAATTTGGGTTTGTTGCATCATGTTCATGCGGCGCTAAAGGCACACATCATATTTAAACGTGATGTGGACTATATGGTGCAGGATGATGAAATAATGATTGTGGACGAGCATACCGGAAGGGCCATGCCTGGAAGGCGCTGGTCCGAGGGCATTCATCAGGCGGTGGAAGCAAAGGAAGGTGTAAAGATTCAGAATGAGTCTCAGACCTTGGCTTCAACGACTTTTCAAAACTATTTCAGACTTTATTCCAATCTATCTGGTATGACGGGTACGGCTGATACTGAAGCCTTTGAGTTCAATCAAATTTATGGTTTGCAAGTTGTGGTTATTCCAACCAATAGGGAAATGGTTCGCGAAGATTTCAATGATTTATTGTATTCAACGGTTCCTGAAAAATATGATGCTATCGCCAAGGATATTGAATCACGCACAAAGAGTGGACAGCCGGTACTTGTAGGGACGGCCTCAATAGAGTCGTCAGAATTGTTATCAGCGGAGCTAAATAAACGAAAAATTACTCACAGTTTGCTTAATGCACGGCAGCACGAGCGTGAGGCAGATATTATTGCTCAGGCAGGTAAACCGGGCGTGGTTACTATTGCGACCAACATGGCAGGAAGGGGAACAGATATCGTTCTGGGTGGCAACCTGGAGGCAGAGCTTGCCAAATTTGAGAATCTGGGTGAGGGTGAAATAAAGAAACTCTCCGAAGAGTGGAAGAAGTTGCACCAGGACGTGCTGAATGCAGGTGGATTGCACATTATTGGTACCGAGCGGCATGAATCGAGGCGGATAGATAACCAGTTGAGAGGGCGTTCAGGGCGCCAGGGTGATCCAGGATCTTCGCGCTTTTACCTGTCTATGCAGGATAATCTGATGAGGATTTTTGCATCGGAGCGAATGCGCGGGATGATGGCTTCTCTGGGTCTCGAGAAGGGAGAGTCGCTGGAGCACAAGATGGTTTCCAATGCGATAGAAAAAGCCCAAAGAAAAGTTGAAGGGCACAATTTTGATATAAGAAAGAATTTGCTAGAGTTTGATGATGTTGCAAATGACCAGCGTCAGGTAATTTACCAACAGCGCAACGAGCTGATGGAAGCCG